>VYCW01000126.1 GCA_009843735.1 Acidimicrobiaceae bacterium | reverse complement strand
CCAAGCCCGGCGGCGGCGGCATGCTGCTTGGCCAGAAGATCACCGAACGGGTGGCCGAGATGCGCACCCTGCCCGAGGGCATCGACCAGCGCTCGGCGTGCCGCCATCCCGACTGGACCGGCCCCGACGATCTGGAGATCAAGATCGGCGAGCTGCGGGAGATCACCGACTGGCAGGTCCCGATCTATGTGAAGGTGGGCGCGGCCCGCCCCTACTACGACACCGCGTTGGCGGTGAAGGCCGGCGCCGACGCGGTGGTGGTGGACGGCATGCAGGGAGGCACCGCGGCCACCCAGGACGTGTTCATCGAGCATGTCGGCATCCCGACGCTGGCCGCCATCGGCGAGTCGGTGCGGGCCCTGCGCGAACTAGGCGTGCACCGCCGGGAGGTGAAGCTCATCGTGGCGGGCGGGATCCGCTCGGGCGCGGACGTGGCCAAGGCGCTGGCCCTTGGCGCCGATGCGGCGTCGATCGGCACCGCCGCGCTGATCGCCATCGGCGACAACGACCCCGCCTACGAGTCCGAGTACCAGGCCCTCGGCACCTCGGCCGGTTTCTGGGAGGACTTCCAGGCCGGCACCGACCCGGCCGGGATCACCACTCAGGACCCCGACCTGTCGGCCCGCCTCGATCCGGTGCTGGCCGGGAGGCGCCTGGCCAACTACTTGCAGGTGCTCACCATCGAGACCCAGATCCTGGCCCGGGCTAACGGCAAGTCGCACGTGCTGAACCTCGAGCCTGAGGATCTGGCTGCGCTGACCGTAGAGGCCGCCGCAATGGCTAAAGTTCCGCTGGCGGGCACCGGCTGGGTGCCCGGCACCGGCTGAGCCAGCCGGACCCGACGACCGGCGGAGGGGAGTTCGATGGTCCAAGGGCTGCCCGATCGTGCCCAGGTGGTGGTGGTGGGCGGCGGCATCGTCGGATGCAGCGTGGCCTACCACCTGGCTCGCCGGGGCATCACCGATGTGGTCGTCCTTGAGCAGAACCAGCTGACCGGCGGCACCACCTGGCACGCCGCCGGGCTGGTGGCCCAGCTCAAGTCGACCTTCAGCCTCACCAAGCTGGCCACTTACTCGGCCCGGCTCTACGAGGCGCTGGAGGACGAGACCGACCAGGCCACCGGATGCCGCACACCCGGGTCGATCTCGGTAGCGGCCGACGCCGAGCGCTGGGAGGAGATCAGGAGGGGCGCGGCCATGGCGGTCTCGCTCGGGGTCGAGACCCGCGAGATCGACATCGACGAGTTGCGGGAGCGCTGGCCGCTGATCCGCACCGACGACATCGTGGGCGCCCTGTACATCCCCCGCGACGGCCACACCTCGCCGGTGGACACCACCATGGCCCTGGCCAAGGGGGCCCGCAGCCGGGGGGTGCGCATCGTCGAGGGCGTGTCCGTCACCGGGCTGCGCACTGCCGACGGCGCCATCTCGGGCGTCGACACCGAGCAGGGCAGCATCGAGACCGAGACCGTGGTGCTGGCCACCGGCATCTGGACCCGCCAGCTCGCGGCCCAGATCGGGGTCAACGTGCCCCTGCAGGCCTGCGAGCACTTCTACGTCGTGTCCGAGCCGCTCGGCCTGGACCCCGACACGCCGGTGCTGCGCGACCCCGCGAACTACACCTACTTCAAGGAGGAGACCGGCAAGCTCATGGCCGGGTTCTTCGAGCCCCGGGGCAAGGTGTGGAACCTCGACGGCATACCCCGGGACTTCTCGTTCGGCACGCTGGGCGAGGACTGGGACCACATCGGCCCGATCTTCGAGCGGTCCATCCACCGGGTGCCGGCGCTGGGGGAGTGCGGCATCCAGCTGTTCCTCAACGGCCCCGAAGCGTTCACCCCCGACGGGGTCTACTACCTGGGCGAGTCGCCCGAGGTGGACGGCTGCTTCGTAGCCGCCGGGTTCAATTCGGTGGGCATCCAGTCCGCGGGCGGGGTCGGCTGGGCCCTGGCCGACTGGGTCGCCGACCGCCACCCGCCCATGGACCTGTCGTCGGTGGACATCCGCCGGGCCTTTCCGTTCCAGGCCGACCCCGCCTACCTGGCCGAGCGCGTCCCCGAGAGCCTGGGGCTGCTGTACGCAATGCACTGGCCTTTCCTCCAGTACCAGAGCGCCCGGGGCCAGCGGGTGTCGCCGCTGCACGACCGCCTCGACGCGGCCGGAGCGGTCTGGGGCGAGACCGCGGGGTGGGAGCGGCCCAACTGGTACGCCTTCGAGGGCCAGGCCCGCGAGTACGTCTACAGCTACGGCAATCAGAACTGGTGGGCCAACGCCGGTGAGGAGTGCCGGGCGGTGCGGGAGCGGGTCGCGCTGTTCGACCAGACGTCGTTCGCTAAGTTCACCGTGGACGGTCCCGACTCGCTGCTGGTGCTCGACGAGTTGAGCACGGCCCGCATAGACGTGCCGGTGGGCAAGGCGGTGTACACCCAGTGGTGCAACGACCGCGGCGGGATCGAGGCCGACCTCACCGTCACTCGTCTGGGCCTGGACCGATTCATGGTGGTGACCGCGGCCGCGGCCCAGACCCGGGACTGGGCCCGCCTGCGCCGGGCCAGCCGCGACCGCAACGTGGAGATCTCCGACATCACCGAGCACTGGGCCATGATCGGGCTGATGGGCCCCAAGGCCCGCTTCGTGCTGGCCCCGCTCACCGACGCGTCGCTCACCAACACCGACTTCCCGTTCGGCACATCCCAGCGCATCGACATCGCCGGCATCGACGTGCTGGCCCTGCGCATGAGCTACGTGGGCGAGCTCGGCTGGGAGCTGTACCTGCCCAACGAGCACGCGGTGGAGCTCTACGACGCGCTGATGGAGTCGGGTGAGCCCCACGGCCTGGCCCTGGCCGGCTACCACGCCATGAACACGCTGCGGCTGGAGTCGGGCTACCGGCACTGGGGCCACGACATCACCGACGAGGACACGCCGATCGAGGCCGGGCTGGGCTTCACCGTCGGCTGGGACAAGCCCAACCCCTGGAGGGGCCGGGCCGCCTTGGAGAACCAGCGTGAGCGGCCCCGAAACAAGCGGCTGATCCAGTTCCGCCTGGAACATCCCGAGCTGCTTTGCTACCACGACGACCCGATCCTGCGGGACGGCGAGCCGGTGGGCAGCACCACGTCGTCGATGTGGAGCTACGTCGAGGACCGCTGCCTGGCCATGGGCTATCTCCAGCGCTCCGGTAACGAGGGCGTGGTCCAGGAGTGGCTCGACTCCGGCACCTTCGAGATCAACATCGGCGGCGAGTTCGTGCCGGCCACCCCGTCGATCCGCAGCTTCTACGATCCCCGCAACCAGAGAGTCCGCCTGGAAGACGGCCCCTAGCCGTCAAGCTGCAGTGCGGGGGGTGGCCAAGACGGTGCAGGGCTCGGCCGCACGGGCCACGCCGCCGATCTGGCCGGGCAGCGGCACGGCGTCGGAGAACCGGCGCTCCAAGTCGTAGGCCCCGAAGAGCCGCTCGATGACGCGCACGATCGCGGTCACCGAGAACGGTCGGGCCGGGCAGGCGTGGGGGCCGTGGCCGAAGGTGGTGATGGCCTCGGCCGGCAGTCCGGCCGGCACCACGAAGTGGCGGCCCCGCCAGCGGTCGGGGTCGTAGCGGTCGAGTCCGGGCCCGCCGGCCAGGTTGGTGAGGGGCAGGAACGTCGCCAGGGTGGCTCCAGGCGACACGTCGTAGGCCCGCGAGCCGTCGTCGACGACCACGGGTTCCAGCACGGTGCGCAACATGATGGAGCGCTGGCCGATGCGGATCGACTCCAGCACGCAGCGTGACGCCAGATCGGCGTCGGCACCGTTGCCCGAGCCCGATCGCAGCCGGGTCAGCACATCGGGATGCTGGACCAGGTGCACCAGCGACCAGCCCAGCGCCGCGAACAGGTTCGACATCGACCCGATGTGCACCAGGATCACGTCACGGGCGATGCCGGTCATCCTCTCGGCGCCTGACGTGTCGTCCCAGCGCTGGATGATCGTGCCCAACAGGTCGTCGCCCGGAACGCTCCGCGCCCCGATCGATGCGGCCAGGATCTCGGTGGCCTGAGCCATGGCCTGCTGCTCGGTCGCCTTGCCGGTGCGGGCCACCTCGCGCATCCGCGCCGGCGCCACGAACGCCTCGGCCCCGTCGAGCGCGTCCAGCGCGGCGATCAGCTCGTCGAACCGGGCCGATCCCAGGACCTCCCGGCCGGCCCAACTGGCCAGGCCCAGCCGGTGGCCGAGACGGCGCGAGAAGTCGAACAGCTCGATCTCGCATCCATCGCTCAGCTCGGCTAGTTGCAGCGAGATCGCATCCTCCAGCGCGCCGAGGTAGGAGGCGACCGCTTCCCGGCCGAACAGCTCGTGGGGCAGCGTGCGCCGCCCTATGAACAGTTCGTCGGGCAGCTTGCGGCGCAGCATCTTCCAATCGGCGATGCCCTTGCTGGCCTGCTTCTCGGGCACCGCGTAGAAGGCGGCCAGTCCTGCCGGGGTGAACAGGAAGAGGTAACGGTCCTCGCCGCTGTCCACCACGAACGTGTCGCCGCAGTCAGAGCGGGCCCGACCGATGGTCGCAACCGTGTCGGCGACCGGCCCGTCCCAGGGCAGGACACAATCTGCCACCGGCGGCATCGGGTCGATCACCGGCAGGGCGGTCATACGGAACGTTACCCAACCCCGCGTCGGTCATCCGCGCCGCACTCACGCGGTTGCGGCCGGGGGCAGTCTGGACTTGTAGGCGTCCATCAGGCGGGGGAACCACCGGTCCCAGAACGCGGTCGATGTCTCGCCCAGGGAGCGGTCGATCTCGACAGCGAAGGACTGCATCAGCTGGGAGTTGGCGAACAGCTCGCTGTGAGCGCTGACCGCCGAGTGGGCCGCCCTGAAAGCCCGCCGGGCCCGCTCTCCGGCCCAGTGGGCCGGGAGAAGCTCTGCGGGCAGCAGCGGATCGCTCCGAAGCACCGCCTCGGTGTCGAGCGTGGCTGAGAGCATGGAGGCCGCAAGCGTGTCGTCGTCGGTGATCGGGGCGCGCTCGACGATGGAGATCAGCCGCTGCTCGATTGCGTCGTAGCGGTCGGTGAGCGAGGCCAGCGGCCAGAGACGGTTCACGATGTCGGCGGGTCGCGTGTGCTCCCCGACCTGGATGGTTGTGGTGGCGAAGCTGGTGACCGCTCGGGACACCCCGAGGTGGGAGGCGAGTTGGCGTACGAAGTCGGAGAGGTCGCCGGCGTGGAGATACAGGCCCGACTGCACGGGCGCGGCGCCCGACTCGACAAGAAGACTCCGGAGGGCGTCGCGTGCTCCCCGGCGCCGCTCGGGGATCTCGAAGCCGATGAGGTGCCAGTAGCCGTCCCACGGCTCGAGGCCGGCGTCTACCCGATGCGCGAACGCCGTCCACCCGATGTCGGCGTCCAGTTCGGCTTTCCCCAAGCCGGTCGCGACGTACTGCGCCGAGCGCCCACGGCCTGCGACGCGGGTCAGGAGCCCATCCCGCACGATCCGGGCCAGGCAGTCCCTCATGGCCTTGTCGCTGTGCCCCGCCACCCCGGCCACTGCGAAGAGCGACCCGGCATCGAGCGTGCCGTCCGCGCCGATCGCCGACAGCACGAGCGTGCGGGTGGGCAGAACGCCACTCTGGTCTGCTCCTGAGCCGGGCGGCGGGTTAACCATATGGCGCATTATATCAACGACCGTTTGCAATATGCGGCATTGGTGCTACGCTGATTGTCATGACCACATCCGCAGTGACCTTCGATCCAGAGTGCGCCCTTCCCAACGCCTTCTACCGGGATCCGGTTGTGCACGCGGCCGAGATGGACGGCATCTGGCACGCCGACTGGGTGTTCGTCACCACCGAAGACGCCGTCGCTGCGCCTGGCGACCAGCTACCGGTCATGGTCGGCAATCAGCCGGTGCTGCTTCTGCGCAACCAGGAGCGAGAACTCCGCGCTCTGTCCAACCTGTGCGCCCACCGGGGCACGCTGCTGGTGGAGCGCTCGGCCAACGCCAAGCGCATCCAGTGCCCTTACCACGCCTGGACCTACAACGACAGTGGCCGGCTGCTGGCGGCGCCCTTCACATCGAAGAACGACGTCGACAAGGCCGAGCACTGCCTGCCGGAGTATCGGGTGGAGTCATGGCACGGTCTGATCTTCGTAAGCCTCAACCCGGAGGTGGAGCGGGTTGCCGAGCGTTTCGCGGCGGTGGACCCCCATGTGGTCGATCGTGGCATTGACGAACTGCACCATTATTCGGACTACCAGGAGACGCAGCAATGGGACTGCAACTGGAAGCTGGCCATCGTCAACGCCATGGAGAGCTACCACCTGTTCCAGGTCCACCCCAAGACGCTCGAGCCGTACACGCCCACCAGGGACGCCTACTACATCACGGGCTCGGCCCGGGCCACCGCCACCGGCGGCCGGGTAGAGCGCGCCGATGACTACCTGCTCATCAGCCTGCCGCCCAGCTTCGTGGGCGTGTTCAACTCGGGTGCCTTCTACTGGCAGGCGGTGCACCCCATCGGTGGCACCCAGTGCGCGGTGCGCACCGGCGGCGCCTACAGCTCGGCCCCCCGAGGTTCCTCCAACGGCCGGCTCTACCGGTGGCTCAGCCGGACCATGGGGTCCTCGTACTCGTTGCCGGATTTCCTGCCTGAGGACAAGGCCATCTGCGAACGGGGCCAACGGGGCGTATCCGGCGACTTCTCGCCCGGGCGGCTCGTTTCCGCTGAACGGATCGTCGCCGACTTCGGCCACTACCTCAACTGGCGACTCAACGACATCGAGCCGCCCGGCGTCCACACGGAGGCAAGGCCATGATCCCCACCTGGCAACACTCGTCACCCACCCGCACACGGGGAGCGTGGCCCGTATGGGTCGCGCTGGCGGCCCTTTGGTTGATGACATTCGCCGGCCAGTACTGGATCTACGCCGTGCTGTTCCTGGCGTGGGCCGCATACGACCTTGCCACCGGTGAGAGCCACTTCATCCAGCGCGTCACCCGACGTCACGAGCCGGTCACCTACTGGCTGGTCGTGTCCACCTGGATCCTGCTCTCTGTCCTGTGGCTGATCTACCCCTCCGGATAGTTTCGGTTCCGGCTACCTGAGGGGGCGCGCCGCAACTACACTCCCGGTTCGCCGCGGCCTGCTGACGCGGCTCGGGTGCGCACACTCTCAGGAGGGGCCGTGACACAAGAGGCGCGGTGCGTGATCGTCGGCGGCGGGGCCATGGGGGTCGGCCTGCTGTACTACCTGGCCCAGGAGGGCTGGACCGACACCATCCTGCTGGAGAAGGGCGAGCTGACGTCGGGGTCCACTTGGCACGCGGCCGGGCTGATCCCGAACTTCATCGGCGACCTGAACATGGCCAAAGTCCACGAGGAGGCGGTGGCGCTCTACCCCCGCCTGGAGGCCGAGACCGGGCTGTCGGCCGGCTGGCACGGCTGCGGGGCCATCCGGCTGGCCCGCACCGACGACGAGGTGGACTGGCACCGCTACGTGCACGCCATGCTCACCCAGATCGGCATCGAGTCGCACCTGATCTCCCCCGCCGAGATCCGCGAGCGGCACCCGCTGCTGGAGGACCTCAGCGACATCCAGCTCGGCTTCTACACCCCCAACGACGGCTGGACCGACCCGTCGGGCTGCACCAACGCCATGGCCCGGGGCGCCCGCAACCTCGGCTGCGAGATCCGGCGCCACACGATGGTCACCGGCATGAGCCACCTGCCCGACGGGCGCTGGGAGATAGTCGCCACCCCCGGCGGCATGAAGACGGCCGCCAACGGCGAGACCGCCGACAGCTACCGGATCGTGTGCGAGCACGTCGTGAACGCGGCCGGCCACTACGCCCCCCAGCTCGGGGCCATGGTCGGCCTCGACGTGCCGATCGTGTCGGTGATCCACCAGTACCTCGTCACCGAGCCCATGCAAGCCATGATCGACCTCGGCTTCGAGCCCCCGGTGACCCGGGATCCCCGAGCGTCGTGCTACTACCGGCGCGAGATCGACGGCCTGCTGGTCGGCCCCTACGAGATGTCCGACTCCAGGGTGTACGGCGTCGAGGGCATCGACTGGGCCCACGACTTCCACCTCACCGGGGAGAACGTCGACGTGCTCGAGGAGTGCCTGGAGTACACCGTCATGCGGATCCCCGCCTTCGCGGAGGCCGGCATCAAGCAGATCGTGTCGGGACCCATCACCCACACCCCCGACTCGGGCTACCTGATGGGCCCCGCGCCGGGGCTGCGCAACTACTGGCACTGCAACGGCGCCTCCATCGGCATCACCCAGGGACCGGGCGCGGGGAAGTACCTGGCCCAGTGGATGGTCCACGGCCAGACCGAGATCAACGTGCGAGGCATGGACCCCCGCCGCTTCGGCGACCACACCGGGCCCAAGTCCGTCTTCGCCATCGCCAAGGCCCACGACGAGTACCACGAGATGTACCAGGTGCGCCTGCCCGGCGAGTTCCGGGCCGCGGGCCGGCCCCAGAAGACCAACCCCATCTACGACCGGCTCGACCGGCTGGGCGCCCAGTGGCAGGAGGTGTACGGGTGGGAGCGGCCCCAGTACTACTCGCCCAACGGGACCGGCGAGCGGCACTCGTTCCGGCGCTCCAACGCCTTCGACCCGGTAGGCGACGAGGTGCGGGGAGTGCGCCAGCGGGTCGGGATCGCCGACATCACCGCCTTCGCCTCCTTCGAGGTGACGGGGGCCGGCGCGGCCACCCTGCTCGACCGCCTGTCGGCCAACCGCCTGCCGGCCCGCGACGGCGGGATCCGGCTGACGCACATGCTCACGGAGTTGGGCGGCATCGAGTGCGAGATGACCATCGCCCGCCTGGCACCCGACCGCTTCTACCTGACGTCGGCCATCATGGGTCAGAGCCACGACCTCGACTGGCTGGTCCAGCACGTTGCCGAGGGTGAGGATGTGACCGTCTCCGACGTCACCGACTCCACCGGCATCCTGGCCGTGACCGGCCCCCGGGCCCGCGACGTGCTGGCCCCGCTCACCGGCGCCGACCTCAGCAACGAGGCGTTCAGATGGTTGACCGCGGCCGAGATCACGGTGGCAGGAGTGCCGTGCCAGGCCCTGCGGGTGTCGTACGTGGGGGAGCTGGGCTGGGAGCTGCACTGCTCCATTGATCGCCTGGCCGAGCTGTACGACGCGGTGGTGGCCGCGGGGGAGCCCCATCAGATGGTGCACTTCGGCAGCTACGCCATGAACGTGATGCGCATCGAGAAGGCCTACAAGGCGTGGGGCTCGGAGCTCACCACCGAGATCACCCCCATCGAGGCTCGCCTCGAGCGCTTCATCGACCTCAACCGGCCGTTCATCGGCCGCGACGCCACCGTGGCCCGGCGCGACCAGGCCGAGCCGCTGTCGATGGTGCTGGTGTACTGCGAGGTGGACGCCACCGACAACGATGTCCGCGGCAACGAGCCCGCCTTCGACGCCGACGGCAACGTCATGGGCATCGCCACCAGCGGCACCTGGGGCCACACCGTCGGCCGCAGCCTGGCCTTCGTGTACGTCGCCCCCGAGTTCGAGGCGCCCGGCTCCACCTTCGAGCTCGACCTGCTGGGAGAGCGCCGGGTGGCCACGGTGCTGGCCGAACCGGCCTACGATCCGGCCAACCTGGCCCCACGCGCGTGATGATGGGGCTTCCGTGTCAACTTTCGGCGGTTGTGGGGGATTATTCCCCCGGAGTTCCGGAAGTTCGTACCGAAGGGGGTGACGGCGATGGCTGACCGAGAAGGAGGCCGTCGGCGCAGCGGAGGACGGGCCGGCCGCATCGCGGCCCGCCAGGCTCCGCTGGAGGTCGATGTCCGGCCGGTGCGCCCCGGCCTGCCGGGAGGGAAGCTCGCGCCGCTGAGTGAGTCCGACATGCAGCAGGTGTATGACACCGCGCTGGCGCTGCTCGAAGACGTCGGCATGGGCTCGCCCATCGAGGAGTTCGTCGACGTTGTCACCGCGGCCGGCGGCCATGTCGACGACGCCGAACGCCTGCACTACCCGAAGGGTTTGGTGGAAGGCGCCATCGCCACCGCGGCCAAGGAGTGGGTCTGGCACGGCTTCGACGACGACCGCTCCATCACCGTGGGCGGCGATCGGGTCCACTTCGGCACCGCCGGCGCCGCCGTCCTCATGTACGACCACGTTGCTGGCGTCTTCCGTCCCTCCACTGCGGTGGATGTCTACGACTGCGCCCGCCTGGTGGACGCTCTCGACAACATCCACTTCTTCGTGCGCACCGTCGTGGCCCGCGACATGGAGGACGCCCGGCTGCTCGACCTCAACACCGCCTACGCGGCCATGGTCGGCACCACCAAGCCCATCGGGACCTCATGGTTCGACCGCGAGCACGTCTACGAGACCGTCGACATGTTCGACATGGCCCTCGGCGGACCCGGCGAGTTCCGCAAGCGGCCCTTCGTGGCGGCCAACAACACGTTCGTGGTGCCGCCGCTGCGCTTCGCCGAGGAGTCGGCCAAGGCCATGGTGGCCCAGGTCGAGACGGGCATGCCCATCAACCTGCTGTCGGCCGGGCAGGCCGGGGCCACCTCGCCCGCGGCGCTGGCCGGGTCGCTGGCCCAGGCCCTGGCCGAGTGCCTGGCCGCGCTGACCGGGGTGAACCTGCTGAGCCCGGGCCATCCGTGCGTGATGGGCATGTGGCCGTTCGTGTCGGACCTGCGCACCGGCGCCATGAGCGGCGGCTCGGGCGAGGAGGGCATCCTCAACGCGGCCGCGGCCCAGTTGCTCAACTGGATCGGCCTGCCGTCGGGGGTGGCCGCCGGCATGGCCGACTCCAAGGTCCCCGACAACCAGTCCGGCTACGAGAAGGGCATCAACATCGCGCTGGCCGGCCAGGCCGGCGCCAACCTGGTGTACGAGTCGGCCGGGATGCTGGCCAGCATCCTGAGCTGCTCGCTGGAGGCCCTGGTGATCGACAACGACATGCTCGGCTCGATCAACCGCACCGTGAGGGGGATCGAGGTGAACGAGGAGACCCTGTCGGCCGAGCTGATCGCCGAAGTGGTGTCGGGGCCGGGCCACTTCCTGGGCTCGCCGCAGACTCTGGACCTGATGCAGCGCGAGTACGTGTACCCCGAGATCGGCGACCGCGACACTCCCGACAACTGGCTCGACGCCGGAGGCAAGGACTCGCGGGCCCGGGCCCACGAGTACGTGCAGCGGGTGCTGGCCGAGCACCGCCCGGCCCACATCAGCGCCGAGACCGACGCCCGCATCCGGGCCGCCTTCCCGATCCACCTACCGTAAGCTGCACACAGAAGGGGAGGTGCCGTGAGAGTTCGCATCGATCAGGAGGCCTGCCAGGGCCACAACCGCTGCTACATGCTGGCGCCCGAGCTGTTCGATGTGGACGACGAGGGCACCGCCTTCGAGATCGGCGACGGTGAGGTGCCCGCCGAGCTGGAGGAGAAGGCCCGCCTGGCCTTCGACAACTGTCCCGAGTACGCGGTCGAGCTGATCGAAGACTGATCAACAGGAGGAATGGGCAAGCGTGTCGTCGCAATCCATCAGAAACGTCGTCCTCGTCGGCCACAACGGCAACGGCAAGACCACCCTCGCCGAGGCGATGCTGTACCGGGCCGGCGTGCTGAGCCGGATGGGCCGTGTGGACGACGGCACCGCCCACTGCGACCACGACCCCGAGGAGAAGGCCCGCCACCAGAGCCTGGGCGCGACGGTGGCGTCGTTCGACTGGCGTGCCCACCGGGTCAACATCATCGACACACCGGGCTACACCGACTTCGTGGGCGAGGCCGTCAACGGCATGCATGCAGCCGATCTGGCGGTCTTCGTGGTGGACGCGGTGTCGGGGGTGCAGGCCCAGGACCAGGTCATGTGGCGCCACGCCGAGCGCCTGGGACTGCCCCGGATGGTGTTCGTGAACGGACTCGACCGGGAGCGCTCGTCGTTCGAGCGCACCCTGGACGGACTGCAGTCGCACTTCGGCGCCCGTGTCGAAGCGGTGGAGCTCCCGCTGGGTGTGGAGGCCTCCTTCCACGGCATCGCCGATCTGGTGGGCGACGGCGCCCTCGACTACAGCAGCGGGCAGTCGGCGGCAGCGCCCATTCCCGACGACGTGGCCTCAGCAGCATCCGACGGCCACATCCAGCTCGTGGAGGACGTCGTCGAGGGCGACGACGAGCTCCTCGAGCAGTACCTGGAGGGCGAGGAGCCCACCCAGGAGCAGCTGGAGCAGCTCATCAGGACCGCGGTCGTGGAACGCAACGTGTTCCCGGTGCTGTGCGGCTCGGCGGCCAAGCCCATAGGCGTGGACCACCTGCTCGACTTCATCTGCCGGGCCGGGCCCGCGCCGGGCGACACCAGCCCCGTCGCCGCGGTGCGGGGCGGTGAGTCGGTCACCCTGGAGATCGACGATGCCGGCCCGCCGGTGGTGCTGGTGTTCAAGACCCGCATCGACGACTTCCTGGGGCAGATCTCGTTCATGAAGGTGCTGTCGGGCACGATCCGCTCCAACGAGACGCTGGTCGACAGCCGCACCGGCGACAAGGAGCGGCTCCACAACCTGATGTCGTTCACCGGTGCCGACCACCACGCGGTGGACCATCTCGATGCGGGCGACATCGTGGCCGTCACCAAGCTCGGCGACGTGCGGACCGGCGACACGCTGTCCGACGATGCGGCGCTGTCGGTGCCGATCACACCGCCGCCGGTCCCCGTCTACGGCGTGGCGGTCCATGCCACCGCCCCGGCCCAGGAGGACAAGCTGGCCTCGGCCCTGCGCCGCTTCGCCACCGAGGATCCCAGCCTCGTGATCCGCCAGGATCCCACCACCCGCCAGACGGTGCTGTCGGGCGCCGGTGAGGCCCACATCCGGGTGGTGCGCTCCCGGCTGGAGCGCATGGGGATCGACTTCGAGGTCGAGGACATGCGGGTGGCCTACCTGGAGACGCTGGCCCGGCCCGCCGACGTGGAGGCCAAGCACAAGAAGCAGAGCGGCGGGCACGGGCAGTTCGCGGTGGCCATGGTGCGTTTCGAGCCGCTGCCCCGGGGCGGTGGCTACGAGTTCGACACCGAGGTGACCGGGGGCGCCATACCTCGCAACCTGATCCCGGCCGTGGGCGCGGGCATCGAGGACGCCATGGCCAACGGCGGCCGCCACGGCTTCCCGATGGTGGACCTGAGGGCGGTGTGCTACGACGGCAAGCACCACTCGGTGGACTCCTCGGAGATGGCCTTCAAGATCGCGGGATCGCTGGCGCTCAAGCAGGCGGTGGAGCAGGTGGGCAGCGCGGTGCTCGAGCCGATCAGCGAGATCCAGGTCGAGGTTCCCGACGCCTACCAGGGCGACGTTCTGGGCGACCTGAACTCGCGGCGGGGCCAGGTGTTCGGCACCGAGCCGGGCTCGACTGCGGGCACCAGCGTCATCCGCGCCCACGTTCCGACGTCGGAGATCCTCAGCTACGTGATCGACCTGCGGTCGATGACCGGCGGTACCGGCACCTTCAGTGCCGAGCACCACGACTACCAGCCGCTGCCGCACGCCCTGCTGGCCAAGGTTGTCGTCGCCGACGACTGAAGCGCCGTCGGCGGCGGTCCAGCCTGGCAGCAGGTGGGCTCAGCGCGCTCGAAGGGACTCGAACCCCCAACCTTCTGATCCGTAGTCAGATGCTCTATCCAAATTGAGCTACGAGCGCTTGGGGACTGCCAGTGTACGCCCCGGCGGGCTCACGGGCTACGGTCCGAGGCCGGCCTCGATGGCCTCGCGCTCGGATGGGTCGGGGGCGCGGCCCAGGAAGATCTCGAAGTAGGCCGCGGAGGTCTCGCTCCCGCTGCCGGTCGACGTGTCGACGCCGTCGTCCCATCCCATCTGCATGCGGTAGAGGGTGTGGGCCCGGCACCGGGCCATCGCGGGGTCGTGGCCCTCGGGCTCGATCATCTCCGTGAGAGCGGCCACCCGCTGCTCGTCGGCCGCTCGCAGCTTCTCGAGCACGATGGGGTCGCGGCGGCTCCATTCCCTGACGGCCACGTCCAGCCGCGGATCGAAGTCCGACCGTCCCAGCCAGAGCCGCGACAAGGCGATGTACCTGTCGATGAGCGTCCCCGGAGTCGCGGCCGCCTCCACTATCGCCCTGGTGTTCTTGCCCTCCCAGGTGTCCAGCAGCTGGTCCAGCAGCGCTTCCCGGCTCTTGAAGTGCCAGTAGAAGCTGCCCCTCGTCACGCCCAGCCGATTGGCGATTGGCAGGATCTGGACCGCGGCCACGCCGCTCTCGACGAGGACCTCCAGGCCGGCCGTGATCCAGTCATCGGCGGCGAGCCGGCCGTTGGCATCCATGCAGGGATGGTACCTGACACGTTCATGTCATAACAGTCGCCGTGCGGTTCACGGGCCTCAGGACGATCACAGAACCTGTCGTGGGCGTTCGGCGGCTGATCTAGAGTCATTCCCATGATGCCCAGGAGGCTGAGCCTGTGACCTCGGGCGACGTGTTCCGGCTGCTGGAATCGGCGCATGTCGGCGCTTACGCGGTGTCGCTGGACCAGACCATCGTGTCCTGGAACCAGGCCGCACAGCGGATCCTGGGGTTCTCACCGGAGCAGGTCCTCGGACGCAGGTGCCATGACGTGCTGGCCGGCCTCACGCCCGGCGGCATCGTCCCCGAATGCCTGGGGGGCTGCCCGTCCATGCGCGCTCTGAAGGCGGGGGAGGTCCCCGGCGCGGTGGAGGTGCGGATTCTGTGCGCGTCCGGGGAGCGCAGAGCGGTCACGGTCACCCCGATGGTGGTTGCGGGCCGCGGCAACGACGCTCCCGTCCTCGTGCACGTGATCCATGACAGCCATGAGAGCGAATCCCCCGAGACGGCCACTGCATCGGTGCGCGAGGGGCTGGTGAGGCGGGGGGCTGATGTGGTGTCGGACCATGCGGCCGCAGCACCGGACTCCGCACGAGGGGCGGAGTTGACCCCGAGGGAGCTGGAGGTGCTGCGCCTGGTGGCGCTGGGTCGCTCGACGCCCGAGATTGCCGGGGAGCTCGCCATCAGCTCCCACACGGTGCTCAACCACATCCGCAACTTTCGACGCAAGCTCGATGCAGCCTCCAAACTGGAGGCTGTCGTCACCGCCATCCGGCTCGGACTGCTCGACTGGACGTAGAACGCGACCGGGCTGGTTCCAAGTTCGGCTATACAAGTGCGGGCGTCTCGAAGGGAGTCCGAGTGACCGGCAAGCCTGATCCGTTCAGCGTCCCCTTCGGGACCATCCTGTGCGACTGGATGACCACCGCGCGAGCCAACGACGGTCCCTACGTCTACCGGGGCTCGCCCGAGCCGTACGGGGACCTCACCATCAGCCCGGCCGCCCACGTGCTGCACTACGGCAGCGCCATCTTCGAGGGCCTGAAGGCACACCGCCAGGCCGACGGATCGCTGGCCGTGTTCCGGCTCGACAGCCACGTTGAGCGGATGGCCACCAGCGCGGCCCTGCTGAGACTGCCCCGCATCGATCCGGACACGTTGCGCCGGATGGTCATAGACGCGGTGGAGGCCAACTCGGAGGAGGTCCCCGATCCCCCCGGCTCCCTGTACATCCGCCCGACCCTGGTGGGGACCGACCCAGACATCGGCGCGGCGGCCCGCCCGACTCGCAGCGCGCTGCTGTACGTGGTGAACAGCCCGGTCGGCGACTACTTCAAGGGCGGGGTGCGGCCGCTCACGCTGCTGCTCGAGACGTCGATCCCCCGCACGGTGCCCCAGTTCGGCATGGTCAAGTGCGGCGCCAACTACGCGATGGCGCTGGGCGTCACCCTGGACTCGATGGCCGCCAACGAGGCCATTGATCAGGTCCTGTTCGCCACCGGCGACGACATCACCGAAACCGGCGCCGCCAACTTCTTCCTGGCCGACGACGAGCGGGTCATCACCCGGCGCCTGGACGAGTCGTTCCTGCACGGCGTCACCCGGGCCTCGGTGATCGAACTCGCCCAGCATCTCGGCTACGAGGTGGAGGAGCGGACGATCGATCCCGACGAGTTGATCGACTGGGCCGAGCGGGGCGAGGCCTTCCTGTCGGGCACGGCCGCGGTGCTGGCGCCGGTGGGCACCATCATCCGCGACGGCATGACGCTCACCGTCGGCGACGGCCAGCCCGGCCCCAACACCATGAGGCTGCGTCAAGCGCTGGTCGACATCCAGGTGGGCGCGGCCCCGGACCCGTTCAACTGGCGCACCCCGGTACGCGGCTGACCCGCCCCGGCGCCTGCGCAGATGGCTCGACTGGGAGACTCCTGCCCGTCTTCGTACGGGATCCGTAACTCCCGGCGTCGGAGCCGAACGGGGAGGCGCAACCGTTCCACTGGTTGGGAATGAGTCTCATTATTGATACTGTGCTGGTCAGACTGAGCGAAGGAGTTTGGCCGCATGGCGCATCGCACATTTCCCCTTGTCCACCGCACGAAGTTGGCTCTATGCGTCGGCCTCGTGGTCGTCATGGTGGCGTTAGCCGCCTGTGGAGGAGGGTCGGACACTGACACCACCACCGAGGCAGCGCCGACGACTACGGCTGCGCCGGCCACTACCACCGAGGCGCCGACGACTACGGCTGCGCCGGCCACTACCACCGAGGCGCCGACGACTACGG
>VYCW01000098.1 GCA_009843735.1 Acidimicrobiaceae bacterium | reverse complement strand
GTGGCGGCCAAGCCCCGGGGGGCGGGGAAGGGGACCCAGCCGTCGGCCTTCTCGACGACACGGCGGCGGCTCAGGCGGCTGTTGCCGCCGATCCAGATCGGGATCGGCCCCGACGGCTTGGGGTTGGCGGTCTGGCCGTGGGCGGTGAAGTTGCGGCCCTCGTACTGGAAGTCGTCGGTGGTCCAGACACCCCGCATGACCTCTATGGCCTCGTCAAAGAGCGCGTTGCGCTCGTCGAAGTCGACCCCCAGGGCCCGGTACTCGCCCTTCAGGTAGCCGGTCCCCACCGCCAGCACGAACCGCCCGTCGGACAGGGCATCGATGGTTGCTACCGACTTCGCCACCAGCAGCGGGTTCCGGTAGGGCAGCACCACCACGTTGGGGATGAGCAGGATCTGTTCCGTGACAGCGGCACAGAAGGCCAGCGCGGCGAAGGGATCGAGCGCGTCGTGGCCGCCGGCGCTCATCCAGCGGTGCGTCGGAGCGGGATGGTCGGTGAAGCCGATCCCGTCGAAGCCGGCCTCCTCAGCTGCCCGGGCGAACTCCACGACTCCCCGGCGGGTGGCGAACTCGGCGCTGGCCCGACCGGAGGCCAGCGGGTAGGTGACCGAGAACCTCACCGGTCGGCGTCCTCGCGGAAGCGGCGGTAGCGGCTCTCGGCCGCAGCCGCATGGCCGGCGCGGGGCCCGACCCGCCGTGCGACCCGGCCCCAGCGCCGGGCCTCGGAGGTGTCGGCTTCCAGACCGGCCGTGACCCGGCTGTGGTAGGCCGCGCCCAGAGCCGCGCTGTACGGCTCGGCGGCCACGTCCACGGCCAGGCCGGTCGTGTCCGCCAGTGCCTGCATCCAGGCCGCCGACTGGGTGCCCCCGCCCACGGCCACAATCCGGTCGGCGCGGAGTCCGGAGAGATCGATGTGGTGGCGGACCACGAAGCCGGCCGCCTCGTAGGCGGCCATCAGCACGTGGGCCGGCGTGTGACCGACATGCACGTCGAGCAGCTTGGCCCTGCGGTCGGTGTCGTGCAGCGGGGTGCGCTCTCCCCGCACGTAGGGCAGCCAGACGGGTAGGTCGTCCGGTCCGAGCGCGAGCAACTCCTCGGACGGTGCATCCCCCACCAGGGCCCGCACCCGGTCCACGAACAGGCCACCTGCATTACTGGCCCCGCCGACGGCCATGATCCCGGCCCGGGCCGAGGGAAACGTCCACAGGCCATCGACCTCGATCCACTGGTCGGTGAGAATCCACGGCAGCAGGGTCGTACCGCACATCACCAAGACGTCGCCTACATCGCCACAGGGGGCCACCAGCTGCTCGCCCAGCGCGTCGATGGTCCCGGCCGACACCAGGACTCGATCCAGCTCCCCGATGGGGGCCGCGCCCGGGCTGATGACCGGGAGCTGCTCAGCGGTCATGCCGACCTCCTCGAGCAACTCCGGCGCCCAGCCCTGCCCGTCGGACATGGGCGTCATAGCCATGGCGGTCGACGAGTCGATGGCTGCGACCCCGCACAGCGCATGGTTGGCGACCGCCTGTGCGGGCCACAGCGCATGAACACCGTCTCGCGCCGCCAGCCAGCGGGCGAATCCAGCCGCCTCCCCCTCGGTGGAACCCTCGCTGGCGTCGGTGGCGGGAGCGGCGCCGGAACCGCTGCGAGGCGTCGGGGCTGCGTCCTGATCGACGGCGCCGTCGGAGCTACCCGCCGGTGTCCGGCCCCGGGCGTCGCCGTAGAGCAGGCCGGGTGTCACCGGCTTGCCCGCCGAGTCGACCCCGCACATCGACGGCACCATGGCCGAGACGGTGACCGCGGCCACGGGCTGGTCCGTTCCCGCCCGCACGCTCTTCCAGGCGGCCAGCACCCCGTCGACCCAGGCCTGCTGCGGATCGTGCTCGAACCGGTCGGGACCGGGCGCCACCACCCGGTGCGGGATACGGGCCCGGGCCACGACGGTGCCGTCATCGCCGGCCGCGACCGCCTTGACCGAGGTCGTCCCGATGTCGATGCCGACCGTCAAGTCATCCATGAGCCCTCCGGCCGAGCGCGTCGGCGCGTCCACGGCTGCCGTGGGAGGACGTTACGCCAACCCGGTGGACAACCCTCAGTTCGTGGCGATCCGCGCCGGCACGCCGGTGAGGCTCGGCCACGTACCGTCACCGGACGATCCCCGTCCCGCGGGCGCTAACGTCGGCTTGTGATTCGGCCGCGAGTGTTGGTCACGGCGCCGCTACGGGGCGACGCCCTCGACGAGCTGCGTGAGGTCGCCGACGTGGTGTTCGAGCCCTGGATCGAGCATGTCCCCATCAGGCTCTACCGGTCCGCGGACTTCGCCGACAAGATCCGCTCCGAACGGGCCGACATCGTGGTGTGCGAGGCCGACTCGTGCAAAGGCCCGGTGCTGGAGTTGCCGCTGATCGCCATCGGGTGCACCCGGGCCCGGCCCAGCAACGTGGATGTCGACGGGGCCACCGCCGCGGGAATACCGGTGCTGCGCACGCCGGGGCGGAATGCCGACGCGGTGGCCGAGATGACGGTGGCCCTGCTGATGGCGGTCAACCGGTTCGTGGTGGCCGGCGACCGCGACGTGCGCAACGGCACCATGTTCGGCAAGACCCTCCCCTACCAGCGCTACCGGGCCTGGCAACTGGCCGGGCAGACCGCCGGGCTGGTCGGGTTCGGCGCGGTGGCCAGGGCCGCGAAGTGGCGCCTGGAGGGGCTGGGCATGACCGTGATCGCCAGCGATCCCTACGCCGACGGCGCTGGCCACAGCCTCGACGACCTGCTGGCCTCGGCCGACGTGGTCTCGATGCACGCCGCGGTCACACCCGAGACGGCCGGGATGATGGGCGCCAGACAGTTCGCCGCGATGAGGCCGGGCGCGATCTACCTCAACACGGCCCGGGCCACCCTGCACGACACCGACGCCCTAGTGGCGGCCCTGGAATCGGGACATCTGGGCGGGGCCGGCCTCGACCATTTCGAGGGCGAGATCCTGGCGACCGACCATCCGCTCACCGCCATGGACAACGTCGTGCTCACGCCCCACATCGGCGGGGCCACCTACGATGTCGAGAGCAATCAGGCGGCCATGGTGGTGGCCGACATCAAGGCTGTCCTGGCCGGCGAGCGGCCCGTGCATTGCGCCAACCCGGAGGTACTGGAGTGACCGGCCCCAGCAACGCCGCCACCGATCCCGTGCACCAGCAGGTGGTGGACGCGGCCCAACAGATGGAGCGGGCCGGCCTCACCGTGGGAACGGCCGGGAACGTCTCGGGCCGCCGGGGCGACGGCGCCATCTGCCTGACTCCCTCGTCCACTCCCTACGCCGACGTCACTCCCGACAACCTCGCGGTTCTCAGCGTCGGCGGCGAGCATCTGGGCGGATCGGGCCAGCCGTCCACCGAGAAGGCCATGCACCTGGCCTGCTACAACGCCTTCGCCGAGGTCGGCGGGGTGGTCCACTGCCATGCACCCCACGCATCGATGTTCGCGGTGGCCCACCGACCCATTCCGGCGAGCATCGAAGAGGTCATCGTGTACGTGGGCGGCGACGTTCCGGTAGCCGATTACGCCGTCACCGGCACCCAGGAGCTGGCCGACGAGGTTGTGCGCCATCTCGGCGACCGGGGTGCGGTGCTCATGGCCAACCACGGCCTGCTGTGCGTGGGCAAGTCACCGGCCGACGCCCTGCACACCGCCCTGGTGGTGGAGCACACCGCCAAGATCATGTTCGGAGCGCAGGTCCTGGGCGGCGTCGAGCCGCTGCCACCCAAGACCGCCGAGGACTTCGCCGGCGTGTACGCCTACATCCGCAGTACCTGGCGCCCCTAAGGAGGCCACCCACATGCAGCACATGCTCTACGAGACCGACGGCCCGGTGGCCGTGATCACACTGAACCGGCCCGAGAAGGCCAACGCGGTCAGCGGACTCACGCTCATCGAGATGGACGAGTGCTTCACCCAGGCTGCCGGCGACTCCGAGGTGCGGGTGATCGTGCTGCGCTCCGTCGGCAAGCACTTCTGCGCCGGCCACGACCTGTCCGGCTCCGACGAGGCCCTCGAGAAGGCTGCGGCAGGCGACAGCGGCCCGGCCAGGGGCAGCTTCGTGGACTGGAAGGAGCGGGGCCTCGAAGCCATCTACGAGTGGGAGGCGGTCCACTACCTCGGCTATAGCCGCCGCTGGCGCGACATCCCCAAGCCCACCATCGCGGCGGTCCAGGGTCAGTGCATCGCCGGGGGGTTGATGCTGTGCTGGCCCTGCGACCTGATAATCGCCGCCGACAACGCCATGTTCTCCGACCCGGTGGCCCGCATGGGCATCGGCGGGGTGGAGTACCACGGCCACACTTGGGAGCTCGGGCCCCGCAAGGCCAAGGAGATGCTGTTCACCGCCCGCCGGATCGACGCCACCGAGGCTGAGGCGGCCGGCATGGTGAACCGGGTCGTGCCCCTCGACGAGCTCCACTCCGAGACGATGGCACTGGCCCACGAGATCGCCCAGATGCACCCGTTCGCGCTGGCCCAGGCCAAGCGGGCCGTCAACCAGACCGTGGACATCCAGGGCTTCTACTCGGCGCTGCAGTCGGTGTTCGACATCCACCAGACCGGCCACGGCAACGCCCTGTCGGTGGGCGGTTACCCGATCCTCACCGGCCTCGCCGAGATGAAGAAGTCCCAGTCCTGACAGGCCGAGCGGGTAGGTGAGAGAATCGGCGACCTAGCGTGAGCATGTGAATCTGTGGGAACGGCCGGACGTGCACGCCCGGCGCTGGTTCCTACTGGGGGTCCTGAGCCTGACCCTTGTGCTGGTGGTGATGTCGGTCTCGGGCCTGAACGTGGCCCTGGCCACCCTGCAACGCGACGTGGGCGTCACCGGGCCGCAGCTGCAGTGGATCGTGAACGCCTACGCCCTGGCCTTCGGCGGGCTGCTGATGACCGGCGGGGCCATCGGCGACCGCTACGGCCGCAAGGGCGCCCTCATGTGGGGTCTGCTCGTGTTCGGGCTCGGCGCGCTCCTCGGAGGCCTGGCCGACTCGGCCGAGGTGATCCTGGTCTCGCGGGGAGCAATGGGGGTCGCGGCCGCCTTCGTGATGCCGGCCACCCTGTCGCTGCTGATCGAGATCTTCCCGCCTCCGGAGAGGCCGACCGCCATCGCGATCTGGTCGGGGTTCGCCGGGGGCGGCGCCGCCATCGGGCCCGCCCTGACCGGCCTGTTCGTCACCGGATGGTGGATCGTGCCGTCGTGGGGCTGGGAGGCCGGCTTCCTCTACAACGTCCCGGTGGTGGCCGTGGTGATGGTCGTGATGGCGGTGTGGCTGCCCCGCTCCCGCGACGAGCAGCCCCGCCACCTCGATCCGGCCGGGGCGGGACTCTCGATCGTGGCCGTAACCGCGCTGATCTACGGCATCATCGAGGGGCCCGAGCAGGGCTGGTCGTCGGCGCCGGTGCTGTCGGCCTTCGTGATTGCGGTGGTGTTCGGCGCGGTCCTGCTGAGATGGCAGCAGCGGGCCCGCCATCCGATGCTGCCGCTCAAGTTGTTCAGCGACCGGCGCTTCAGTGTCGGGTCGGCCGTCGTGTGCATGACCTTCGTGGTGATGATCGGCTTCTGGTTCCTCATCGCCCTCTACGTGCAGTTCTCCTTGGGCTACAGCGCGCTCGAGGCCGGCCTGGCCACCATGCCCGAGGCGGTCGCGTCGATGGTGGTCTCGCCGTTCACAGCCCCGCTGGCGAAGCGGTTCGGGTCGCGCCGGATCATGTCCCTCGGCTTCGCCGTGCTGGCCGTGACCTTCCTGCCGTTGGCCATGGTCGACACCGAGACCAGCTACTGGTTCCTGCTGGGTCCGCTGGTGCTGGCCGGAGCGGGCCTGGCTCTGGCCATGACCCCGGCCACCAACGACATCATGGCGGCCACCCCCTACGAGAAGGCCGGTATCGGCTCGGCCGTCAACGACACCGCCCGCGAGCTCGGCGCCGCGCTGGGAATCGCCACGCTGGGTGCGCTGTCCACCTCGATCTACCGCAGCACCGTGAACGTCGACATCCTGCCGCCCGAGGTGGCCGACGCGGCCGGCGAGTCGATGGGTGCGGCCATCGAGGCCGCCTACGGGCTGTCCCGGGCCGGGGTGCTCGGCGAGGCCGCTGCTCAAGCGACCATCACCGAGACTTCACAGGCCTTCGCCACCGCCTTCGCCCAGACGATGGCCGTCTCGGGCGTGGTCTCGGCGCTGGTGGCTGTGATGCTGCTGGCCGGTCACTTCACCGAGAAGCGCGCCAGCGCCGCGGCCTAAAGCCAGGCAGCCGGTCCCGCCGCGGCGGGTCACAGGCCATTATGAGGGAATGACCAGCGATATTCTCGACAGGGCGGCCGCGGCCATCGACGGCAACGTGATGTTCGAGCCCGACGGCAGGCCCTTCGGTCTGGGGCTGCCCGGCGACGGGCTGGGCGCCAACCACCCGTTGGCGGACGGCGTCACCATGATCGAATCGTTCGCCCACGTGCACGTCATCGAGACCGATTCGGCCGCGGTCGTGTTCGACTCCAGCGTCCCCGATCTCGGCCCGAGAGTGGCCGAGCGGGTCCGGGGCCTGGCGCACGCGCCCGTGAGCCATGTCGTGCTCACACACGGACACCGCGACCACGCCGGCGGCGCGGGCGCGCTGATCGACGGGCTGGCTGCGGCCGGGCCCCGGCCCCGGCTGGTGGGCCACCGGTCGCTGCCGGCCCGGCAGGCTCGCTACCGGCTGACCGACGGCTACAACCAGGCCGTCAACCAGCGGCAGTTCGGGCGGGTCCCCAACTGGGACCTGGCCGCCGGCTGGGCCTTCGGAATGCCCGAACTGGACATGACCTTCGACGACCGGCTGCAACTCGACACCGGCGGCTTGGAGATCGAGCTGCGCCACGTTCGGGCCGAAACGGACGACCACCTGTGGGCATGGATACCGGAGCGGGCCGTGGCCGTGACCGGCGATCTGATGCTGTGGCACTTCCCCAACGCCGGCAACCCGGCCAAGGCCCAGCGCTACCCGCTGGAGTGGGCTGCCGCGCTGCGCGACATCGCGGCGGCCGGCCCCGAACTGCTGCTGCCCGGACACGGACTACCCATCGGCGGGGCTGAGCGGATCCGTCGGGTGCTGCTCGACACCGCGGCCGTGCTGGAGGAGCTCACGGGTCTCGCCCTCGACCTCATGAACCGGGGCGCCAGCCTCGACGATGTGCTGGCCGAGGCTCGCCTGGCCGGCGAGCGGATCCACCGGCCGTACCTCGCTCCCACCTACGACGAACCCGAGTTCGTGGTGCGCAACGTCTGGCGGCTCTACGGCGGCTGGTACGACGGCACTCCCAGCAACCTCAAGCCGGCCCGCCAGGCCGCGGTGGCCTCGGAACTGGCCGACCTGGCCGGCGGCGCGCTGACACTGGCCCGCCGGGCCGAGGCACTGGCCGCCGCCGGGCAGCTGGCGGTGGCCTGCCACCTGATCGACCTGGCCGCGGCCGCCGATCCGGACAGCACGACGGTGCACGGGATCCGGACCGACGTCTACTGGCAGCGCCGGGCCGAGCAGCAGTCGGTCATGGCCGCGGCCATTTACGAGTCAGCGGCCCGCGAGTCCGCCGCGGTTGCCGGAGTCGATCTCCCGCCCGTTAACGCTTGAGACGAGCTCAGAACTTGTCGGCGATGCGGATCGACACCACGGCGCCGATGACCGCCGACACCGCCACCGCCAGCCACATGGCCTGGTAGCCGTGGTGCTCGATGAGCCAGCCGGTGACCAGAGGGGCCACGAACACGCCGACGTAGACGCCCATCTGAGTGACCCCGGTGGCGGCCCCGGCCGCCCGGGGGTTGGCCCGCACGACCCCGAAGTTGGTGAACACCGGCCAGAGCCAGCCCGCGCCGAAGGCCACCAGCATGGCCACAATGTGGGTTCCGGGTGAGCGCAGCGCCAGCGCGGCAATGGCGGCCGCTCCCATCAGGGCGCTGATGCCTCCCACCCGGAACGGCTTGACCCTCATCGTGTCCGACATCCAGCCGCCCACGACCCGCATCGTGATGCCAGTGGCTGCTCCGATGCTCAGGAAGAGTCCGGCCATGCCCTCGCCGAGCCCGGCGTCCACCCCCGAGCCGACGCCCCATGCGATGAGCGAGCCCGCGCTGAACGCCAGGAAGGCACCCACCACCGCGGCCCAGGCCAGGTCCCGGGAGGACGACTCGGGCTGGGGCGTGCTGGCCGCGGTCACCGGACGGGAAGAGCCGACCGTCAACCGCACCACCGCCAGCGACACCAGCGTGAAGACGGCACAAGCCACGTAGGCCCAGCGCCATCCCACGGTGAGCGCCAGCGCCGGCACCGAGAAGCCGGCCAGCAGCGTGGCTGTGGGCATTCCGGACTGCTTGATCGAGACAGCCAGGCCGAGCCGTCGCAGCTGAGCCTGGGCCAGAGCCAGGTTGATGGAGGTCTGGTTGGCTGCATTGGCCAGCCCGGCCACGACCAGGTATCCGACCACCGCCGCGAACGATCGGGCGGTGGCGGCCAGCGAGACCTGCACCGCAGCTGACAGTGCCAACGCGAGCGTCATCTGGTTGAGGGCTCCGATCCTCTGCGCCAGCCTCCCCAGCATGATCGACCCGATCGTCGCCGCCGCGAAGAACGATCCGAGACCCCACCCGTAGACCGCCTCCGACACGCCCATGTCGGCGCTGATCTGCACGGACAGGGCTCCGACCAGGAACCCGGGCAGGACGGTGGAGACAGTGGCCATCACCGACGCGTTCACCACCAGGGACGGGCGCGCGCCCGCGGGCACCGTTTGAGTGCTCATCGCTAGGAGGCGACGGTGGGTCGGATCATGCACTCCTGGGCGAAGGAGGCCACGAGGGCCCCGCCGGCGTCGAACGCGTGGCCCTGCCCGAAGCCCCGGCCCCCGCCGAGCGTGGGCGAGTGCTGGTGGACCAGGCACCAGTCATCGATGCGGAAGGGCCGGTGGAACCACATGGTGTGGCTGGTCACCGCGGTGTGCAGCTTGCTGCCGGCGTCGGCCTGGCTGATGCCCTCCACGGGGCGCAGCACGGTGCCCACCACGGTCAGGTCGGTGGCGTGGGCCAGCAGCGCCTGGTGGGTGTTGGCGTCGTCGGCGAGCCTCCTGTCCGCCACACGGGTCCAGAAGGCGTAGTCGGCCGGGCCGGCAGCCCGATCCCGGAGGTCGGTGCCGTCCACCACCCTCGTCGTCCAGGGGATCATGTTCAGGTCCACGTTTACAGCCTCGCCGGGCCCTGCCGCTTCGGGGGCCGGGTCCTGGTGCTCAAGGTCCGGCGGTGTCTCGGGTTCGGGAACGTGCATCGACAGCAGGGCCACGAACACCGTCTTGCCCTGCTGGCCGGCCCGGATGCGGCGCACCGCGAAGGTCCGCCCGGTCTGGGTCTCCTCCACCTCGAAGGACAGCAGCTCGTCCCGGCGCGCCTCGCGGGGGAACAGACAACTCAGCGACTTGACGGTCTTGCCCTCGGTGGTGGCCGCCCCCAGCGCCACCGCCTGGGCCAGCAGCTGGCCACCGAAGACCCGGGGGTAGTCCATCTCCAGGCTGGGCGCGGTCCACACTCCGGGCCGGAGTTCCCGAACCTGAAGGCAGCCGAGCAAGTCGTCGAGGGTGATCAGCGCCATCAGTGTTCTCGGGCACCGGTAGGCCGGAACAGCGGCACATGCCACTCGCCGCTCTCCTCGAACAGGACCTCCACCCGCATGCCGATCTCCACCTCGTCGATCTTGCAACCGACGATGTTGGTGCCTATTCGCACGGTCGGATCCTCGTCCAGCTCGACAAAGGCGAACACGTAGGGTGGCGTGAACCCCGGGATCCATTCCTTGTGGTTGACGGTGTAGGTGGCCACCGTGCCCGTGCCCGCCACCGGCTCGGGGCCGATCCGGCGCGAGTGGCAGAACGGGCACGCCGGGCCGGGTGGATGGATCCAGCGCCCGCAGTCGCCGCAGCGCTGGATGCGAAGCCGGCCGTCGGCGCCGGAGCGCCAGTAGAACTCGCTCTCGGGTGAGGCCAGTACGAACCGGGGAGGGCTGTCGCCGCTCATGACGGTCCCTTGGTGAGCAGCAGGCTGCCGGTCTCGGGACCCCCGCCCGCGCCCACGGCGACAACCTCGCAGTTATCGACAACGATGTTGGCCGTGCCCCGCAGCTGCATCACCGCCTCGTGCAGATGACCGAACCCGTGCAGCCGGCCCGCCGACAGCTGGCCGCCGGAGGTGTTGAGGGGCACCGCTCCATCGGGCCCGATGTTGGTGCCGCCCTCCACGAAGGCGCCGCTCTCGCCCTTGCCGCAGAAGCCCATGGCCTCTATCCAGGCCAGGGTGAGCCAGCTGAAGCCGTCGTATAGCTGGGCGGTGTCCACGTCGTCGACGCTCAGCTCGGTGCGCTCCCACATGGAGGCCGCGGTGTGGCGCATCATCATCGATGTCAGGTCGTCGAACTGGTCCCAGGAGGGCCGGCCCCGGATGGCGGTGCCTATGGCGTTCACGCCGACCGCGCCTGCCGGTGCGTCGGGCGCGTAGTCGCGATGGGAGACCACCACCGCGGTGGACCCGTCGCAGGGCACGTCGCAGTCGTAGAGGCACAGCGGCTCGCTCACCATGCGCACGGCCAGGTAGTCGTCGATGGTCATGGGCTCGGTGTAGATGGCCTTGGGATTGGCTGCCGCGTTGGCCCGGCCGTTGACCGCGATGGCGCCGAGTTGGGTGCGGGTGGTGCCGTAGTCGTGCATGTGGCGGCGGGCGTAGCAGGCCACCCAGCACGCCGCCGACGCGGCGCCGTAGGGGATCATGAACTGGAACGGACCGGCCGATCCGGACATCCCGCCACCGCCACCGCTGCCGCTGCCAGGCCGCAGCGGCCCGCCGCTGCCCTCGACCACGGTGCGGAACACCAGCACGTGGCGGGCGACTCCGGTCGCCACCGCCAGGATCGCGTTGTGGACCGCGCCCAGCGGACCGGCCGTCTCCACCCCGGAGCTGCGCCAGTTGAGCGACAGCCGCAGCGCTTCGTGCAGCTCGGCCCCCATGGCCCCGCCGAAAGATCCGCCGAAGCCGGGGTAGGTCGATACGCCGTCGATGTCGGCGGTGGTGAGCCCGGCGTCGGCTACGGCCCGGAGCGCGGCCTCGACGGTGAGATCGATGCCGGTGCGGTAGAGCCGGCGGCCGACGTCGGACTGGGCCGCCCCACTGATGACAGCCCGACGCTCCAGCGGCTCACCCATCAGGGGGCTGTTCCTGTCTCGAAGAGGCGGC
This sequence comes from Acidimicrobiaceae bacterium, assembly GCA_009843735.1. Taxonomy (GTDB): domain Bacteria; phylum Actinomycetota; class Acidimicrobiia; order Acidimicrobiales; family Aldehydirespiratoraceae; genus Aldehydirespirator. Next base: position 5,329 of record VYCW01000098.1, on the reverse strand, counting down.
TCTCCAGCACGGCCCCGGCCTCGTCGGAGGGGCCCTGCCAGGTGATCGACCCGTGCTCCAGGACGGCGGCCCGGTCGCAAAGCTCCAGGGCGTGGCCGACCTGCTGCTCGACGATCAGCAGCGCGGTGCCGGCGGCCCGGATCCGGCTCAGGGTCTCGAACACCTGGTCGACGATCATCGGCGCCAGACCCAGTGACAGCTCGTCGGCTATCAGTAGCCGGGGCGACTCCACCAGCACCCGGGCCAGCGACAGCATGCGCTGCTCGCCGCCCGACAGCGTGCCCGCCACCTGCGTGCGGCGCTCGCCCAGCCGGGGGAACAGCTCGTAGGCCCGGTCCAGGGCGCCCGCCAGGCCGGCCCGGCCGAAGGCCCGCTGGAACGACAGCGCCAGGTTCTCCTCCACGGTGAGCGACGCGAACACCGAGCGCCCCTCGGGGGCGTGGGCCACTCCGGCCCGCACGAATCGCCAGGCCGAGGGCCGGCCCGATCCGACCTCCTCGCCGTCCACCAGCACGGTCCCGGCGCTGGGCGCGATCAGCCCGCTGGCCACCCGGGCCAGCGTGGTCTTGCCCGCGCCGTTGGCGCCGACCAGAGCCACGGCCTCCGCGGCTTCGACCGCGAGCGACACGCCGAACAGCGCCCGGAACGGGCCGTAGCCGGCCTCAACGTCGCGCAGTTCAAGGATCGGGGCGATCACGAGACCTCGAAGCTACCCAGGTAGGCTCGCCTGACCGCGGGATCGGCGAGGACCTCGGCCGTCGGCCCTTCGGCGATGAGCGAACCCGAGTCGAGCACGTAGACGCGCTCGGTGAAGTCGGCCACCAGAGACACGTCGTGCTCCACCAGCAGAACGGCATAGCCCCTGGACTCCTGGACGGCTCGCAGCGTGTCGGCCAGAGCCTGCGTCTCGTCCCGGTCCAGCCCCGACGACGGCTCGTCGAGCAGCAGCACCTGAGGGCCGGTCATCAGGGCCCGGCCGACCTCCACCAGCCGGCTCTGGCCCAGACTCAAAGACTCGACCGGCTGATCGGCCAGGCCATCGATGCCCAGCAGTTCCAGCACCTCGTCGCAGGCCGCGATCTCGGTGGGCCGGGGGCGTCCCCGGCCGATCAAGTCCTTCCACAGCGCGCCGGAGCCGTTGCGGATCCGCTCGGCGATCAGCAGATGCTCACGCACGGTGGTGTCGCTGAACAGCTCCACCCGCTGGAAGGTGCGGCCCATCCCAGCTCGGGCCCGCCGGTGCACCGGCCATCCGCCCACATCGGCGCCGTTGAGCATCACCCGCCCCGAGTCGGGCTGCAGTATCCCGAGCAGGCAGTTGAACAGGGTGGTCTTGCCAGCCCCGTTGGGTCCGATCAGGCCCACCCGCTCTCCGGCATCGACCCGCAGGGTCACATCGTTTAGGGCGCGGATTCCCGAGAAGGCCACGCTCACGCCCGACGCCGCCAGCAGCGCGGTCACGATGCCGCTCCCTCGCGGGCCTCGAGCCAGCGGTTGATGCGGGCCGCGGAGCGGCGCTTGCCGTGCTCGACGAGCCCCTCGGGATGGCGGGCGAACTGGATGGCCATCATGCCGAACAGGACCAGCCGCCAGCTTCCCGATAGGGGGAACAGCCCGGGCAGGTGGTCCTCACCCCGCAGGATCCAGACCAGCAGGTCCCCCTTGAGGATCAGCGGCTCGAACAGGGCGAAGGCGGCTCCGGCCTGGATGGCTCCCTCCACGGTCCGGGCCCCCAGCGCGACCACGATCACCAGCCAGAACAGCGCGTTGACCGGGCCGAAGTTGGTGCTGTAGTTCACGTTCTGCTGGTGCATTGACAGCAACGCCCCGCCGAGCCCCGCGATGGCCGCCGACACCGCGAAGGCGATGATGCGGGCCCGGGCCGCCGATATGCCGATCGACGCCGCGGCCACCTCGCTGCCCCGCAGCGCGGTGAGGGTCCGTCCGACGGTCCCCTCCCGCAGTTGGATCACGATGATCGACACGATGACCAGAACCACCACCGCCAGCACCAGGAACGCCCGATCGCTGGCGAAGTCGATGGGGCCGATCAGTGGCCGGGGCACCCGGGTGCCGGTCAGCAGGGCCGTGGTCCCGCCCCCGACCCAGGAGAACTTGACCATCACCGCGTCGAAGAAGAAGGCGAACGCCAGGGTGGCGATGGCCAGCCACACCCCGCCCAGGCGCAGCACCGGCAACGACAGCACCGCCCCGACTGCGGCCGCAACCCCCGCACCCAGCAGGGCCGCAGCCAGGACGGACATGTTGAAGCGGTCCGCCATCTGGAAAATCGTGAACCCGCCGATCGCCGCGAACGTCCCCTGGCACAGCGAGATCTGCCCGGCCATGCCGGTGATCACCGTCACCGAGAGGTAGATCACCGCCATGATCACCGCGGTGGTGACCAGGTGCATCCAGAGCACACCAGCCCGGAACCACACGACCGAGCCGACCACCGCCACGAACCCGACGCCGAACAGCCGGGTGAACAGGGTGAGCTTCGGGTGCCGTTCGAGCGCGGCCAGAGCGGGTGGCGGCGGGTCGACTCCCGACAGCGGATCGGAGGCCTCCCTCTCGCGCCCGATGGCCCGCCACAGCACCAGGATCGCGAACAGCACCACGAACGGCAGCGACGGCGTGAGGTTCTCCTGGAAGGGCCGCAGCCAGGTGTGGTCGCCGGACCAGCGGGGCAGGAACGTGTTGAACACCGCGATGAACCAACCGAGACCCAGGCCGCCGAGCAGCGCCCGCGGCAGGCTCACCAGCTTCCCGACCGCGGCCGCCGCCACCGCGATCACGACCAGCGTGAAGAAGTCAGTGGAGACGAGAGAATTGAACCTGGGGGCGATCAGTACGCCAGCCAGACCGGCGAAGGTGCTCGACAGGGCCCAGGCGAAGGCAGACACCCGGTCGGCGTTGATGCCGCTCATCTCGGTCATCCGGGGGCTCTCCACCACCGCACGCATAGCCAGGCCGATCATCGTGAACCGGAACAGGGCGGCCAGGAGCAGCGTGGCGACCAGGGCCACCGCCATCATGGCCAGCTCGTCCCGGTTGAAGCGGTACACCCCGAAGGGGTCGTAGAACACGCTGGACCCATCGGGCATGATGCCGGTGATCTGCCGTCCGGCGACAGCCGTGAACCGGGCCGCCTGGTTGAACAGCTCCGGCAGGGCCACGCTCAAGCCGATGGCGACCACCAGCTTGGACACCGCTGAGGCGGTCCTCAGATGCCGGAAGATCAGCCGTTCCAGGACCAGACCGATCAACGGGGCCAGCACGAAGGCTGAGACCACCAGCGCGGCCCACTTGGGCCAGCCCCACAGGGTGTGGGCCTTGAAGTACATGGCCGCCGAGATGTAGGCCTGAGCGCCGAAGGCCAGGTTGAACACGCCGGAGGTCTTGTAGGTCAGCACGAAGCCCAGCGCGATCAGGGCGTAGACCGCCCCCGGCGGTGTGCCCTGAAGCAGGCCACGGAACAGGTCTTCGAAGAAGTCAGCCGAACCGGTCACCGTTCAGTGCTCCAAACCGGCGGTGATCGGGGCCTGCGAATCAGTGGACGGAGGTCAGCCCGCGAAGTCGGTGGGAGTCGGTTCCGACCATTCCTCGGTGTCACCGGGCCAGCACATCCACGGCTCGGGCTGGAACCCGATGAAAGTACCGCCCTCCATCCGCACCGAAGACGTGCAGTGGAGTGCGTACGCATGGTCGTAGACGAATGGTTCGACCGCGGTGTGCTGGCGGCTCCAGTCGACGGGGTTGATCAGGCCGCCGGCGTCGTAGGTGATCTGGTTGAGTGAGTTGATGATGGACCGCCGGTTGAATTCGGGTCCCGCCTCCAGCAGACCGGTGACGAAGAGGTCGGCATTGATCCAGCCGACCAGCGTCTGCTCCGCCACCGGGCCTCCGTTGGCCGGGACCCACTGGTCGTAGGCGTGGCGCAGCGGGCTATCGACCTCGTACTCAAATGCCGCGAACACCAGCAGGGCGTAGTCGCCATCGAACAGATCACCAGCCGCGGCCACGAACTCCTTGTCGTACGAGTTCGGATGCAGCAGGGTGATCTGGTCCCGCACGCCCTGGCGCTCCAGTTCCTGGGCCAGGGTCAGCATGGCGTTCAAGTCCATGCAGGTGGCGATGAAATCGACACCGGCATCGATCATCTGGGTTACCTCGGGCCCGATGCCGTTCGGCAGGCCGAAGGCCATGTTGTCGTTGAAGTAGGCGACCTCCATCCCCAGATCCGGACCGTAGAGGTCGATCGAATCGGCGAAGGCCCTGGTGCACACCTTGGAGGTATCGCTGACGCCATATCCGAGCAGCCCAACATGGGTGGCGTCGGCCTGTGACACGATCCAGACGAAGCTCCGGAGGGTGCATGTGGGGCATCCGATCACGTGGTTGCCGAAGATGGCGTCCCGGTTGACCGCCTCAGAGCCGTGGATGTTCCAGGTGAACGTGGGGACCCCGGCGTCGTTCAGCGGGCCCCATCCGAGAGGCAGCAGGGTGGCCTGGAACGCGGCCAGGCTCTTGTTGCCGTCGATCACCTCGAGCGAGCGCTGCTGGTTGAAGCCGAGTTCGTCATCGAGGAGCTCGCCAATCACCAGCCTGCGCCCGTAGACGCCGCCCGCGTCGTTGACGTAGTCGAAGTACGCCTGGATCCCGGTGTGGAAGCACGGCAGGATGCAGGTCCCCAGGATGTTGTTCGTTTCGGTACCGATCACGGCCACCCGGATCTCATCGTCGGTGACCCCGGGCACGCCTTCGAGGAGCACGAAGTCGTGGCGATGGGGGTAGGGGTCGACCGGCTCCGCGACGACCGGCTCGCTGGTCGTCGTCGGGGTGGGCTCGTCAGTGCCGGTGGGCTCCGCTTCGGTCTCAGCCTCGGGGGCCTCGTCGGTGCCGGACGGCTCAGGCGCGGGTGCCTCTGCGGTGGTGTCGGTCTCGGCGGCGTCCGGTTCGGTTGGCTCATCCGTCTCGGCGGCGTCCGACGCCGGAGCCTCCGCCACGGTGTCCGGCTGGGAGGCGTCGGCAGCCGGAGTGGCCGGCGCGGCTGTGGTTGGTGCGGCGGTGTCGGGGGCCGGCGCAGCCCCGTCTCCGCTGGGGCTGTTGCCGCAGGCCGCAGCCAGCATGACCGTGGCGAACAGCACGGCGATGGTGCGTCGGATTCGGAACATGGCTCCCTCCCGGAATCGCGCAGTAGTGCAGCCTATTCTCGGACCGCCTCGGCTACCGCTCGACTACCAGGTCCGAAGGGTGGACGGGGGCTCGGGGCAGCTCCAGGCCGGTGCCGTCCCGCAGCGCGTTGAGGATGGCGGGGGTGGACGAC
>VYCW01000087.1 GCA_009843735.1 Acidimicrobiaceae bacterium | reverse complement strand
TCGAGGTGGGCTTCCCGGCCGCCTCCCAGCCCGACTTCGACTTCTGCCGCAAGCTGATCGAAGAGGACCTGATCCCCGACGACGTCACCATCCAGGTGCTCACCCAGTCCCGCCCCGAGCTGATCGACCGCACGTTCGAGGCTGTGGCCGGAGCGCCCCGGGCCATCGTGCACCTGTACAACTCCACCTCGATCACCCAGCGACGGGTGGTGTTCCGCACCGACCGGGCCGGCATCGTCGAGATCGCAGTGAACGGCGCCGAGCAGTGCATGCGCGGCCTCGACAGAGCCCGGAAGGCCGGCGACGCCGACGGCATCCGCTTCGAGTACTCGCCGGAGAGCTACACCGGCACCGAGCCCGACTTCACCGTGGAGGTGTGCGAGGCGGTCATGGACGTGATCGGCCCCACGCCCGACTGGCCCCTGATCCTCAACCTGCCGGCCACCGTGGAGATGTCGTCGGCCAACATCTACGGCGACATGATCGAGCGCTTCCACCGCGACATCCGCGACCGGGACTCGATCGTGCTGTCGCTGCACCCCCACAACGACCGGGGCACCGCAGTGGCCGCGGCCGAGTTCGGGATCATGGCCGGCGCCGACCGGGTGGAGGGCACCCTGTTCGGAAACGGCGAGCGCACCGGCAACGTGGACGTGGTCACCATCGCGCTCAACCTGTTCACCCAGGGCGTCGACCCCGAGCTCGACATCAGCGACATCGAGGAGGCCCGCCGGGTGTTCGAGTACGCCAACCGCATGACGGTCCCCGAGCGCCATCCCTATGTGGGCGATCTCGTGTACACGGCCTTCTCCGGCAGCCATCAGGACGCCATCAAGAAGGGCATGGCCGCCATCTACGACGTGGCACCGGGCGAGTCCCTGGTAGGGGAGTACGACGTGTGGGACGTCCCCTACCTGCCCGTCGACCCCCGACACCTCGGCCGCAGCTACGAGGCGGTCGTGCGGGTCAACAGCCAGTCGGGCAAGGGCGGCGTGGCCTACGTGCTGCTGCACGAGTACGGCCTGGACCTTCCCCGGGGCCTCCAGGTGGACTTCTCAAAGCAGATCCAGACCGTCACCGAGGACACCGGCACCGAGATCACCTCCTACGAGATCCACCGCCGGTTCATGGCCTCCTACGTCGAGCCCGAGCGGCCCTGGATCGAGCTGATCGGGCACCGGGCCACGACCGACACCATCGGAACCTCCCGCACCGATCTGGAGGCCCGCCTGCGGGTCGACGGGGTCGAGCGCACCATCAGCGGATCGGGCAACGGCCCCATCGACGCTTTCGTGTCGGCCATGCAGGCCAACGGCCTGTTCGCGGGCAAGGTCGTCGACTACTACGAGCACGCCATCGGCGCTGGCAGCGACGCCACCGCCGCGGCCTACGTGGAGGTCGACACCGGCGGCCGCTACACCACCTGGGGCGTGGGCCTGCACGAGTCGATCGTGTCGGCCTCGCTACGGGCGGTGGTGAGTACCGTCAACCGCATGCACATCGCCGGCCTCTTGGGCTGAGCACGCAGCTTCCCGGCACGGCGGGCAGACTGGGGCCATGGCCTTCTCGCTGATCCGCTTCAACTTCATGTCGCCGGACCCCTCGGACGCTCAGGCGATGAGCGACCGCTACCGGGCTGGCCTGGAGATCGCCCGGTACGCCGACAGCCACGGCTTCAACGCCGTGTCGTTGGAGGAGCACCACAGCTCACCCATGGCGTGGTGCCCCACCCCGCTGCTGAACGCGGCCATGATCCTGTCGAGCACCGACAGCCTCATGGTCACGATCTCCGCCCTGCTGCTCCCGCTGCACGACCCGATCCGGGCCGCCGAGGACATCGCGGTCATCGACCTGGTGAGCCCGGGCCGGCTGGTAATCGTGACCGGCCTGGGCTACCGGCCGGTCGAGTACGCCGCGATGGGCAAGGAGTACAAGCGCCGGGGCAAGGTCCTCGACGAGGCGCTGGAAGTGATGCTCACCGCCTGGAAGGGAGAGCCCTTCGAGCACAACGGCGAGACGGTCCAGGTGCTGCCCATGCCCTACACCCGGCCCCATCCCATGGTGCTGGTGGGCGGATCGTCGCCCGCGGCGGCCCGCCGGGCGGCCCGGCTGGGACTGCCCATGCAGCTACCGGGCCAGTTCCCCGAGATCGAGGCCCTCTACTACGCCGAGTGCGAGCGCCACGGCACCCAGGGCTTCTGCATCGCCCCGGACAATGTGGTCATGCTCAACGTGGCCGAGGACCCCGACCGGGTGTGGGCCGAGCACGGGGACTGCTTCATGCTGGAGGCCATGACCTACAAGGGCTGGCAGCCGCCCGGCCAGACCTCGGCGGTGTGCTCCAAGGCCACCACCGTCGAGGAGCTGCGGGCCGAGGGCATCTACCGGGTCCTCACCCCGACCGAGGCCGTCGACCTGGCCCGCAGCACCGGAACGCTGGCCCTGCACCCCCTGGTGGGCGGCATGCCCATCGACGAGGCCTGGTCGAGCGTCCGGCTGACGGCCGAGCAAGTGCTGCCCGCTCTGGCAGACTCTTAGAGATCGGAGGTTCCCATGGACTATCGCAACCTGCTGTACGAGCGTGACGAGCGCTATGTGACGATCACTCTGAACCGGCCCGAGCGGCGCAATTGCCTGTCGTCGGAGATGCTCGGCGAGATCGAGGACGCACTGCGTACCACCGGCGGCGACCGTGATGTGGCCGGCGTGGTGCTGGCCGCCAACGGCCCGGTGTTCTCATCGGGGCACGACCTGGCCGAGATGGCTGAGATGGGCGAGCCCGAGCTTCACGAGCTGTTCACGCTCTGCAGTTCGGCCATGACCGCGATGGCCGAGGTCCCCCAGGTGGTGGTGGCCAAGGTGCATGCCCTGGCCACCGCGGCCGGCGCCCAGCTGGCCGCCAGCGCGGACCTGATCGTGGCCAGCACCGAGGCCGGGTTCGCCACCCCCGGCGGCAAGGGCGGCCTGTTCTGCCACACCCCGATGGTGGCGGTGGCCCGGCCACTCGGCCGCAAGCGGGCCGTGGAGCTGGCCCTCACCGGCGACGTGATCGACGCGGCCACCGCGCTGGACTGGGGCCTTGTTAACCGGGTCGTGCCGCCCGAGCAACTGGACGAGGCGACCATGGACCTGCTGGGCCGGGCCACCCGGGGCAGCCGCTACGCCAAGGGCATCGGCAAGCAGACCCTCTACGCCCAGATGGACATGGGACTCGGCGAGGCCTACAAGTTCGCCACCGACGTTATGGCGTCCAACGCGGCCCGGGGCGACGGCGCTGAGTGGCCCAAGGCCTTCATCGAGAAGCGTCCCCCCGTCTGGACCCACACGCACTAGCGGGTACGCCCCAAGAGGCCGAGCAAAGAGGCGGACGCGAACGGCCTGCCCGAGCGAGGCCGTGGCCCGAGCGGCCCGTGAGCGCAGCGAACAAGAGCGGGAATGACACCGCTTCAACGCGCCGCGTCTCCGCGTCTTCGCGCTTGTTCAAAGCGGCGGCGGCGGGCGGCTCAGCGGCCGTCCACCGACCAGTGCCAGGGCTCGCTGGGAAGGTTGATGAGGCCGAACTGGGGGGCCAGGCGCTGAAGCGCCTGGAAGACGGCGCTGCTGCGGCTGGTGATGAGCCGCCCCGACTCGGTGAAGTCGATGGCCAGCCCCTTCTCGTGGTTGCTCCGGCCCGGCCGGGCCGTCGGGGGACGGCAAGTGCTGGAGGGCTGCTGCCAGATGGCCCACTCCGACGTGCCGCAATTGCCTCTGCGGAGATTGATCTGTTCCTGATGGTTGCGGTATCCCCAGCCGCCCATGTCGAAGCCCTCGGCTTCCAAGGCGGCGACCAGTCCGTCGACGTCGTCGGCGATCTGTGAGTTGACCTCGTAGCCGCGCACCCAGACGAGCGTGAAGTTGACGCCATCGGGGCCCACCGTCGCGACCGGCTCCTCCGCCCGGCCTGCTTCCTCGGCTCTGCGCCGGGCCTCCTCCTCCGCCTTGCGCCGGGCTTCCTCCTCGGCTCTCCGCCGAGCCTCCTCGGCGGCCCGCTGCCGGGCGAGGGCCTCGACGATCTCGCGCTCGGCGGCCTCGATCTCGGCGGCCAGTTCGGCGTCCTGCTGCCTGATCAGCTGAACCTCCACGAGGCGCCGGTCGACCCGCGCCTCGGCCTCCACCGACAGCGCGGCCTCGCGGTCGACGGCCTCGAGCAGATCGGCCAGGACGAGGTTCGCTTCCCGGCGGCGAGTCTCGGCCTCGGCGGCCGCCTCGGTGACCTGGAGTCGCCAGCGCTCCAGTTCCTCGCCCAGCCGGCGCAGATCGTCGAGGTCGTCGATCCCGCTGCCGGTGGCGAACCCGGCGAGGGCCTCCTCGCGGGCGTTCTCCCACGGATCGGCGCCGAGGACGCTCAACGTGCCGGTCGGGGCTTGGAACGAGACGTAGGACTCGACCACAGCCTTCAGCAGCCCCTCCTGGGTGGACACCAGCTCCGCCTCGAGCTCGACGATCCGGGTCTCGGCCTCGGCCACGATGGTCTCGGCGTCGGCCACGGCCCGCTCGGCCTCGTTGAGGGCGGTTTGCTGGGCGTCGACCGCGGCCTGCGCCTTGTTGAGCGCGTCGATCAGATCCGCGGCCTCGGCCGTGGCCGCATCGAGGTTCTCGGTCGCGTCCTCGGCCACCCGCTGTAACTCCTTGCGATTGGCCTCTCGACTCTCGATGATCCTCTTGCTCTGGTCGATGATCTCCTCGTCGCTCTGCGCGGCGGCCGGGCCCGATGCGGCCGCCACCGCGATCGCGAGCAAGAGCCCGAGCACGCCCAAGCGGCGCCGGTAGAACGCAGGGAAGCGGCGGTGGGAGGATCTCACAGTCATGGTGGTTTTCCGCCCGCCAAGAACCGCGGACACGCTACCAGCCCAGGCCACCGGCGTTAGCGTGCCGTCCGTGCAACTCGGATTGACGCTGGGATATTGGGGCCGGGCGATGCCCGACGGTCTGGTAGAGCTGGCCACCGCAGCCGAGCGGGCCGGGTTCGACGCGGCGTGGACCGGCGAGTCGTGGGGCTCCGACGCGTTCTCGCCCCTCGTCCTCATCGCGGCGGCCACCGAGCGCATCCGGCTGGGAACGGGCGTGGCGCAGATCGCGGCCCGCACGCCCACGGCCACAGCCATGCACGCGGTGACCCTGGACCACATCTCCGGCGGGCGGGCCATCCTCGGGCTGGGCGTCTCCGGGCCCCAGGTGGTGGAGGGCTGGTACGGCCGCCCCTCGGCCCGGCCCCTGGCCCGCACCCGCGAGTACGTGGAGGTCCTGCGACGGGTGTTCGAGCGCGCCGACCACCTCACCTTCGAAGGCGACCACTTCCAGCATCCCTACTCCGGCGAGGGGGCGGAGGGCCTCGGCAAGCCGCTCAAGATCATGACCCATCCTCTGCGCCCGATCCCGATCTGGATCGGCGCCGAGGGGCCCCGCAACGTGGCCCAGACCGTCGAGATAGCCGACGGCTGGCTGCCGCTGTACTACTCGCCGCTGCGACCCGAGGTCTACGCGTCCCAGCTGTCCGGCGCCCCCGATGGATTCGAGATCGCGGTGCACACCACGCTGCGGGTGTGCGACCCCGATGGGATCGAGGAGGCTCTGTGGCCGGTGCGGGCCAGCCTCGGCTTCTACATCGGCGGGATGGGTGCCGAGGGCCAGAACTACCACACCCAGCTCATGGCCCGGATGGGATACGAGGAGGCCGCCTACGAGGTCCAGCGGCTGTTCCTGGAGGGACGCAGGGATGAGGCGATCGCGGCCGTGCCCCTCCAGTTCGCCGACGAGATCTCCCTCGTGGGGCCGGCCGAGCGGATTCGCGAACGGCTCCAGGCCTGGGAGGACTCTCCGGTCACCATGCTGAACGTGGCCGCCCGATCCGAGCAGGAGTGCCGCCAGGCCGTGGAGCTCGTCAAAGGCTGAACCGCCAATGCGGTCGCTCAGTGGTGGTAGGGGATCGGCATCGACGCGCTGGGCGGAAGGCTGGTCTTGATGTCGGGCGGCGGCGCGTTCCACTCCGGGTACTTGCGCACCGCGCCGGCCCGGTACTTCTCGGTGGAGTGCACCCTGTCCTTGTCGAACTCGGGGATCACCTGGTCACCGAAGATCTCGATCATCTCGAGGATCTCCTCGTACTCGAAGCCCTCGTTGGGCAGGCCGAACACCAGCTGGTCGGTGCCCACGGCCACATAGGACTTCTCCAGTTGCTCGCACACCTCCTCGGGCGTGCCGCACAGCATGTAGCCCGCGTCGATTGCGAAGTCGAGGGTGGCCTCGTCGGGTATGCCCTGGGCGGGCTCGGGCCAGGTGGGGGCGCCCTCGCGCTTGGGGATGGTGTCGTGGTAGAGGCACACCATCGAGTACAAGTAGCCCCGGCCGTGCATCAGGGCGATCTCCCGGGCCCGGTCGCGGTCCTCCAGGCAGATCAGCGAGTTGGTCATCATCACGTTGTCGTTCATGTACGAGCCGAGGGGCTCGGAGCACTCCGCGATGGCCTCCTTGTAGCTGTCGATGCGACCCTTGAGCGCGGGCGCCGGCTCGAAATTGAATGCGATCGCTCCGATGCCCATCTGCCCGGCGGTGGCGAAGGTGGCCAGGTTGCCGCAGGCCACCCACAGCGGCGGGTGGGTGCCGTTGAGGGGCTTGGGGAGGATGTTGTGGTTGGGAGGCACCCGGAAGTGCTCGCCTTCGTAGGAGTAGTCCCGCTGGGCCCACATCCGGGGGATCTCGGCGATGGCCTCGTTCCACATCGCCTTGGTCTCGGATGTAACCGTGCCGTTGAAGGTGGCCACCTCGTGGCTGCCCGCGCCCCGTCCGGTGCCGAACTCGAAGCGGCCTTCGCAGAAGTGGTCGAGCATGGCGGCTCGCTCCGCGATGCGAACCGGGTGCTCCTTGGTGGTGGGCAGACTGGTGATGGCCGTGCCCAGGTGGATGTAGTCGGTCTGGGCCGCGACCCAGCCCATCACCACCTCGGGAGCGGACATGTGGCTGTACTCGGTGAGGCAGTGGTGCTCGCCGAACCAGGCGAACTTCCAGTTGTGCTTGTCGCCGAGGATCGGGTACGACGCCTCCCGCATCAGCATCAGGTGTTCATGCTCCGGTATGTGCGCCGAAGGGCCGGGAATGTACCCGTTCTGGAAGATCCCGAACTCCATGAGCCCTCCCTTGTGGTGCGTGGTCGGAGCAAGCGGCTGTCGAAGCCGAGGCTAACGGGCCGTGCCCCGGTCGTGGGCGGCGGCTGTGATCGAGGACCCGGCCGCCCGCGCCGGGGCGGTGACGGCCCCGGTTAGGGTCGATCGGGTGACCCGTTGGTGGGAGATCGGTGGAGCGTCCCAGGGCGATGTCTACGACGACCGCTGGAAGCGCATGGAGGCCAGGGGCGAATGGATCCACGGCGAGGCCGACCTGGTGTGCTGGTTCGAGCCCGACTCCGTGCTGGACGCCGGCTGCGGGACCGGGCGGGTCGCCATCGAACTCGACCGTCGAGGCCTGGACGTCGTGGGCGTGGACGTGGACAAGCGCATGCTGGCCGAAGCCCGCAGCAAGGCCCCGAACGTGCGCTGGATCCTGGGCGATCTCACCGATGTAACCGTTGCCGGGCCCGGCGACTATGCGACCCGGGGGTTCGACGTGGTCGTGCTGGCGGGCAACGTGATGGCGTTCGTCGAGATCGGCACCGAGGCGGCAGTGGTGGCCAACTTGGCCCGGCACCTCGCGGTTGGCGGCCGGATCGTGTCGGGTTTCCGGTTGGGCCTCACCCCTTTGACCTTCGCCGACTACGACCGGTTCGCGGCTGCTGCCGGGCTCGAGTTGGAGCACCGCTGGACCACCTGGGACCGTGAGCCCTACGACGGCGGCAGCTACGCGGTGACGGTGCACCGCCGCCCGCCGGCCGCGTGAGCGCGGCCAGCGGCGATCACGCTCTGGCGGCCCGGCTGGCCCACGAATGCGGGCAGCGGCTGCTCGACCTGCTCCGTGACCCGTCGGCGCCACAGGGCTGGGGCCTGGAAGATGCGGGCGACCGGCAGGCTCATGAGTTCCTGACGCAGGAGTTGGCCCGTCACCGCCCCGGCGACGCGGTGTTGTCGGAGGAGGGCCACGACGACCGGCGGCGGCTTGATGTCGACCGCGTCTGGATTGTCGACCCGATCGACGGTTCCTACGACTTCGGCGTGAGCGGGGCATGGTCGGTGCACGTGGCGCTGTGCGAGCGAGGCGTGCCCACCGCCGCGGCGGTGGCCGTGCCCGCCTGGGACACCACATTCGCCACCGATCCGCCTCCCGAGCCGACGATGTGCCGGGTCGGGCGCCGCCGGGTGGTGGTGGCCCGGTCCCGGGGCTACAGCGACGGCCGCATGCTGGCCGACCGCCTCGACGCCGACGTGGTGGCCATGGGCTCGGCCGGGGTCAAGGCGATGGCGGTCGTGCGGGGCGAGGTGGACGCCTACGTGCACGCCGGCGGGCTCTACGAGTGGGACACGTGCGCCCCGGCCGCGGTGGCGCTGGCTGCGGGCCTGCACGTCTCGTGCGTCGACGGTTCACCCCTGCGATTCAATAAGACCCGCCCGCACACGCCTGGCCTGGTGATTTGCCGCCCCGACTTCGCGGACGAACTGCTCGAGGCCCTCGCTCCGGTCACCCGCCGGCGGCGAAGTTGACCGCTCCGGGAACGACCTCCAGCGTGATCGGCGTCGCTCCGATCGGCTCGCCGTCGCCGACGAGGTCCATGGGCTCGCCCTCGATGGTGACGGAGCGGCCCTGCATCATGTGCACGTGGCGATGGCCGACGTGGCCTCCCTCAAACACCTTGGGCAGCAGTCGCAGCATCGTGGTCCGGCTGGCCGGACCCACCGCGCACACGTCGATAAGCCCGTCGGCGATGTCGGCGTCGGGGCAGATGGCCATGCCGCCCCCGAACGTCGAAGCGTTGTTCACCGCGAACAGAGCGCTGCGCAACTCGCTGCGCTGCCCGTCGACGGTGACAACGAGCTCGCGATGCCGCAGACCGGGCATGGTCAGCAGGGTGGCCACCGTGTAGCGGCTCGGCCCTTTGGGGAAGCTCATCCGATCGGCCCGGACGTTCACGTCCACGCTGAAGCCGCCGGTCATGCTCAATATCACCCACCTCGCCCGGTCGGTGCGGATGGCGTCCACCGGGCGGGTCGGCCCTAGTGCGGCGGCCGCTGCCTCCTCGGGGCTGAGGCCGAACAGTCCCACAGCCCGGGCGAAGTCGTTGCCGGTGCCTGCGGGCACTAGGCCCAGGGCCGTGCCGGAACCGGCCACCCCCTGCACGGCCAGATGGAGGGTTCCGTCACCGCCCACCGCGATCAGCCGCTCCGCGCCGGTGGCCACCACGGCCCGGGCCGCCTCGGCCGACGCTTCCGCGGAGTCCCCGCTGATGTCCACCGGCGTGTGTCCGGCCTGCTCGATCACCCGCCGAACGACCGGCGCCGCCGCCGCGGCCCGGCCCCGGCCCCCGTGGGGGCTGACCAGCATGTGAACCTCGCCCACGCCGCCCGGTCTAGCACCCGACCGTGCAGACCGCGCTTGCGGTCAGATCGTCGCAGCTACAGGCCCAGGAAGCCTCCGCCGTCGGCCACGATGGTCTGGCCGGTGACGTAGCGGGCACCGTCGGACGCCAGGAACACGGCGACGGGTCCGATGTCGGCGGCCGCGTCGCCCATGCGGCCCAGCGGAGTGCGGGCGACGAGGCGGGTCTCCAGGTCGGGGTTGGCGGAAACGGCCGCGTCCATGGCCGGGGTACGAGCCACCGGGGCGATGGCGTTGACTCTCACGCCGTGGGGACCCCACTCCCGCGCCAGGCTCTTGACGATCCCGCGCTGGGTGGCCTTCACCGCGGCGTAGACGGGCAGGTTGGCCGATCCCTCCACCCCGGCAGGCGACGTGAGCAGGATCAACGTCCCGGGCCGTTGCCGCAGGTGGGGCAGCGACGCCCGGGCGCACAGGAAGCTGGCGGTGGTGGCGGTGGCGATCTGGGGCCGGATCATGTCGCTGCGGGTGAACTGCACCCCTCCGGGCCGTCCCGCGTGGGCCACCGCGTTGTGGACCATGATGTCGAGACCGCCGAAGCGCTCCACCGCCGCAGCCACCGTGGCCTCCACGTCACCGGCCTGGGTGACGTCGCAGCGAACGAAGACAGCTTCGTGGCCGGCGGCCCGGATCGACTCGGCCGCCGGTTCGCCGTTGGCGGCTCGACGGGTGGCGATCACGACCGCGGCGCCCGCGGCGGCCAGCGCCGACGCGATCCCGGCGCCGACGCCCTGCCCGGCCCCGGTGACCACCGCCACCTGGCCCTCCAGCACCCGGCCCCCGTGCGCCCCGGTCATCCGGCCATCCAGGTTCCGCCGTCCATCACCAGCGACGCTCCGGTGAGGCCGGCCGTGATCCGGCTGTCGGACAGGGCGTCGATCACCGCGGCGATCTCGGCCGCCGACGGCAGCCGGCCCAGCGCCGGGTCGTGCAATGCGGTCGCCTCAGCGGTTGCGGCTGCATCCTCCGGCGCCAGGAACATCGAGGGGTGAAGGGTCACGGCGTGGGCCCGGATCTGCTCCGACCCCCAGCTCCTGGCCAGCGACCTGGCCAGGACTCGCAGCCCCTCGGCCAAAGCCGACAGAGCCACGAAGCTCGCCGCGCCGGCCGCGCCGACCAGCGGCACGCAGAACACGATCGTCCCCTGCCGGGCGGTCAGGTGCCGGTGGGCGCCGCGGGCCAGCCGGATGCCGGCCTCCAGCGGATCGTCGCAGGCCGCGGTCCACTCGCTCTCCGTCATCTCGTCGATGCGTGCGGGAGTGCGGCTCTGCTGCGGGTAGAGGGCATGGACCACCAGATCCAGTCCGTCGACCGGGGTGCCGTCGGCGCGTCGCACGCCGTCGACGAAGCCGTCGTCGACCTCTTCAGCTTCGGGCGCGACGTGCAGCACGTTCCCCGACAACTCCGACGCCAGCGCGGTGGCCGGGTCGTCTCCGCCGACGACGAGGATGTCGCGACTCATGCGTCCGCCGCTGCGGCTCCGCCGATCCGTTCCTGCGCCTCGACCGCACCCCAGGCGAGGACACCGCCCACCACCACCGCACCCAGCACCCATAGCCACGCGACCAGTGACGGGCTGTCGAGTTGGAAGAACTCACGGACGAAGGGCAAGGCCATCGTCGCGCCGTAGGAGGCGGCCCCGGATGCGGCCAGACCCACCTTCCACGGTCTGAGGGGTCGGCTGATCAGCACCAGGATGACCAAGCCGATCCCCAGCAGGGTCATGGTGGCCGAGGTGCGGGCCTCGTAGAGGCTGATGCCGTCGAGCCGGCGCACGACCTCGTAGAGGGCGAAGGTCACCGCAGCGGCGGCCGTCCCCGCGGGAAGGGAGAACCGCAGCACCCGGCGCAGGAATCCGGGCCGCACGAGCTGGTCGTCGGCGGCCAGGGCCAGGAAGAATCCGGGCACGCCGACGGAGAACGTTCCGATGAGAGTCAGGTGGCGGGGCAGGAAGGGGAACGGCGAGCCCACGATCCCGATGAGCACGGTGAGCAGCACCGCGTAAGCCGCCTTGGTGATGAACAGGTTGGCGACCCGCTCGATGTTGTTGATCACCCGGCGGCCCTCGGCCAGCACCCGGGGCATGGTTGCGAACCGGTTGTCCAGAAGTACCAGTTGGGCTACGGCCCTGGCTGCCGAGGATCCGGTGCCCATGGCGATGCCCATGTCGGCGTCCTTCAGGGCCAGCACGTCGTTCACGCCGTCGCCGGTCATGGCCACCGTGCGTCCCCGTGACTGCAGGGCGTGAACCATGGCCCGCTTCTGGTGGGGGTCGACCCGACCGAACACGGTGTTCGACTCCAGCGTGTCGGCCAGCTCCTCGGGCTCGGAGGGAAGCCGGCGGGCGTCGAAGGCAGGCGCAGCGACCCGGCCCTCTCCGTTGCCGTCCGGGCCGCTGGTGATTCCCGCTCGATGGGCCACCGCAGCCACCGTGGCGGGGTGGTCACCGGAGATGACCTTTAGGTCGACGCCCTGATCGCGGAAGAAGGCGAAGATCTCCGGTGCGTCGGAGCGGATCGTGTCGCCGAGGTGCACCAGGCAGACCGGCTCCCGGTCCTCGGGAAGGCTGTCGTCGGAAGATGCGGTCGCAGCGGAGCGGGTCACCACCAGCACCCGGCCGCCCGCGGCGGACGCGGCTGCTGCTCTGGCCCGGGCCGCGTCGCTGGCCTCGCCGGTACCCAGCAGCACGTCGGGAGCACCCAAGTGGAACGTGCCCCGGCCCTCGAAACTGGCCGCGGCCCACTTGCGGGCCGACGAGAACGGCACACTGCTCCTCAGGTCCCATCCGTCGGGCCGGTCGCCGACCGCGGCTGCGATGGCGGCCAAGGTGGCGTTGGGAGCCGGGTCGGCCGAGGCCAGCGCGGCCAACATCTCGGTCGTCTCGGACTCGGTCGTCGGGCCCACGGGCTCGGCTCGCCCGAACGAGATGTCGCCGGTGGTGATGGTCCCGGTCTTGTCCAGGCACAGCGTGTCCACCCTGGCCAGCAGCTCCACCGACGCCAGCTCCTTGGCCAGCGCCTTACGGCGGGCCAGGGCGACGACTCCCGTGATGAACGCCAGGCTTGTCAGCAGCACCAGCCCGTCGGGCACCATGGCCACCGCCGCCGCGACCGTGCCCTGCAATGCTTCCTGCCAGCGGTCCTCGGCGACCAGAAGCCTCGCCAGCAGCAGCACGGTCGCCAGCGGGATGATCCAGGTGAGGCGGCGCAGGATCACGTCGACGCCGCCCTTGAGCTCGCTGCCGGCCAGCTTGAAGCGGCGGGCCTCCTCCGACAGCCGGGCCGCGTAGGAGTCGGCGCCGATGGCGGTGGCCCGGTACCAGCCGGCGCCGGCGCTCACGAACGACCCCGACATCACCCCGTCGCCGGGGGCCTTGTCGACGGGGTCGCTCTCGCCGGTCAGCAGCGACTCGTCGACCTCGAGTCCCCGGGCCGCAACGACGTCGCCGTCCACCACCACCTGGTCGCCGGGCCGGAGTTCCAGGACATCGTCGGCCACCACCTCGCTGGTGTCGATCTCCAGCGCCCGGCCGTCGCGCACCACCCGGGCCCGGGGTGCCGACAGCACGGCCAGCCGGTGCAGCGTGCGGCGGGCCCTGAGCTCCTGGGCGATGCCGATGACGCTGTTGGACACCACGACCCCGGCGAACAGGGCGTCGGCCGGGTAGCCCGCCACCATGATGAGCGCGAACATCGAGCCGATGATGGCGTTGACCGGGGTGAGCACGTTGGCCCGCACGATCTGGCCCACCGTGCGCACCGGCGCGTCGGGCACGTCGTTGGTGAGGCCGTCGCGCCGGCGCTGGTCCACTTCGGCCGCGCTGAGTCCCCGGGGCGCGGTGGTCTGATCGGGCATGCCGGCTGCGGGGGTGGGATCGGGGCTATCGGCGGTCACCGGAGCTGGTCACACCCGCTCGACACGCTTGAAGGCCTCGCCGTAGGGCAGACCGGCCCGGCGGCCGGCGGCCCGGCACTTGTCGAGGACGCCGGAGCGGAAGGCGGCCCGGTCCGTGCCGTCGTCGTCGGGGCCTATGCCATGGGTGCTGCGGAACTGGCTCTGGTGGGCGAGCAGGGCGTTCACCTTGGCCTCCATGTGGTCCTCGACCACCTGCTCGACGTGGTCGGGGTCCTCGCACTCGAACAGCAGCAGCTCGACCGGCCGGTGGTGCGGCACGCCGTGCTCCTTGAAGAAATGGGGGTCGCGGGCGGCCACCACCGCGTCCATGCACAAGAACCCGGCCGCCCGGTGATCGGGATGCAACCTCCAGCGCTTGAAGGGGTCGTGGCCCAGCACCACGTCGGGGCGCAGCTCCCTGATGATCCTCGCCATCCGGCTGCGCAGGGCCATGGTCACCTCCAGCTCCCCGTCCACCTCGCCGAGGAAGCGCACCTCGCCGGTGGCGCCGAGCCTGCGGGCCGCCTCGGCCTGCTCCGCCTGGCGGCGCTCAACCAGGGCGGCGATGTCGGCGTTGGCGTCCCAGGTGCCCTTGGAGCCGTCGGTGCAGACCAGCAGGCTCGCTTCGCAGCCGGCCTCGGCCCACTTGGCCAGGGTCGCGCCGCAGCCGAACTCGATGTCGTCGGGATGGGCGCCGACGGCTAGCGCCCGGCCCGGAACGGCCACATCGACAGTGGTCACCGGCTCGTCACCAACTCATCGAGCCCCAGCGCCCCGCGCAGGTCTTCGGGCAGGTGGCGCAGGTCCTCGGGATGGTCGATGTCCACCGAGAGGCTTGCGTCGTCGACGACGTTCACTTCGAGCCCGAGCCGTTCAGCCTCGGCGACGTGCCGTCCGAAGGAGCCAGGCCCGTACGAGAACCGGAAACCGGCCGCGGTGGGCACGCACACCACGTTGGAGCCGTCCCGCCGGCGGTCGCCGACGATGGTCAGCCCCGGACCGACCGCGGGTCGCAGCGTTCGGGCCAGGGCCAGATCGGCGTGGGCCACCACGGCACGCTCGACTCCGGCGCCGGCCAGGTGATCCACGGCCGTGGTGACGGCAACGGTCAGGCCGGGACGTCCCGCCGCGACGACCGCCGCGCCCAGGTCCGTGGCCCAGGCCGCCACCTCGGCGTCGTCGGTGGCGATGTGGACGGGCAGCGGCTCGGCCGCGGCCACCACCCGGTGGGCCATCAGGAGCATCAGGTCGCGGCAGCGGGCCTCACCGAGGATGCCCGCGAGCCGCGACAGCGCGCCGTCGAAGGAGCGGATGGGAACGATCACCGCCGTCGCGGGCTCTTCAGGGACTGGTGGCGACGCCACTGGGCGGCTCCGGGCATTGGAGTTCGAGGGCTGGGCCGAGTCTAGGGTTGCGGCTGTGAACGTCCGGGTCGCGGTGATCGGCGGCGGATCGTGGGGCACGACCGTCGCCCATCTGTGCGCTCACAACACTGCCACGGTGCTCTACGCCCGCGACTCGGCGGTGGCCGGCGGGGTGAACACAACCGGCGAGAACAGCCGTTACCTGCCCGGCCGGCGGCTGCATCCCGACCTGCGGGCCACCTCCGATATCGCCGAGGCGGCCGGTGGCGCAGACGCGGTGGTGATGGGGGTGCCGTCGCACGGATTCCGCGACACGCTGCGACAGCTGCGTCCCCATATCGGGGACCGGACGCCTGTCGTGTCGCTGACCAAGGGTCTCGAAGCCCAGAGTCGCAAGCGGATGACCGAGGTGGTGGCCGACGAACTGCCCGGCCGGCCGGCCGGGGTCCTCACCGGGCCGAACCTGGCCAAGGAGATCCTCGCCGGCCACGCCGCCGCCGCCGTCCTGGCCATGGCACCCCCGGACGCCCCGACGGCCGAGATGCTCCGGGACGTGCTATGCGCCAACGACTTCCGCGTCTACACCAACACCGATGTCGTCGGGGCCGAGATCGCCGGAGCCACCAAGAACGTGATCGCCTTGGCGGCCGGCATCGCGGACGGGCTCGGTGCGGGGGACAACACCCGGGCAACGCTCATCACCCGGGGCCTGGCCGAGGTCACCCGCCTGGGCGTCGCCCTCGGCGGCGAGCCGCTCACCTTCGCGGGTCTGGCCGGCATCGGCGACATCGTGGCCACCTGCGTGAGCGCTCAGAGCCGCAACCGCCATGTGGGCGAGCGTCTGGGCCGGGGAGAGACCATCGACGAGATCGTGGCGTCCATGGACCAGGTGGCCGAGGGCGTGAAGTCCACCCCGGTGGTGGCGTCGCTGGCCCGCTCGCTGTCGGTGGACATGCCCATCACAGAGGAGGTGCGGGCCGTGATCGAGGACGGCCGCACCGCCGCCGCGGCCTACCGAGCGCTGCTCGACCGACCGCTCACCAGCGAAACCCGAAGGTGAGGTCCCGGCGGACCGAACCCACCCGGAGGGATGCCGGTCTGCGGGAGGCGGAGGCGTCCGACCGCGGGGCTCGAGAGCTCATCGGCGACCTTGAGGGACCGGTCGCCGCGGTGAGCGCAGGCGGCACTGTCGAGCCCCTGGGGTCGCCGTGGCGCGTGAGTTGGGCCGTCGGGACGGAGGACCGCTGGCACATCGCCGCCGAGGAGGCCGCGGTCCGCGCCCGTCTGGTCGACGACATGCCCGTGGTGGCGACGGCCATGAGGGTGCCGGGCGGGGATGTGGTCCAGCGGGCGGCGGCGATCACCGACGGGGCCGGCCGGGCGGTGGTGGTCGAGTTCGTGAACGAGTCCACCGGGCCGGTGAGCGTGGCCCTGGCCGTATCCGGCTCGCTCTCGACCGCGCGGGTACAAGGATCGCGCCTGCTGGCCGACGGCCGGAACGCTCTGGAACTCGACCGGACGCCGGGGGGCGCGGCGGCCGTGAGCGACGGTGACATATGGGAAGCCGTCCGGTCCGGGCCGCCGGCGGGCGACTGCGAGGCTCGCAGCCGGTCGGGGCTGGCGGCCGCAGCGGTGCTGGTTCCGCTGGCCGTGGGCGTACCGCTTCGGGTGACCGTGCCCGTCGCCGGCAGCCCCGTGGAGATCCGACCACCGGCGCAGGTCGCGGCCGGCTGGCTGGCTCTTGTGTCGAGAGCTGCGTCGGTGGCGCTGACCGATGAGTCGGCAGAGCGAGCATGGCGGCGAGGGATCGCGGCCTGCATCCTGGCCGCGGGTGGAGCCGACATCGTGACTGCATCCCGAGCCGCAGTGGTGCTCGACCGGGTGGGGCTCGCCGATGAGGCTGACCGGGGATGGGACGCGATCATGCGGGGGTTGGTGGGCTCGCGGCTGTCACCGGTTGAGGCGGCCGCGATCCTGCGGGCCCTGGCATCGCGCCGGCTGCGCAGCGGCCGGATGTCGGGTCTGGCCGAGTGGGCCGGCCCCCTGGTCGACGCCGCCGGCGACCGTCTCGACGCCTCCACGCTGGAGCAGGTCGCAGCTGCACTGGAACAGGAGGCGCCCGCGGCGGCCCGCGACGCGCGCCGGCTGCTCTTCGAGAGCACCTCACGAGCGCCGGTGACCCGCAGCGAGGGTTCCGATGATCGCGTACACGCGTTGGTCCGGGACAGTGTCGTCTTCGGCGGTGACGGCTTGGCCGGGATCGAGGCCCTCATGGACTGCTTGGTGGCCGAGGCTGCTGATCACATTGTGATGGCGCCCGCCCTGCCCGCTGTATGGCGGGGGGCATCGGCCGACGCCCTCTCGATCGCGACCCGTCACGGCACGCTGTCGTTCTCGGTGCGCTGGCATGGATCCCGTCCGGCGCTGCTCTGGGACTTGACGCCCGCGGATCGCTCGGCCACCGCCCGCCCCGCCGCTGGAGCGGAACTGCGCTGCGGGCTCGACCCGTCCTGGTCGGCGTCCGGTCCGACGGGTGAGGCTCTGCTCGGTCCGGTGGCCTAGACGTGCCGCGCCAGGTGTAGGTATTGGTGCTGGCGTCGGGCGTGTGCGACACTGCTGGCATGGAGACTCACGCTCTGCCCGCGCTGGCTGCCCCCGCATTCGAGGAGATCGACATACCGGTTTGGGCCTGGGCTCTCGTCGCGGTGGCCGCTCTGGTGTCGTACTTCGTGATGCTCGAGAACGGCGCGGTGCTCAGTGGCGCAGCAGAGACCCTCCACGAGTTCTTCCACGACGGCCGGCACTTCGTTGGCGTGCCCTGCCACTGACGCCCGGAGGCCGCCGGATGTTCCGCCCGCACCGGCGCCGGCGAGCGGGCTAGCTCCCATCCCGCGCCGATGAAGCGACTACTGGCCGCCGGCAGCCTGGCCGGGCTGGCCGCCGGTGCTGCCTCGGCGCTGTTCGCAGCGACCGCGGGCCGCGGGCCGATCCGCGACGCCATCGCCCTCGAGGACAGCCTCAGCCACGCCACCAGCGGCGCCCATCACGAGGACCTGTTCACCCGGGGCACCCAGGAGATCGGCGGAGCGGTCGGGCTGATCGTCTTCGGGCTGGCTCTGGGCGTGATCTTCGCGGTGGTGCTCGGCGCGGTCGGGCCCCGGCTGGCCGCATCCACGCCCCTGGCCGCTTCGGTCCGGCTCGGATGTGTGGGGTTCGTGGCGGTGGTGGTCGTGCCCTTCCTCAAGTACCCGGCCAACCCTCCGGCGGTCGGCGATCCCTCCACCGTCAACGAGCGCACGATGCTGTACTTCGCGGTGCTGGCGCTGTCGATCCTGCTGGCGTGGGCGGTCTGGAGGTTCCATCGGGCCGTCCGGCTGCCCCCGGCGGCGCAGACCTGGGCGACGGCCGTGCTCTACGCCGCGGGCCTGGCCGTGATCTTCCTGGCCCTGCCGGCCAGTCCCGACACCGTCGAGGCCCCCGCCGACCTCGTGTGGCGTTTCCGGCTGGCCTCCCTGGGCGCGCTGGCGGTGGCATGGGCCGTGATGGCCCTCGCGACCGGCACGCTGCTGTCGCGTGCGCCGGCCCGAGACTCGAGCGACGCTCAATCCCCGGTGTAGAGCTCCAGGTGGCGCCGGGCCGTGCTCGACCACGAGTAGCGGCCGGCCGTGGCCGCGCCGTTGGCCCGCAGCCGTTGCACTAGGTCGGGTTCGTCTCTCACCCTGGCCATGCCGGCGGCCAGCGAGGCCGGGTTGGCCGTCTCGGTCATTACCACATCGACTTCGTGGGTCAGGAACTCCTTGAAGACCTCGATGTCGGAGGTCACCACCGGCAGCCCTGCGGCCAGGGCCTCCAGCACCGCCAGGCCCCAGCCCTCGCTGACCGACGGGAACACGAAGCTGTCGGCAGCACCGAACCAGCCGGGCAGCTCGGCGTCGGGAACCGTCCCGATCAGCGCCACGTCGTCGTCGAGCCGCAGGCCGTGGGACCCCAGCGAGTCGAGCACGTCGTCCCGGTAGGCCCGATAGTCCTGGAAGGAGTGCCCGCCCACCACCGCCAGCATCGGGGCCTGTCCCGGCATGGCCTTGAGCAGGCCCAGCGCCTCGACCAGGTACTGCGAGCCCTTGCGGGGCTCGATCCCTCCCACCGTCAGGAACACGTGGCGGTCGGCGGCGCCGATCCGGGTTCGTAGCCGGTCCCGTTCGCCGGGTGGCCTTGCGCCCGCGAACCGCTCGACCCTCACCCCGTTGGTGACCACCGCCGCCTCCACGCCGTACTCGTCGAGAAGGCGCCGCCTCCAGGGCTCGCTAACCACCAGCACCCGGTCCGGCTCCAGGATGGCCGCGTCCTGGCACTCGACAAGCGCGGGCGTGGTGAAGTCGTCTATGTGGTGAACCGTCCGGAAGAGCCGGAAGCCGCCGCCGCGGTCCCGTACCCGGGCCGCGGCCCGGGCCGATATGCAGTCCTGGGTGTGCACGATGTCGAACCGGCCCCGCAGGTCCCCGAGGCCCGACTCGAGGGCGTCGATGTGCGAGAAGACCCGCTCGGTCAGCGTCGGGGCACGCCGGGGGGCTTCGATGATGTGCACCGGCACCGTCGCGGCCCTGAAGAACCCCTCCGCCGGATCGCCCAGGGCGATGAGGGTCACGTCGACGCCTTCGGCGGCCAGAGCCTCCGCCAGTTCCACGCTGTGCACGGCGCCGCCGCGAGGCTTGACCGAGAAGGTGACGATCGCGATCCGGTCCGGTCGCCTCACGTCGCCAGGTGCGCCGACAGGTCGTAGTGGAGGAGGGCAGCGTCGCGGTTGATGAGAGCGGCCGCGGCCAGGGCCGCCCGGGCGCTGGTGTCGGCGACGACGCAGCCGGCCTGGCGCATCACGTCGCGCTGGCGCTCGAAGCCCTGCGGGTCGCGGTCGGTGCCCAGGACGTAGGCCACCACGGCCGCGCCCGTCGCCACCAGCTCCGCGACGACCGGAGCCAGCACCGCTGCGGGGTCGGGGTGGGCCCCGTCGCCGATGACCACATCGAGCAGCACGACGCCCACGCTCGGATCCGAGGCCTGCTGGCGCAGCAGCTCGACCCTGGCCTCGGGGTCGATCATGGGGTGGGGCCTGCCCTGCGTGTACTCCTCCTCGCCGAGGTCCAGGCACACGTGACCATCTCCGGGACCGGGCAGCCCCCAGGAGGGCTCGAGCGGCGTGTTCGAGTACACCGGCCCGATGTGGCGACTGGCGACGACCATGGCCTCGTAGGCCAGCGTGCCCCCGCTGAACAGCCCGACCATGCGCCTGCGGGATGGGCTGAGGGCGGTGGTGAGCCTGGCGACCTCGGCGTCGAGGGAGCCGACCGGGTCGGGTTCCGCCGAACCGAGCGCGCTCAGCGCGGCCACGGCTCCCTCCTCGAGCGTGCCGCACACCGTGACGCCGGGCGCTGCGTTCACCGGCCGGTCCAACCCGATCAATGCGGCCACCAGCGGCTTGCTGCGGGAAGCGCCCAGCAGGCGCTCGGCGACCTCGGCTGCGGGCGGCTTGGACACCAGGAGCGTCAACTCGGTCCCTTCGTGGCGGTCGAGCGCCTCGATGGCCGCCCCGGCCATGGCCCCTCCGACCGCGGCCGAGAGGTCCCGGCCGCCCACCCCGATGACATGGGACACGCCCGATCCCCAACGGTCGAGCAACGTCATCACTTCCTGAGCGCCGGTGCCGGCCGCGGCCACCACCCCCACCGGGCCGCGAGCCACCCGGTTCGAGAAGCCGAGGCCCACACCGGCCAGCACCGCCGTGCCCGCGCCCGGTCCCATGACCAGGCGACCGATAGAGCGGGCCCGGCGCTTCAGATCGATCTCGTCGGCCAAGTCCACGTTGTCGCTGAACAGCAGCACGTCGAGACCGCGGGTGAGGGCCTTGTGGGCCTCGAGGGCTGCGTACGGGCCGGGCACGGAGACGATGGCGACGTTGGCCTCCGGTGCCGAGACCAGAGCGTCGTCCAGGCCGGCGGGGCGTGCGTCAGGCGGGGCGCCGGTACCGGCTGAACCGGTCTCCTCGAACAGCACCGCCCAGGCTCTCAACAGGGCTGCCGGCAAGTTCTCGTCGGTGCCCTTGACCGCCAGGACGAGGTCGTTGGCCGCGGCGCCGTCGAGCCCTTCGGTCACTCCCTCGTCGAAGAGGACCTCCAGGTTGGCCGGCGTGGCCATGAGCGCCCAGGCCCAGTCGACACCGGGAGCCTCGCGCATGGCGCGGGTTGCCTCGAGCAGTCGCACACTGTCGACGTAGCAGTCTGCGACGACCTTGGCTGTGGCGGTCATGGCCTGGATCCGTCAGGAGATCAGCGCGGGAACCGGATCGGGCACTATCCGGGTGCCCCGCGGGCCTGCTATCACACCGGCAGGCTCGTCGAGGGTCCCGTACACCAATTCGGGAGTGGTGATGGCCGAGATCCGTCCCGGAGCTTCCACGAACTCGATCGCCGCCTCGACCTTGGGTCCCATGCTTCCTGGAGGGAACTGGCCGTCGGCCAGATGGCGCCGGGCCTCGGTGGCCGTCATCTCGGTCACCGCCTGCTGCCGGGGAGTGCCGAAATGGAGTTGAACCGCGGCCACACCGGTGACCATAACCAGAGCCTGGGCCGCCACCGCGTCCGCGATGCGCTCGGCCGCGAAGTCCTTGTCGATGACCGCATCGACACCCCGGTAGGCGCCGTCGGCGGACCGGGCCACGGGGATCCCGCCCCCGCCGCCGGCCACCACGATGTACCCCAGATCGATGAGCGCCGAGATGGCGTCGGCCTCGATGGGTGCCATCGGCCGCGGTGACGGCACCACCCGCCGGTAGCCGCGTCCGGCGTCCTCGGCCATTGTCCAGCCCCTATTGGCCGCCAGGGACTCGGCCTCGGACTGGTCGAAGAACGGGCCGATCGGCTTGGTGGGCTCGGACAGTCTGGGATCGCCCGAGTCAACCTCGACGTGGGTGATGATGGACACCGCCCCGGCGATCTCCTGCTTGCACACCTCGTTGAGGGCGAGGCAGATCAGGCTTCCCAGCTGCCCCTGGGTCATGGCTCCGAGCGTGAACAGGGGCAGGGCGGGGACGAGATCGATCGAGCCCTCGTGCTGGATGGCCAGGTTGCCGACCTGGGGGCCGTTGCCGTGCACGATGACCACGTTCCAGCCCTTGCGGATCAGCGAGCGGACCGACAGGGCCATGGCCAGCGCGTTGGCGTACTGCTCCTCCAGGGTGCCCCGCTGGTCCTCGCGGATCAGCGCGTTGCCACCGAGAGCGAGGACTGCGGTCTCGGCCAAGGCGCACTCCCTCTCGTCAGGCCTGATCGGGTCCGGCGGAGCCGGCCCCAGTTGGCGGACCTGCCGATAGCAGAACCGACTTTCTTATAGTAGATGACGCGTTCAAGGCCCTGCCAAGCCACAATGTCTCGTGCTGAACGACGGGTGCGCCCACGACGAGGAGTCGGCACCATGAGCGACCGCTCTCCGGCCACAGACCCCACTGCGGTGCTGGCCGCCCATTGGGACGAGAGTGAGCGCCGGCTCTATCCGGTGGCCACCACCAACCCGGACGCATACCAGTCCGCGGTGAGGCTGGTGAGAGCGGTGGCCGACGCCCTGGCGGAGGTCGAGGACCTGGACGGGCTGGCGGAGTGGTGGGAGCGCCGGTTCGATCTGGTGGACGGGGCGCTGCGGGCGTCCGGCGACATCGCCGGGTACCGGCTACCCGAGGCGGAGATCGCCGGGGCTGGGTTCGCGATTCGCCGCCGCGAGCTGCTGGCCGAGCGGGCCGAGCGGGAGCGCCGGGACCGCATCGCCGCGGCCCGCGAGGCCGGAGAGGCGTGGGCGGTGGTCCACGAGCAGGGCGACCTGGGTGCCGGCCTCGTCGATCCCTACCAGCGCATCGAGCTGCATCTGGCCACCGGGCTGGCGGTGGTCAGCACCGTCGAGCCCGATCCCTCGACGATGGCGCCCACCTATGTGGTGATGGTGGCCGCGCTGGGCGACGAGCACGGCCGGACGGCTGAGCTGGATGCGGCGTCCTTCGGGGACGTGGAGACCGGCGACCCTGAACTCTTCGAGGATCACCGGCTGACCATGAAGAGCCGGATCGAGGCGGCCGGAGCCTGACATGGGGGCGCAGCCGGGCGAGCCGGTGTGGTCAATCCCAGAGACCGGTGACGGGTTCTCGTCTGAGATCGATCACATCCCGGCTCTCGGTGCCCTGCCGGAGCGCCAGAACGCCGCTGTCGGTGACGGTCCCGACGACGCTGGCGGCCAGTCCCGCCGACCGGAACAGGTCCACACAGGCTTCGGGTCTGCCCGTGGCCAGCCAGAAGGCGTAAGTCGGGAAGCAGACCAGCCAGCGGTCCAGGGCCACCCCCTCAGGCCCCGGCAGCGTGTGCAGGTCGATCTCGGCACCGAGGCGTCCGGGTTCAAGCAGCATCGCCAGCGAACCGATCGCTCCGGCCATGCTGACATCCTTGGCCGCCGAAGCGAGACCCTCGCTGGCCGCCCGGGCCAGCAGACGCACATCAGCAGCCAGGCGGGGTCCCTGCGATTCGAGGGTGGTGAAGAAGTCGAAGTCGGTCCGCATCCTGCCGTCGAGGCAGCAGGCGAACACGAGATGCTGGCCTGCACGGGCTCGGTCGGCCGACAGGACCCGGTCGGCGTCGCCGACCGCGAACGCCGACAGCGCCGGTTCGCCCTGGTGCTCGGTCAGGTGACCGCCCACAATGGGCACGTCGTAGAGGGCCGCGGCCTCGGCCATGCCTCCCAGAGCCTCAGCCGCCACTGGTGCCGTCGCTACGACAGTGTTCACGATCGCTCTGGGGACCGCTCCCATGGCCGCGAGGTCGTTGACGTTGGCGAGCACCGCCGCGATCCCCGCGCCCCGGGGATCCGATGCCACGAAGCCGGGAAGGAGCGCTTCGCCGCACACGATCACCGAGCCGGCGGTGGACATCTCCACCGCGGCGCCGTCGTCGCCGGGACCGCTCAGCGGATCGGCGGCACCGAGGACGCGCCGGACAGCTCCGATCGCCCGCTTGGCCCGCAAGCCTCCATGGGTGCGGACCGCGTCCACCAGCCGGTCCAGCGATGATGACTCGGGCGGGGCCACGGCCGCACGGTACAGCAGTAGCGGAGCCCGTCCCGGTGCTCTGGTGCGGTGCCGGGGTTCTCGAAGCGGCCTGTCCCGGATTCGTCGGCCGGGTGCAGGGCGCCTTCGACGACGGCTTCTATGTCTCAGGCCCCTCCGAGGAGATCTTCGCGGTAGTGGGTCCCCGACACTGGCCGGGGCCCCTGCACCTCGTCGTCGGCGAGATGGCTGAACTACCTGCGGTTCACGAGAGAGTGCGTGTCTCCGACGGCACCCTTGTGGCCGGCCCGGTCGCCGTACTGCTCGACGGATGCCGTCGCTGGGCACCGAGCCTGCCCGAGCGCCTCAAGGCAGACCCGGAGGCTTGGCATGGTCTCGCGGCCGGAGTGGACGTCGATCTGGCACCCGTTTGGGAAGCGGTGAAACATGACCTTCGGCGCGGGGACCTGGCCGCGGTGTTCGGTCGGCTTGCGGGGCGTGGCCCCGGGCTCACGCCGAGCGGCGACGACGTGCTCGCCGGGATCCTGCTGGCGTGCGCCACGGACTCGGCACGCCGCGTAGCCCTGGGGCGCTTGGCCCGCACGGCCCGCACGACCACGCTCAGCCGCGCCTACCTGAGGTGGGCCGCGGCCGGCCAGAGCATCCAGCCCGCCCACGCCTTGCTGGACGCGGCAGGATCCGGCGACGGCGACGCAATGGTGCGGGCCGCCCAGTCGCTGGCCGCAGTGGGCGCGACCTCGGGCCGGGCGCTCACCGCCGGCCTCGCTCTGGCCGCCACCGAACTGCCCCGTACTGACGTGACCCGTACAATGGTGTCTCGGCCCGCCGTTGGGTGACGCCGGTCAGGAGATCATCCCGATGCCCATCTCCGAGCCTCCCCGGTTCCTTGAGACTGCCGCTCGGACGACCAAGCCGCGCCGCCGGGGGATCACCCACATAATCGACAAGGGCACGCCGTTGGAGAGCATGGGCGAACTGCTCGAGGCCCACGGCGCGTTCGTGGATGTCTGGAAGTTCGGCTTCGGCACCGCCTACATCGACAGCACGGTCGGAGCCAAGATCGAGTTGCTGGAGACCCACGGCGTCAAGGCCTGTCCGGGCGGGACCCTGCTGGAAGCAGCGTGGTGGCAGGGCCGCAGCGCCGAGTTCTTCGACTGGTCCCGCCGTCTCGGCTTCGGCTGCGTGGAGGTCTCGCGGGGCGCTACCGGCCTGCCGGCCTCTTCCAAGCGCGAACTGATCGGTGCGGCCCGCGGCCACGGCTTCGAAGTGTTCTCGGAGGTGGGCAGCAAGGATCCCCATGAGCCGGCCCTGCCGTCGGAATGGCTCGACGAGGCCCGCAGCGACCTGGACTGCGGCGCGGCGTGGCTGGTGGCCGAGGGCCGCGAGAGCGGGACGGTGGGCCTCTATGGCGCCGACGGGTCGGTTCGCACCGACCTGGTGGAGGCCCTGGGACGCCTCGGCGAGGACGCGCCGGTCGTCTACGAGGCGCCGCGGCGCCAGCAGCAGGCCTGGCTCATCAACCACTTGGGCGCGAACGTCAACCTGGCCAACATCGCTCCGGCTGAGGTGCTCGGCGTGGAGGCGCTCCGGCGCGGGCTGCGCTCCGACACCCTCAGGACCAGCCTTCCCACCCACACCGCGGGGTCGCTCGGTGGACCATGAGGCCGTGTTCGAGCTAGATCCGGCCGCGCCCAACGTGATGCCGGCCCGTTACCGGCAGGTGTCGGTGGCATCGGTTCCCAGCCTGTCGCCCGACGATCTGGTGGCCCGCTTCACCGGACGCGAGGCGTACCACCGGACCAGATTCGTGATCGCCCGCCTGGATGGCGACCCCGAACGCTGCGCGCTGGTGGAGTTGGCCCGCGACGGCAGCGACGACCTGTTCTCCGAGGCGGTCGCCGCCCGTGTGCTGGCAACGGCCGCCGAATGCGCCTACGTGCGCGACGACAGCCTCGACCTGGGCGTCGGATCGCACCTGGCCCGGGCCGCGGCCCAGCGCCCCGATCACCGGTGCGTGGTGGTGGAGGGCCGGTACCGCCATGTGAGCTTCCTGCTCAACGCCGACCCCGTCCGGGTGACGGTGATGGATGTCGTGCCACCGGAGCCCTCCAAGCTGGCTGACCAGGTCGCCAGGGTCCTGGACTCGGCCGAGGACCTGCCGCCCATCTCGGTGAGCGAGTGGATCGTCGACAGCCGCTCGCTGGTGGCCGAGGCCGGTTCGCAACCGTCGGAGGGTCTGATCGTTCCCTGCCGTGGCGGGGGGATCGAACTCGAGGGGGTCTCGGTGTCGCACCTCGACGAGCGCCCGTCCTTCGCCGGTTCGACCCTGCTCGGCTGCGAGCGCTCCCAGCAGATCCACCGCTGGTTCTACGGGACCGACGCTCCCCGCACCATCGATTGGTGCCCCCGCCGGCTCATGGACGCCGCCGGCGACGCGGCCGGCGCGGGACTCGTCCTGAGCCGCTGCTGCATGCTGGACGAGGGAATGGAGCGGCACGGCGACACCGTCATGGTGCCGTGGGGTGCGACCCTCGAAGAGGTGCGCACCGCCCTCCACACGCTGGCCGGGACCGAGGACGGCGCGTGGACGCCCACCTGATCGACTCGGCCATCTACGGCCACGGGTGGTCCACCTCGGAGTCGCTGGCCCTGTTCTCCGAGCGCGCCCGCCTGTCCCGCTGGGTGCGGGTGCTCAAGGCTCTGGCCGCCGCGCAGGCCGACCTCGAGATCATCCCTGCCGCTTCCGCCGCGGCGATAGAAGACCTCGACGCGAGCCGGCTGGACCCGGCCGCGGTGGGCGCGGAGACCCGCCGGACGTCCCACTCCACCATCGGGCTGGTGCGCGAGCTGCAAGCCCTGCTGCCCGCCGAGGCCCGCGAGCACGTCTACTACGGCGCCACCGTGCAGGACGTCACCGACACCGCCGCCGCGCTGGAGATGCGCGACGTCGGCGCCATCGTGTGGCGAGACCTGCGGGCGGTGGAGGCCTCGCTGCTCGATCTGGCCGGGCGCCACCGCGACACGCCCATGCTGGGCCGCACCCACGGCCAGCCGGGCGCTCCGGTGACCTTCGGGCTCAAGGCAGCCTCATGGGCCGATGAGACGGCCCGCCATCTGGAGCGCTGGCGCCAGAGCCGTCCCCGCCTCGTGGTGGGCCAGCTGGCCGGGGCGGTCGGGGCCCTGGGCTTCTACGGAGAGCTCGGACCCGAACTGCGCCGCCGCTTCTGCCAACGCCTCGAACTGGGGGAGCCGACCGTCTCTTGGCTCACGGCCCGGGACCGGATCGCCGAGTTCGCCAACAACTCGGCTCTGGTCTCGGCGACCATGGCCCGGATGGCCAACGAGGTGTACAACCTCCAGCGGCGCGAGATCGGCGAGGTCGCGGAGGCGGCGTCCGAGGCCACCATGGGCAGCATCACCATGCCCCACAAGCGCAACCCGGAGCGCAGCGAGCAGATCGTGACCCTCGCCCGGCTGGTGCGCTCGGCCTCGGGTGTGCTCACCGAGACCATGGTCGGCGACCACGAGCGCGACGGCCGCACCTGGAAGACCGAGTGGGTGCTGCTGCCGGAGATTGGCCACTACTTGCTGGCCCAACTGGGCCTGGCCCGCGGCCTCGCGGCGAGCATCGAGGTGGATGCCGAGGCGATGGCGGCCAACCTGGAGACCATGGGCGACTTCGGGTCCCAGGAACTGCTGAGGCGCCTGTCGGCCCGCCTGGGCAAGCACCGGGCCAATGACGAGCTCCAGCAGGCCTACCGGACCGCCCGGCTCAGCGGCCGCCCGCTGACGGAGGTCCTGGAGCATGTCGCGTCGCCGGCCGACCTGGAGGGTCTGGACCGGCCCGAGACCGGCGCAGCCTCGGCGATGGTCGACGCGGTCGTAGCCGCCGCCTCCGGCCGCCGATCCGCCGAGACCGATGAGTGGGCCTAACCGGTGAGTGTGGACCCGAAGGGATCAAACCCGGTGCCGCGGCTCGCCGGGCCGTCGTCGGAGGCGCCGGCCCGGGAACTGGTCGACGCCGGGTTCGCCTGGGAGATCGCCGACGCACCGCTGCTGCACCACGGTCTGAACCTGGCCGACCTGGGTCACGTGCTCGACCTACGGGCCCGGAGCCTCATTCCCGAGCCGGCCGCGGCCGCGCTGCTGGGCGTGCTGCTGGAAGCCCACCGCACCGACCCCGCCGACTTCCCGTACGACGCCGCCACCGGGGAGGTCTACAACTCGCGGGAGCGCCACTTCGCGCAACGCATCGGCGACTCCGCCGGGTGGCTCCATGCTGGTCGTCCCCGGCGGGAGGCGGCCCGGGTAGCGCTGAGGCTGCTGCTGCGGTCCCAGACGGCACACCTCATCGAGGTGGGGGCCGACTTCGCGTCGGCGGCCTCTGCGGTCGCCGCCGACCACGCTGAGACCTTCATGGGCGACCAGACCTACCTCCAGCAGGCCCAGCCGTCGACATTCGGGCACTACCTCCTCGCGTTCGTTCCACCCGCGCTGCGTGACGGTGAGCGGTTCTCGGCCGCCCTCGACCAGGTGAACACCAGCCCCGGCGGCGCGGGCTGCGTCAACGGCAGCCGGCTGCTCGACGACAGGGGCGCCATCGCCGACGCGCTCGGGTTCGACGGCGTGATCGCCCACACCCGCGACGCCATGTGGCAGACCGACGTCTTCATCGACCTGCTGGCCACTTCGGCCAGCATGATCGCCAACCAGGCCAAGCTGGCCGAGGACCTCGAGATCTGGTCCAGCCAGGAGTTCGACTACGTCGACCTGGCCGGACCGTTCACCCGGGCCTCGGTGCTGATGCCCCAGAAGCGCAACCCCTACGCACTGTCGATCATCCGGGGAGCCAGCGGGGTGCTGATCGGCCGGATGAGCGGCTTCCTGGCCGTGGTCAAGAGCCCGTCGGCTCGCAGCGACAACCTGATCTTCGCCTACGGCGAGATCCCCAGGGCCCTCGACTTCACCATTCGGGTGAGCGCCCTCACCACCGGAGTGGTGAGAACCCTGAGCGTCAACGCCGAGCGCATGTGGTCTGAACTGGAGCGCGGCTTCGCCCAGGCCACCGACCTCGCCGAGTACGTGATGGTGGCCGGCGGCGTCGACTACCGCACGGCCTACAACGTGGTGGGAAGGACGGTGCGAGCAGCCAGCCGCCAGGGGCTCACCGGCCTCGACATCACACCGCAGATGCTGGACGACGCGGCCTCCGAGGTCTGCGGTCGGCGGCTCGGGCTCGACCCGGCCGCCCTGGCCGACGCCCTGGACCCGCGCCGTATCGTGGCCACCCGCAGGGCGACTGGCGGAGCGTCCCCCGGCGAGGTCAAGTCGATGGCCGAGGAGTTCACCGCCCGGGCCGCCCAGCTGCGGGCCCGGGCCGTCGAGGAGCAGGAGCGCTACGCCCACGCCGAGGAGGCGCTGCTGGCGCAGGCCCGAACTCTCGCCGGATTGGTGTAAGGGGCGCTCGCGTTTCTCTTGCGACGAGTCGCTGTCTTATAGTTGACACGCCGGGTCAGCGACCGAGGAATCCAGCAAACGGGAGGCTCCGATGGACGGCATCCACGACATGGGCGGAATGCAGGGCTGGGGCACGGTGGCCATCGACCCCGACGAGCCGGTCTTCCGGGAGCCCTGGCACGGCCGGGCTTTCGCCATGGGGGCCATGTCGATGGGTCTGTCGGGCACCAACCTCGACGCCTTCCGCCACGGCCTGGAACGCCTGCATCCCTACGACTACCTGGTCGACGGCTACTACGGGCGCTGGCTGGCCTGCGCCGAGACGCTGCTGGTCGACAGCGGCGTGCTCGCGCCCGGAGCGGTGGAGGCCAGGGCCCGGAACCTGACGGGGGAGACGGTCGACGAGCCCGCCGACGTCGAGGAGAACAAGCCCGTCTACGAGCGAGGCGGCGCCGGCTCGCTGCGCGAGATCGACGACGAGCCCGCCTTCTCACCGGCTGACCGGGTGCGGGCCAAGGACATTCGCACCGGCGGCCACACCCGGATGCCCGGCTACATCCGGGGCCGCACCGGCACCGTCCACGCGCTGCGCCCCGCCGCGCTGCTGCCCGACACCAACGCCCACTTCGAGGGCGAGAACCCCCAGCACGTGTACACCGTGGAGTTCGACTCCGCCGAGCTGTGGGGCCCGGACGCGGAGGCGGCCACGCTGCGCATCGACCTGTTCGAGAGCTACCTGGAGGCGACCTAGATGGCTGACACCAACACCACCGACCGGCTCCCGCCCGCGGTGCGGACCGAGGCGCTGGAGTCCCTGCTGACCGAGCGCGGCCTGGTCAAGTCCGAGGTGCTCGACGGCTTCATCAACCGTTTCGTCAACGACGTCGGCCCCATGAACGGCGCCAAGGTGGTGGCCAAGGCGTGGACCGACCCCGACTACCGCCAGCACCTGCTGGCCGACGGCACCGGCGCCATCAAGGAGCTGGGCTTCGCCGGACCCCAGGGCGAGCACATCGTGGTGGTCGAGAACTCCGACGACGTGCACAACGTGGTGGTGTGCACGCTGTGCTCGTGCTACCCGTGGCCGGTACTGGGCCTGCCGCCGGAGTGGTACAAGGACCCCGCCTACCGCAGTCGCATGGTGCGCGAGCCCCGCACGCTGCTGAGCGAGATGGGCCTGGACCTCGACGACGATGTGGAGGTCCGGGTGTGGGACTCCAGCGCCGAGAACCGCTACCTGGTCCTTCCCCAGCGCCCCGAAGGCACCGACGACCTCGGCGAGGACGAGCTGGCTGCGCTGGTGACCCGCGACGCCATGGTGGGGGTGGCCAAGGTCAGCGCAGGCTGAACGGGCGCCGGTGGCTCTCACCCTCGACATCGAAGGCCCGGCCGCTCCGCCCCGGCTCAACGGTGAGCTGGTATTCGACGCGCCCTGGGAGGGGCGCAGCTTCGCCATGGCCATGGCTCTGGTGGAGGGTGGCCACTTCACCTGGGATGACTTCCGCGACCATCTGATCGCGGCCGTGCAGCGCTGGGAGTCGGATCCGGTGGGGGAGTACCGCTACTACGAGCGCTGGCAGGAGGCCCTCGAGTGGATCGTGGAGGAGCGGGCGATCGTCTCGGAGCCCGAGGTGGACGCGCTGGCCGCGGCCTACGCGGCCCGCCCACCGGGCCACGACCACGGCGATCACGACCACGGCGATCACGACCATCATCACGATCACTGAGATGGCGCCGGGGCGTTAGCCGGCCCCGGATCCGGAGTGTTGCCGCGCCAGGTTTGACGCCTGATCGCCCAGGGTTTAGGTTGGGAAATAACTATGTCTCATCCGAAATGTCGGGTGGGGCAGGAAGGGGCTTGTCATGCCTCCCATAACCATCGTGTTCATTGCCACCGGCCTAATCGTGTGGCTGAACGCCCTCTACTTCCTCGGCGTGGGCGCCGATCAGAAGGAGGGGGGAACGAACCCGCTTGTCAGCATCGGGCACGCCAGCCTGATCGTGGGTCTGCTGAACCTGGTCCAGGCCGTCTACATCATGTGGGCCCGGCCGCTGGACGACGCGTCGGTCGTCCTCGCCGGACTGGTCACGTTCTACGGCCTGTTCTTCGTGGTTCTCGGCAAGACAGAGGCCAATGGATGGGACCTGCGCGTGGTGGGGAACCTCGCCGTGCCGACGGCCATCCTCCCGATGTTCTGGTGGGACTTCTTCGACGGCAGCTGGATGTTCCAGTCGATCCTTATCGTGTGGCTGGTCGCGTTCGGGTCGGTGGCCCTCACCACCTACGGCAAGCTCGAAGCCAAGCTCCTGGGCCTGGTCCTGGCCGGAACCGCGATCTACACGTTCTGGGTGCCGGCTCTGATCCTCGCCACGGGGAACGAGATCCCCTAACCGCGACAGCATCCGGGCTCTCCCGGCTCTAGATCGCGACAACGGTCGGGCGAACCGCGCCGGACACGACGAAGCCGACAATCCGGTGGTAGGAATTGTCTAGTGTCCCTGGCCGAACTCATCATTGACCTCCAGTTCAAGGGTCTGCGGATAAACGCCCCCTTCGAGCGACGGCCGGGCGGTGCCGGGCCGTCGGACGCGGGCATGGTCTGGATCGAGGGCACTGCGGTGACGGTGCCGGTGGACGCTGGATTCGTGGCCGACTCCCCCTACTCGCTGGAGCCTGAGGACGTCGGGTTCGGGATCTACGCTGACGGCGTCCGGCTGGCCGGCGCGGCTCCCGCCGACCGGCCCCGGTTCTACGGTCTCACCACCGACGACGGCGTCCCCTACTGGCACCTGGCCCTCATGCACCTCGACTCGCTGGCCAGCACCGTTCTGCAGACCTGCGCCTACTGGGGCAACGAGGATCAGTGCCGCTTCTGCGGGATCGGGGTGTCGCTGGACTCCGGCAGCACCGTGCTGGTGAAGCGCCCCGCGCAGCTGGCCGAGGTGGCGGTGGCGGCCAAGGAACTCGACGGCGCCGTGGACATCACCTTGACCACAGGCTCCACCTACGGCCGCGACAAGGGCGCCCTCTACGTGGCCAAGTGCGGCCAGGCGATGAAGGAGGCCTCGGGCCTTCCTGTCGAAGTCCAGTTCGAGCCGCCCGACGACCTCAGTGTGATCGACCAAGTGGCCGCACGGGGCATCGACTCGGTGGGCATCCATGTGGAGACCTTCGATCCGGAGGTGCTGCGGTGGGTCGCTCCCCCCAAGTACCGCACCGGCATCGACCGCTACTTCGAGACCTGGGAGTACGCCGTGGAGCGCTTCGGCGAGGGCCAGGTCTCCACCTATGTGATCCTGGGCATGGGAGAGGACCCGGACCTCATCGTCGAGGGCTGCCGGCGGGCCGCCGACATAGGCGTGTACCCCTTCGTCGTGCCCCTGCGGCCGGTCCCGGGCTCGCTGATGGGCGACTGGACGCCGCCGGCCGCCGGCTACGTCGATCAGGTCGCCCGGAAGGTTGCGCCGTACCTGGTGGAGCGGGGACTGACCGCGGACAAGGTCGCGGCCGGATGCGCCCGCTGCCAGGCCTGCTCGCCGGTGGGAGCGATGGAGCGGGAACTGCAGGGGTCCAATGGGCGCAAGCTGATCCCCGTGAAGGCCCTGGGCTGACAGCGAGGCGGCAGTGGAGCGCATCGAATGCTGGCGGGCTGTCTCCCCGGAGGCCCGGAGTTGGCACATGCGCATCCGGCACCGGGTGTTCGTGGAGGAGCAGCGGGTCATTCCCCTCACCGACGTCGACGACTGGGACGCCGACCCCGACACGATCCACGTGGTCGCCGGCCGGGGACCGGAGGTGATCGGCACGGTCCGCCTGTACCGCACCGACGACGCCGGCCGCTGGAAGGGCGACCGCCTGGCCGTGCTGCCCGGCTACCGGGCGGGAATCGTCGGGATCAGGCTCGTCCGTTTCGCGGTGTCGACTGCCGCTGAAGCCGGAGGCACTGTGATGGACGCCTTCGTGCAACTCCAGAACGTCACCTTCTTCGAGCGCATCGGATGGGAGCACAACGGGCCGCCCGTGCCCTACTACGGCTTGCCCCACCAGCCGATGATCTTCCGGCTGGCTGAGGCCCGGAGGCTGGTCGAAGCCGACATCCCGGAGGACGCCCACCTGCGACTGCCCGCCGCCCGCGACACGCCGAGCGCCCTGCTCGTCACGATGTCGTAAGAGCGTGCGCGGATTGCTCGGCAGTCGATCGCGATGCGGCGGGGTCATTCCCGCTCTTGTTCGCTGCGCTCACGGGCCGCTCGGGCCACGGCCCCGCCCGTGTGGACCGGGTTTGCTCGTCAATCCGCGGGGCCTCTAGGGGCCTCGGGCGGAACGGATACGCACACCGGCTGCGATGGGCGCCATCGAGTTGCCCGACAGGGTGGAAGTCGTCAACATCGGCCTGGAGCGGTTCGAGACCGCGGTACGCGACCAGGGCGCCCCCGCGGTCGGCGTGGACTGGCGCATCCCCGCCGGCGGCGACCTCGACGCGGTGGCGGCGCTGGCCCGGCTGCTGGGCCCGGCCTCGGACCGGGTGGACGCGGCCAACGCGGAGGTGATCAGCCGCCTGGACCGCGGTGTGCCCATGCTGCAGGGCGTGGACACGGCGGGCTCGGTGATCGGCGGCCTGGACGAAGCGACGATCCTGCACTGCGGGCCGCGGATCGCCTGGGCCGACATGTGCGACCCGCTCCGGCGCTCGGTCAGGGCCGCGGTCGTGGCCGAGGGCTGGGCCTCCAACAGCGATGCCGCCGACCGCATGGTGCAGGCCGGTGAGATCGGCCTGGAGCCGGCTAATGAGCACTGCACGGTGGTGCCGATGGCCACCGCGATCGGTCCCAGCGCGCCGGTCTACGTGGTTTCGGTCGATGCTGGCGGCACCACCGCCTATTCCAGCCTGAACCAGGGCTCCGGGGAGGTCGCCTGGTTCGGGGTCGACTCCGACGCGGCCATCGAGCGCCTCCGGTTCCTGCGGGACGCGCTCGGTCCGGCCCTGGCCCGGGCTCTCGACGGGACCGGACCGGTCGATGTGTTCTCACTGGCCGCTCAGGGCATCACCATGGGCGACGACGTGCACATGCGGGTCCAGGCCACCACCAACCTGCTGCTGCGCGACCTGCTCCCGCAACTAGTCCGCTCGGATGTCGCCCGGATCGGCGAGGTGGCCGACTTCCTGAGCACCAACCACCTGATGTTCCTCAACGTGGTCATGGCCGGTGCCCGCGCTCTGGTCGAGTGGGCCGGCCAGGTGCCGGACTCGAGCATCGTCACCACCATGTGCCGCAACGGCACCACCTACGGCATCCGCCTGGCCGGCCGGCCCGAGAACTGGTTCATCGCGGAGGCGCCCCCTGTGCAGGACGCCCTGTACTACCCGGATCAGGGTCCCGACACCAGCGCCCCCGACATCGGTGACAGCGCCGTGCTGGAACTGGTGGGGCTGGGTGGCCCGGCCGCGGCCAACTCTCCGGCGGTGGCCGGCTTCCTCGGGGGCCGTATGGCCGATGCGGCAGCCGTCACGGCGGCGATGAGCCGCATCTGCGCCAGCACCAGCAGCCGGTTCCGTCTACCGGTGCTCGACAACGCCGGAACCCCCCTCGGGGTCGATGTCCGCCGGGTGGTCGAGACCTCCATCACCCCGGCGGTCAACACCGGGATCCTCCACGTCTCCGACGGGTCCGGCCAGGTGGGCGCCGGAGTGGCCCGCGCCCCCGCCGAGTGCTTCATGCAGGCCCTCCTCGACCTCGACCAGCGGCTGTCACAGGACTGAGAGCAAGCGCGGGCGCGGGTCCGCTCAGGTGGGTCTCAGGGCGGTCCACACCGCCCGTGCGGTGTGCCGGTACGGGTTGTGCCAGCGGTGCTCCTGGTCGGTCCGGAAGTGGATCGAGTCGCCCCGGCGCAGCTGGAACGACTGGTCGCCGACATCGACGTCGAGCCGCCCCGACAGCATGTGGATGAGCTCCTCGCCGGCGTGGCGCAGAGGGTTCTCGCCGCTGTCGGCCCCCGGCTCGACCTCGGCGATGGCGGTCGCCACGAAGTACTGCCCGTAGGGGCCCGAGATGCCGCCCAGGGAGAGACCCTCATGGGGCGTGTAGATCGACCGGCGCTCGGCGGCGGGTGTGAAGACCGCGTACAGCGGCGGCTCCTGGTCCTCCTCCACGAAGTACGACACCGGCTGTTCCAGGGCCGCAGCCAGCTTCAGCAGCGTCGTGATGGTCGGCACCATCGCGCCCTGCTCGACCTTGTGGATGGCTGCGGTCGAGACGTTGGACCGGTCGGCGAGCTGCTGCAGCGACAGGTTCCACTGCTTGCGAAGGTGGCGGACCTTGGGTCCGATCGAGTTCACGACCGCGCTCAGGTCCTCGCCGTGCGTCGGGCTCGGCGGTGTCTCCGAGCCGTCTCCTCCGTTGCCGTTGCCGGTCTCGCGGCGCATAGGGCGTGAATCCTAGACGGCCGTCTTTCGCTTGTGATCGGGGGGCGTCGTATAGTTGACGGGCTGAGCCACCGCCTGAAGGACGACTTCTTCGTGAGTTCGCTTACCCGCACAGTCTCGGCCCGGTGGCTGGGTGCATACCGCTGCGATGTCACCGCCGGCGACTTCACGATCCCGGTGGACGAGCCCGAGAGCGTGGGCGGCACCAACGAGGGGCCCCAGCCGACCGAGCTGCTCCTGGCCGCGCTGTCGTCCTGCTTCACGCTGGCGGTGGCCCACGCGGCCGGCAAGCGCGGCATCGAGCTGTCCCATGTCGATGTGGAGGTGACCGGCACCTACGACGGGCCCCGGTTCTCGGCGCTGGAGATACGGGTCGACGCCGGCTGCGAGGAGTCCGTCAAGGCCGCGCTGGTGGAGGCCGCGGCCCGGGTGTGCTACGTGAGCAACACCATCCGCAACACCCCCGAGCTGTCGGTGGTGGCCGTTTGATGCCCGCACTGTGGAGGCTCCGCGGGCTTGACACCCGAGCGGTGGCGGCTTTAGGTTCCGATACGTAGATATCTCATCCGACACGTCGGTGAGCGGGCCGGGAGACGGTTCGGAGTGACGAGAGGAAGACAATGCGGATCGCAGTGATCGGCGGAGGCGCCGCAGGACTGGGTGCCGCCGGCGCGGCCAAGGCGGTCGATCCCAGCGCGGAGGTGGTGGTCTACACCGCCGACACTGATGTGGCCTACAGCCCCTGCGGGATCCCCTACGTCCACGGGCGCGAGATCGACTCATTCGAGCGGCTCTTCCTGGCCACCAAGGAGCAGTACGTAAACACCGGGATCGACGTCCACTACGAGACCACCGTCGAGGCCATCGACGCGAAGGCGCGCACCCTCACCGTCGCGGGTGAGGGCGTGGTGTCCTATGACCGGCTCATCATCGGCGCCGGCTGGAACTACGCCAAGGTGGATGTCGATGGGGCCGACCTCGACGGGATCTACGAGGTCAAGTACATCCGGGCGGCCATGGACTGGGACAAGCGCCTCGACTCCTGCAAGTCGGCGGTGATCGTCGAGGCCGGTCTGGTGGCCATGGAGATGGTCGCGGCCCTGCTGCACCGGGGGATCAAGGTGACCGTCGTCGACCGGGCCCCCTGGCCGATGGCCGATGTGCTCGATCCCGACATCGTCGAGCCCGTCCGCCAGGCCTGGGAGGACGCCGATGTCGACATGCAGTGGGGCAACTGGGTCACCGCCTTCAGGGGCGATGGCGCTGTGAGTCGGGTCGAGACCGAGCAGGGCGACATCGACACCGACATCGTCATCATCGGCACTCACAAGGTGCCCAACAACCCGCTGGCCGAGGCCGCCGGTCTGCAGCTGGGTACGACCGGCGGGCTGGTCGTCGACTCCAGGATGCAGACCTCCGATCCGAACATCTACGCGGCCGGCGACTGCACCGAGATCCCGCACGGCGTCACCGACATCCCGATCCAGGGGCTGACCGGTTCCCACGCCTACGCCCAGGGCAAGACGGCCGGCACCAACGCGGCGGGCGGCACCCGCCACTACCGG
The DNA here is from genome assembly GCA_009843735.1 of Acidimicrobiaceae bacterium. GTDB lineage: Bacteria > Actinomycetota > Acidimicrobiia > Acidimicrobiales > Aldehydirespiratoraceae > Aldehydirespirator. The sequence continues at coordinate 38,104 of VYCW01000087.1, read as the reverse complement.
CCGGTGTTCGTGCCGTGGGGCCTGCTGGCCGGAGAGTGGATGATCGGCGGGGTGTCCTTCGGCGAGACGCTGGCCACCGCGTTGGGCATCCAGCACGTGGTGGGCAAGGCCCAGGGCATCACCCGGGCCCGCTACTACCCGGGCGTGAGGCCCATCACCGTGAAGCTGCTGGCCGAGCCGGGGTCGCTCCGGTTGATCGGCGCGCAGATGGTGGGCGGCGAGGGCATCAAGGAGCGGGCCGACTTCCTGGCCATGGCGGTGCGGGTCGGGCTCACCGTTGAGGAGCTGGCCACGATGGAGAACGTCTACTCGCCCGCCATCGGCGCCCTCAACGAGCCGATCTCGGTGGCCGCGCAGAACCTCCTGGCCGGGCTGTAGGGGCCGGCAGACTCGCTCATGAGTTTCGCTCACTGGCTCCGCTCGAACTCCGAGCGCTACCTGGCCATCGACGCTCAGCGGCGTGTCGGGGCCCGTTACGGCGCCCGGGCTCCCCAGAAGGCGCGAGGCGCTCGGGAGATCTTCTGGAGGCACGTGTTCACGCCGGTGTACCGCCTGCTTCCGTGGGGCATCCGGCGCCGCGTCATCGCTATCCTGCCGGGCTCTCACCGGAGGGACTGGCCTATCCGGTCGGGCCGGCCCCGGGGACCGGCTGTCTGACCCTTCCGCAACCGATCCAGACATCGACAACATCGACAACAAGGAGGCGAAATGCCAAAGACAGTGACCATCCCGCCGCCCCAAGAGGGCGACGTCATGCACAACATCGAGGAGAAGGTCTTCCCCGATTACAAGGCTGAGGAGGGCGATCAGGCGTACGTGTTCATGCACACCGTGCCCTTCGAGGGCTCGGTCGGCCTGGTGAACATGCTCACCGCCACCCGCCTGCAGCGCAAGGGCTTCAAGCTCACGTTCGTGCTGTACGGCCCGGCCGTGCTCATGGCCAACGCTGCCCGGGGCTACCCGGCGGTGGGCCAGGAGGGCTTCCCCGGCAACCTCGGGTACAACCGCCAGCTCCAGACCCTCATCAACGAGGGCGCGACGGTGTACTGCTGCCGCTTCGCCATGGGCGCGCTCTACGGTATGCGCGAGGACGACGTGATGGAGGGCGTGACCCCCTTCAACCCGCTCGACGTCCTCGACGCCAACATCCAGGCCTGGCGCGACAGGGCCCTGGTCCTCTCCACCTGGACCCTCTAGCTCTTTGAGCTGACTCGGCGCGGCTACGGTCGCGCCGATGGCCAACACTGCCTCCGCCGCCGCCCCGCTGCGGCGCGCCCTACGGGGACGCGCCCCGGGGCTGCGGGTGGAGCGCAGTCTGTGGTCGGACGGCGCCGACGTCGTGGCCGGAGTGGACGAGGTGGGCCGGGGATCGTGGGCCGGGCCGCTCACGGTGGCGGCCGTGGTCGCCGATCCCGGCACCCGGATCTACAAGGTGCGCGACTCCAAGATGCTCAACGCCTCCGAGCGCGAGGTGCTGCACGACCGCATCATCGGATGGGCCCGGGCCGTGTCGGTGGGCCACGCCACCGTGGCCGAGTGCGCCGAGCTGGGCATGGCCGACGCCCAGCGCCTCGCGGCCCGCCGGGCCGTCGATGGTCTGGGCTTGGATGTCGACCATGTCCTGGTGGACGGGTCCTGGAACTTCCTGAAGCCGCGCCCCGACGGCCCCGATGAGCCGGGCGGAGCCGCAGCGGACCGCGGCGACGGACCGGACGTGACCACCATCGTGAGGGGTGACGCGTCGAGCCTCTCCATCGCGGCCGCGTCGGTGGTCGCCAAGGTCACCCGCGACCGCCTGATGGTCGAGGCTGCCCAGCGCTATCCGGCCTACTGGTTCGCGTCCAACAAGGGCTACCCGTGCCCCCGCCACATAGCCGCGCTGGCCGCCTGGGGCCCGAGCGCCATCCACCGCCGGCGTTGGGTGTTCATGGACGATCTGCGCTGGAGCGGAGTCCCACGGTTGATGCCGCCGCCGGAGGACGCCCAGCCCCGGCTGTTCGACGCTCCGCTCGGGGGTGCAGCCGCGGCGAACGGTCGGCTGTAGCCTTCAGTCGCCATGGGCCAGCCCGTCACCTTCCTGCGCACCTCGTCGCCCCGGCCCGGGCTCGTGCGGTTCGAGCTGAACCGGACCCTCACCGGTATGGGTCACGAGCGCTACCGGGCCGGCGAGGAGATCCTCGGCGACCGCCCCTCCGATGAGCTGGCCCGCCGGATGCTGGCCACCGGCAAGCTGTCGTCGATCCACATGCACGGCTCGGTGATCACCGCCGAGCTGGCCACCGGCGACGACTCGGGGCTCGGCGAGGTGATCGCCAGCCTCTACACCTACTACGTGCCCGGCGTCGAGATCCCCAGCGACGAAGAGCTGATCGCCATGGTGGAGGCCTGAGGCGCCCTGCCTCCGGGGTTGGAGGTGGGCGAGTCGGCCGCCGCCCCGCGATAATGCAGTGCCGACACGGACGGATGGACCCGCCAGGTTCCTACCGCTCGCCCACCGGGAAGGAATAGTTCCATGGTCAAGCCCATCCCCGACGACTATCCGAGGATCAGCGTGTACCTGTGCGTTGATGGTGCCGCCGAGGCAATCGATTTCTACACACGCGTACTCGGCCTCACCGAGAGCCGCCGCATGACCTTCGCCGGTCGCATCGGCCATTGCGAGCTGCGCCTCGGAGACTCGCTGGTGATGCTGTCCGACGAGTGGCCCGAAATGGGCGTGGTCGGCCCCAAGACCCTCGGCGGTACGCCGGTGTCGATGGCGGTGAACGTTGAAGACTGCGACGCGGTCTTCGCAGCCGCCCTGGAGGCCGGGGCCACGGAGCTGAGCCCTGTCGAGGATCAGTTCTACGGTGACCGCATGGGCCAGTTCCTCGACCCATGGGGCCACAAGTGGAGCGTGCACACCCATATTGAGGACGTGGACGACGAAGAGCTCGACCGCCGCGCCGCCGCGATGATGGAGGGGTCCGAGCACTAGTGCCCTCCCCCCGCCAGTCTCTGGCCGTGCTCGACGTGGAGGGCGTGCTCACACCCGAGGTGTGGATCGCGGTGGCCGAGCGCACCGGCATCGACTTCCTGCGCCGCACCACCCGGGACGAGCCCGACTACGACGTGTTGATGAAGGGCCGGATCGAGGCCCTCGACGCGGCCGGCGTCAGGATGACCACGATCATGGACGTGGTCGAGGGCCTGGTCCCGCTCGACGGCGCGCTCGACTTCCTGCGGGAACTCCAGTCGCGCATGCCGGTGGTGCTTCTCTCGGACACCTTCGAGCAGTTCGGCCGACCGCTGATGGCCCAGCTGGGCTGGCCGCTGCTGCTGTGCCACACGCTGGTGGTGGAGGACGACCGCCTCGCCGACTACCGGCTGCGGCTTCCCGACCAGAAGGCGAAGGCCGTCGACGCCTTCCGCTCGCTCAACTACCGGGTGGTGGCGGTCGGTGACTCCTACAACGACATGACCATGCTGGCCGCAGCCGACGCCGGGGTGCTGTTCCGGGCGCCGGCCAACGTGCGGTCCGAGTATCCGCAGTACCCCTCCTGCACCGACTACGACGATCTCCTGGGGTTGCTGACCGGCGAACCGTGAGCGCAGCCGGCCTGCCCGATCTCGGGCCGGTGCGGGGCGAGCCGGCCAGCGTCGAAGCCTGGGCGAGAGGCTGGGAGCAGTACCTGCACTACCGCGGCGATCCCGTGGCCGTGATGTCGGAGGCGGGGGAGCGCGACGAGTCGTTCGTCATGGGACCGGTGTTTGCCTCGGTCTACCGGGTCTTGGCGGGGACTCCGGTCGGCTCGCCCGCCCTGGCCGAGGACGCGGCCCGAGTCCGCGAGAGGGCCGGTGGGTCGGCTGACCGCGAACGGGTCCACGCGCGGGCGCTGGAGCTTCTCGTCGCCGGGGAGTTCACTGCTGCGACCCGGTCCTGGGAGGAGATCGCGGCCGGCGAGCAGGACTTCGCGGCGGTGCGCTTCGCCCACGATGTCTATCTGCACGTCGGGGAGGCCGACGCGCGCTTGGCCTCGAGCTCCCGCGCCGTCGAGGCCTGGCGAGGCGAACCGGGGTGGGGGTTCGTGGCCGGCCAGCACGCCTTCGCCCTGGAGGAGGTCGGACGCTACGACGAGGCCGAGGACCTGGGCCGGCAGGCTCTGAGCCTCGATCCCGACGACCTCTGGGCCAGGCACGCCTTGGCCCACGTCTACGAGTCCACCGACGACACGCCGGCAGCCCGCGAGCTGCTGGAGGGATCGGTCGAACGGTGGAACGCCCAGGAGCTGTTCGCCACCCACATCTGGTGGCACCTGGCCCTGCGCCTGCTGGCGGCCGGGGACGCCGCCGGTGCGCTGGCGGTCTTCGACGAGCGCCGGCCGCATGCCAAGACCGCATTCCAGCTCTGCGACCAGACATCGCTGCTGTGGCGCCTGGAGCTGGGCGGCTGCAACGCCGGCGACCGCTGGGACGGGCTGGCCGACCGCTGGGACGGGGTGGCCGAGCGCCACACCTGCGGCTTCCTGGACGTGCACGCCGCGGTGGCATTCGCCCGCAGGCCCCAACACCCTGGGGCCCGGCTCTGGTTCGAGGGCCTGGCGGAGCGCGAGGCCGGCGCCAGCGAGAACGACACCACGTTCGCTGAGGTGGTCGCGCCGCTGGTGGAGGCCTTCCGCAGCTACGGTGAGGGCGGTAGCGCCCGCTTCGTGCGGCTCGTAGACGGCCTGGGTTCCGCGGTCAGCCGCATAGGAGGCAGCATCGCCCAGCGCGACCTGATCCCGTTGACCCGGCAAGCCGCCGAGCGTCAGGATCCGGGGGTGTAGTCGGGGTTGTTCCAGACGATCAGGGACGCCCAGCTGTCGACCGCCGGGTCGGTGATGTAGTCGGCGATTACTCCCCGGGCCTCGAAGCCGTTAGCGATCTGCATGGTGAGGGTGGCGTCGTACAGCTCGCCGGCCGAGACCTTGGCCACGTAGTCGGCGGCCGACATCTCGTCCTTGTGGTCGGCGTAGCCGGGGATCACCCCGCCGGCCACGATGCCGGCCAGGTTGAGGTCGCGGCAGATCTGCTTGCGCATGTCGTAGAGCCGCTTGCCGATGCCCCGGCGGCGGTATTCGGGCAGCACCGCGATGCTGGTCCCGTAGTACCAGGCGCCGTCGGGCACGTGACCGGTGCCGCCGTCGACCCCCACTAGGTCACGGATCGAGTGCTGGGTGTGGCTGAAGTCGAAGTCCACCCGGATGCCCAGGCCCATGGCCACCGGCGTGTCACCGTCGAGCACGACCACCCCGCCCTCGGGGAACTCGAGGGCCAGGGCCCGTAGCTCGTCGGCCCAGTAGAGGTCTTCGGTGTCCGCGGTCGGGAACGCGGTGTGTTCGATGTGCTGGAGCGCCTCGGCCCACTCGGCCCGGATGCTCGTGTAGGTGAGCTCGCCCATGGAAGTCATTATACGTCGATATATTTCGCCTGATCCACTCGACATGGTGTTACACCTGGTAGTACACTGATGGCCATGCCGACTACGCGCCCCCGACACGCTGTGACGGAGACCGATGAGATCAGCGAGATCCTAGATGAGGCGTCGAGGCGATGGTCCGGTGTGCCCAGGGCCAGGCTCATTCTCCTTGTCATGCAGGACTGGGCCGAGGGTGGCCGGTCGCCGTCGTCTCGTGCTCGGGCCCGAGAGGGCCTGGTCGGCTCGCTGCCGGGCTCTTCGGACATCTATGACCGTGCCGAGGACTGGCCGGCGTGATCGTGGTCGACACCAGTTGGGTCGTGGCTCTGCGAGACCCTGGCGACGACCATCACCGCCGAGCGGTGGAGACGTCCCGCGAGATTGCCGACGAGGATGCGGTGCTGCACCCGGTGACTCTCGCTGAGTGCCTGGTTGCACCGGCGAGGCTCGGAGTGCTGGAGGAGGCCTCCGCTGGGCTTCGGGCCTCGTTCGACGTGGTCTATGTCGATCCTGACGCCCCGCTGCGGTGGGCTCGGCTGCGGGCTGCGACCGGACTGCGGCTTCCCGATGCCATCGTGCTCGACACCGCCCTCCACCAGGTCGCCCGAGCGGTCGCCACCTTCGACGAGCAACTGGCCGCTCGGGCCGCCGACCGCGGCCTCGAAGTCCTGGGCACAACCGCCGCCTGAGCCGCGGACGGCGAACCTGAGTGCCACAGATGCTTGAAAATCTGTGCTTGTAGACCGGTTCTTACGGGAGGGCGGTGCCCTAGGCCGCGGCGGGGGCCAGCGAGAAGTGCCGGTAGTCGTTGTCGGCGGGCTGGCCCCAGCAGGCCCAGAAGTCGCCGGTGCGGGGTCGCATGATCACTGCGCCGCTCGACTCGACGCGGTACTTGGGGTCGGGCCAGCGGCAGATGGCTGTCGGCTCCCGGGTGACCTCCATCAGCCGCTCGGCGTCGATCGGCAGGCCCGCGTCGGACAGCATGGCGTCGGCCAGTTCCAACCGGAGGCGCGAGTTGGCCATGACCTCTGCGTCCCTCTCGCCCTCGAAGGGCTCGGCCGCGGCATGCGTGACGTGGTTGGTGTGCGCCAGCGGCTTGTCGGCCAGCACATCGATCGGCCGGGCCGACGGCATGGCCTCCACGTTGAACCCCCGGCCGTCGGCGTCGAGGATCAGGTAGTTGTGGGCGCCGGCCAGGTCGGCTCCCAGCAGCACGTCCAAAGCGTCGGCCGCTGTGGCCTGAGCCAGCATCTCGCGGATGACGGTGGGCCACATCACCCCGAAGCGGCCGTCGTTGCCGGTGAGGTTGTTGATGCCCACGCAGACTCCGGCAGAGTTCATGCCGATCTGGCCCAGGCACCCGACGGTGGTGAACACCAGCACGTCGGGCCCGGTGTCGGGGCGCAGGCGGGCCAGCACCACATGGTCGGTGGCGGTGTCATGCATGTCCCAGGTCTGCCCGATCATCCCGGCGCCGTCGGCCCGGGCGTCGGGCACCAAGAAGGCGGTGCAGTCGTCCTCGGTCACCGACACCGGATGAGGTCCGGCTGTGACCGCTCGAACCGTGTCCACGAAGTCGGTGAAGCCGCCCACCACCACCGCTTCGGCCGGGGTGATGCCGGCCGCGCCGGCCATGGCCAGCATCTCGGCGTGCAGCCGGGGCGAGAACGCCTCATGGGCGGGCAAGCACGCCTCGGCCAGCTCCAGCACCGCGCCCCGCTCCAGCGGTCCACCGCTCCAGAGCCCCTCGGCGACCAGTTCCACCCGTTCGTGGGCGTATCGCCGGATCTCCTCTGCGTGGGCCCGTCCGTGGGCGTCGCCCATGGCCTCGGGCGACCCGGCCAACTCGAGGTGCCTGATCGGCGGCCGTCGCATACCCGCAGGCTAGCGCTGGCACCATGCTGCCGAAGTTCCTGACCGGTCGTGTCAAGCGGCAATCAGAGAGATGCGACTCTTCCCAGATCTATGGGGTGAGTGGTACTATAGATACATGAGTGGGACCCACATGGTTGCAATGGGAGACCGCGGCAGGATCGTGGTGCCGGCCGCCGTCCGGGAGCGCGCCGGGCTGGTTGCCGGGTCGCCGATGGTGCTTCTGGAGTCGCCGGACGGCCTGGTCCTGCTGACTCGTGAGCAGCTTCGGGATCGGGTCCGCAAGGACTTGGCGGGGTTGGACCTGGTGAACGAACTCCTGGCCGACCGGCGCAGAGCGGCCGCGATCGAGGACGCAGCGAGCGGGGATGCCGGGTGACTTCGGTGCTCGACGCGTCAGCGGTCCTCGCGTTCCTGCTGGGCGAGGACGGTGCTGAAATCGTCGAGGGAGCGCTGGCCGACGATCCCAGGTGCGGCGCAGCAAACTGGTCGGAAGTGGCTCGGCGGGTCATGAGCGCCGGCCGCGACTGGCACCTGGCCCAAGCCCTGCTGGCGAGGTACGCCATGCGGGTGGAGCCGGTGGTCCGCAAGGACGCCGAGTGGGCGGCTCGTCGCTGGCGTCAAGGCGAGGGTCTCTCGCTCGCCGACCGGCTCTGCCTGGCCCTGGCCGAGCGCCTCGACGCCAAGGTGTTCACTGCCGACAAGTCCTGGGGCCAGTCGGGCCGGATAGTCCAGATCCGCTGACCCTCCGGTAAGGAATTGGCAGCGTTGTGCACGGATGTCGTGCGTCGTGCTGCCAATTCGCGGTGCGGTCCGGCGTTGCTGGGGAATTGGCAGCGTTGTGCACGGATGGCGTGCATTGTGCTGCCAATTCGCGGTGTGGTCGGACGTGGCGGGCGTACATTGGCGAGATGCCCCCCGGCCCGAGCCCGGAAGCGCGATACCGCGAGCGGTCGATGTGGCTCGACACCTTCCCCGGCTCTCTCGCCCCCCGCCCGGCGCTGGACGGCGAAACCGACGCCGATGTGGCCATCGTGGGCGGCGGGTTCACCGGCCTGTGGACCGCCTACTACCTGCTCGGCCTCGACCCGACGCTCCGGGTGACGGTGATCGAACGCGACATATGCGGCTTCGGTGCCTCCGGGCGCAACGGCGGCTGGGTGGTGGGCGAACTGGCCGCGGGCATCGGGAAGTACGCGGCCCTCGCGGACCTGCCTGCGTCGCTGCGCCTCGCCCGGGCCGTCCTCGACAGCGTCGACGAGATCGGTCGGGTGGCTGCGGCCGAGAGCATCGACTGCGGCTATCACAAGGGCGGGGTGATTCGCTTCGCTCGCAACCGCCCCCAGGCGGAGCGCCAGGCCGCCGAGACAGCCCATCACCACGAACTCGGTCTCACCGCCGACGAGATCCGGCTGCTGACCGCGGATGAAGCACGGGCTCACGCCAACGCCACCGGCGTGCTCAGCGGCATCTTCTATGCCCCGTGTGCGGCGGTGGACCCGGCCCGGCTGGTGCGGGGACTGGCCGAGGCGGTGGAGCGGCGGGGTGCGACCATCGTCGAGCAGACGGCTGCCCTCGCCATCGAGCCCGGCCGGGTGCTGACCGACCGGGGAACGGTGCGGGCCGAGGTGGTGGTGAGGGCCACCGAGGCCTACACCCGGGACCTGCGGGGCCGTCGGCGCCAACTGCTGCCCGTCTACTCGCTGATGATCGGCACCGAGCCGCTTCCCCAGTCGGTGTTCGACGAGATCGGCCTGGCCGACCGGCCCACCTTCGCCGACGACCGCTACATGGTGATCTACGGCCAGCGCACCGCCGATGACCGGATCGCCTTCGGGGGCCGGGGGGTGCCCTACCTGTACGGATCTCGGATCAGCCCGTCGATCGAGCGCCACCATCGCTCCCACGAGCGGATCCACCGCACCCTGGTGGACCTGTTCCCCGCGCTGTCGGGCGCCCGGATCACGCACCGCTGGGGCGGCGTGCTCGCCGTGCCCCGCAACTGGACCCCGTTCGTGCACTTCGACCGGGCCGCGGGCACCGCCGGCGCGGGCGGGTACGTGGGGGAGGGGGTTGCGCCGTCGAACCTGGCCGGGCGCACCCTGGCCGACCTGATCACCGGAGCCGACTCCGAACGGATCGACCTGCCGTGGGTCGGCGTGCGCCACCGCCGCTGGGAGCCCGAGCCGCTGCGCTGGCTGGGGGTGCGGGGCAGCCGCTGGATGCTGGCCGGTGCCGACATCTACGAGTACCGCACCAACCGCGAAGCCAGAACCGCAGTAGCCCTAGCCCGCAAGATCCGCAACGACTGACCGGGCGTCGGCACCCGCACCAGACCCCCGACACCAGCCCGCGACCGCAGGGCACGGCGGTTCGGCTCGGACATAAACTGCGCTATGACCAACAACGCCGAACTGGCCGAGCGCTACGGCTCGGCGCTGCCCAGCTTCCTGCACCTGCTCCACGACGAGCCGGTGTCGATCGACAGGGGCGAGGGCAGCTACGTCTGGGACGTCGAGGGCCGTCGCTACCTCGACTTCTTCGGCGGGGTGCTCACCACCATGATCGGCCACGCCGAGCCCAGCGTGGTGGCCGCGGTTCAGGAGCAGGCGGCCAAGGTGATGCACACCTCCACGCTGTACCTGAGCGAGCCGATGATCGCCTTCGCCGAGGACGTGGCCCGGGTGTCGGGAATCGACGACGCCCGGGTGTTCTTCACGCCCTCGGGCAGCGAGGCCAACGACGCCGCCCTGCTCATGGCGACCGTGCACCGCGGCTCCAACCAGATCCTGGCCATGCGCAACAGCTACCACGGGCGCACCTTCTCGGCTCAGGCCATCACCGCCCACCGCAGCTGGTCGTCGACCAGCCTCACCGGGCTCAACGTCACCTTTGTCCAGGGCGGCTACCGGCTGCGAAGCCCGTTCCGCCACCTCGACGACGACGCATACACCACAGCGTGCGTCGACGACCTCGTGCAGCTCATCGACATGACCACCTCGGGGGACGTGGCCGCCATGATCGCCGAGCCCATCCAGGGCGTGGGCGGGTTCGCGGTTCCCCCCGACGGCTTCTTCGGGGCCATGGGAAAGGTGCTGTCGTCCCACGGCATCCTGTTCATCTCCGACGAGGTGCAGACCGGCTGGGGCCGCACCGGCGAGCACTTCTGGGGCTACGAGGCCCACGGGATCGTGCCCGACATGCTCACCTTCGCCAAAGGGGTCGGCAACGGCATCACCCTGGCCGGCGTGGTGGGACGGGCCGAGATCTTCGACTCCATCGGCGCGCTCCAGTTCTCAACCTTCGGCGGCAACCCGCTGTCGGCCGCCGCCGGTCGGGCCACGCTGCGGCGGGTGCTGGAGGACGACCTCCAGGCCAACGCGCTGGCCATGGGACGGCGCCTGGTCGACACGCTGACCCCGGCGGTGGACCGGGCCGACTTCGTGGCCGAGCTCCGGGGCCGGGGACTGATGCAGGCCATGGAGTTCGTGCATCCCGGCTCGATCGAGCCCGATGCGGCCCGGGCCGGGCGGGTGCTCGAGGAGTGCCGCCGGCGGGGCCTGCTCGTCGGCAAGGGCGGCCTCTACGGCAACGTGATCCGGATCACCCCGATGCTCAACGTGGCCGAGGCCGAGATCGACGAGGGCGCAGCCGCGATCGTCGACGCGCTAGCCGCCGCCGACACATGACCCAACCGAGCATCCCGATCCCGACCTTCGGGGGGCGCATCGGTCGGACCCGCGCTGAGTCCGAACCCTGCTTCAGCGAGCCCCCGCACCCCGGCGAGGACGCCCCCAACGTGGTGATCATCCTGCTCGACGACACCGGCTTCGCCCAGTTCGGCTGCTACGGCTCGGACATCGACACCGCCAACGTCGACCGGCTGGCCGCGGGCGGGCTCCAGTTCACCAACTTCCACGTCACCCCGCTGTGCTCGCCCACCCGGGCCGCGCTGCTCACCGGACGCTCCCAGCACGCGGTGGGCATGCGCACGCTGGCCAACTTCAGGAGCGGCTTCCCGAACCAGCTCGGCCATGTCTCCAACCATGCGGCCACCGTCGCCGAGGTCCTGAGCGCCATCGGCTACGCCACCTTCTGCGCGGGCAAGTGGCATCTGGGCCACACCCAGGACAGCTCGGCCGCCGGTCCCTTCGACCAGTGGCCGCTGGGCCGCGGCTTCGACCGGTTCTACGGGTTCCTCGAAGGCGAGACCGACCAGTTCCACCCCGAGCTGGTGATCGACAACCACCGGGCCGACCCCCCGGCCGGGCCCGACGACGGCTACCACCTCAGCGAGGATCTCGTCGATCAGCTGCTGCTGATGATCAGCGACAGCAAGGGGGTGCGGCCCGACCGGCCCTTCTTCGCCTACCTGCCCTTCGGCGCCACCCACGCCCCCCATCAGGCGCCCGCCGGCTACCTGGCCAAGTACCGGGGACGCTACGACGAGGGCTGGGACATCGTGCGGGAGCGCTGGTACCGGCGCCAGCTCGAACTCGGGGTGATCCCCGAGGGCACCCGGCTGGCGCCCCGCAACCCGGGCGTGGAGCCGTGGGACACGCTCCCCGAGAGCCACCAGCGGTTCGCAGCCCGCCTCCAGGAGGCCTTCGCGGCCTTCCTCGACCACACCGACGACCAGATCGGGCGGCTGGTCGGTGGCCTCGACCGGCTGGGCCAACTCGACAACACGATCCTGGTGGTGCTCTCAGACAACGGGGCGTCGCAGGAGGGCGGCCCGTTCGGGGTGATGCACGAGATGAAGTGGTTCAACGGCATACCGGAGATACCGGAGGAGGCGGTCGCCCGGCTCGACGAGATCGGCGGGCCCCGCAGCTACGTCAACTACCCGTGGGGCTGGGCCCAGTGCGGCAACAGCCCGTTCAAGTGGTACAAGCAGAACACCCACGAGGGTGGGGTTCATGTGCCCCTGATCGTCCACTGGCCCGAGGGAATAGGCGCCTCCGAGCGGGGAACGATGCGGCACCAGTTCACCAACGTCTCCGATGTCGTGCCCACGATCTACGAACTGCTGGGCATCACCCCGCCCGAAGTGCTCAACGGATTCGAGCAGATGCCGGTCACGGGCCACTCGTTCGCGCCGGTGATGGCCGACGCCGGCCATCCGGCCACCAACACCCTCCAGTACTTCGAGATGGCCGGCTCGCGGGCGCTGGTGGCCGGCCATTGGAAGGCGGTGTGCCGACACATCCACGGCACCGACTTCGACGCCGATCAGTGGGAGCTGTATGACCTGTCGGCGGACGCCTCGGAATGCGACGACCTCGCGACGCGGCAGCCCGACAAGCTCGCCGAGCTGATCGAGCTGTGGTGGAGCGAGGCCGAGCGCAACGGCGTGCTGCCCCTCGACGACAGCTTCGTCGGGATGTTCAGGCCCCGCCTCAACGACCGCTCGCCCCACCCCACCAGCCGCCGCTACCGGTACCGCCTGCCGATGTCGCCCATCGCGGTGCAGGCTGCCCCCGGTCCGGGCGGTCGGAGGTTCCACCTCGATGCCCGGGTGACCCGCGCCTCCGGCGACGAGGGCGTCATCTGGGCGACCGGCACGGCCAGCGCTGGGGTCTCGCTATTCGTGCAGGGCGACCGGCTGGTCGTGGACTACAACGCCTACGGCGACCACACCATCCTGGAGTCCAGCGCGGCGGTGCCTGAGGGCGACTGCACGCTGTCGGTGCGCCTTGAGCGCGTCAGCCGTACTACCGGGACGGCGGAAGTCGCCATCGACGGTGCCGGGTGCGGGCGGCGCGACCTGCCGGTGTTCATGGGGATCGTCTCCGCGGTCGGGGCCAGCATCGGCCGCGACCACGGCTCCGCGGTCTCGGACCGCTACCAGGGGCCGTTCCCGTTCACCGGCACCCTGCACGAGGTGGAGATCCAGCTGGCCCCCCGGACCGCACAGGACGACGCCAACACAGCCCGCGCCGAGATGGCCCGCCAGTAGGCTGCCCGGCTCAGCCCGGCCCTACCCGTCGCAGCCGCTAAGACGGGTCCAAGTGGGCGGTGGCGCCCCGACCGAGCACCCGCAGGAACGCGCCGGCCCGGGGCTTCGGGTAGAAGAAGCTCGACTTGGGCGGCATCTTGCTGCTCTCGTCGGCCACGGCCAGCAGTTCGTCCACCGACAGCGGGTACATCACGAAGCCGATCCTGTCGGAGTCCTCGCAGCGTCTGATCAGCTCGTCGAGGCCCGCGGTGTCCGGGACGTAGTCCACGGTGCCGGTGGCCGCCAGTTCCTCGGCGCCCAGCACCGGGTCCAGCACCAGCCGGCGCAGCCGGTCGACGTCGAGCGCGTCGAGGGCCCCCGCCTCGGAGTCCGGCGGTGGCAGCGTCAGCCGGTGCCAGGTTCCCGTCGCGTACACGCCCACCTCGCCCCGGTGCCGGGGCCGGGCGTCCTCCGCGCTCGGTACGCGCTCCAGCTCGCCCCCCATGTAGCTGACCCTGGAGCGAACGGCCCACAGGCAGTCGTCGTGGCTTTCGTGGTTCTGGTCGGCGACGACCCGGTGGTACGCCTCGACGTGCAGTTGGCTGTGCGGGAAGACCGCAGCCAGCGTGCGGGCCAGCACAGGGTTGTCCGGATCACGGGTCAGGGCCCGCTGGGCCGCGGCCGAGCGATGATGACCGTCGGTCACATACAGGACCTTGCCGGCCAGCGACTCCAGGAGCTTGTCGGTCAGGTTGGCCGGAACCGTCCAGATCTGGTGACGGACCAGCTCCGAGCCGAACTCCAGGTCGGGTATTGCGGCGTGGGCGGCCTCGTCCAGCAGCGCCGCGTACTCGGAGTCCGCCCACGCCCTGACCGCGAGCGCCACAGGGTGCGACGTGGCGCCCACCCCCATCAGATGATCGGTCAGCAGTTCGGTGCGATCCTGCCTCACGCCCTCGTGTATTCGGATGCGGCCCTCGTCGAAGCCGTTCACCGCCACCGTGCAGATGAGGCCGGTCTGGGAGCCCCGGGCGTGGGTCAGGCGGTACAGGTACAGGGCGCGGCGCCCGGTCGGGGCGAAGACCTCCGCGTCGAGCAGGCGGGTCAGGGCGGCCGCGCCCTGCGTAACGAGCCTGTCGAGGGACAGATCCTCGTTTTCGAGCAGGTCCTCGCTGCTGCGGGTGACGTTGACGTAGCTGTACGGGTTCTCCCTGACGATGGAGCGGCGCTGACCCGGAGTGAGGTTGTCGTAGGCGCGGCTGATCACCCGGCCGGCCCACTCCGGCTTGACCAGCCATCCCGCGAAGGGCGCCAGCATCGGCTCCGCCCAGCTCATGCCTCGAACACCGATACCTGGATCACGTCGGGGAGGGCCCGGACCGCGTCGAGGAGGCTGTCGTCGATGGCGCCGGCCACGTCGATGGTGGCGGCCGCGGCCACCGAGCCCGCAAAGATCCGGTTCTGCATGGTGGCGACGTTGAGGTGCCCGCGGCGGAGCTCCTCCAGCACGGCGGCCAGCACGCCCACCCGGTCGTAGTGCCGGATACTGAGAGTGGCGGTGCGGGTGGGAGTCTGCTCGAGATTCACGCAGTTGAGAACCGAGCCGCTGCGGTACGCCTCGATCACCTCGGCCGTGCCCTCGGCCACCGCCTCCTGGGCCTGGCGGGTAGAGGCTCCGATGTGGTGGGTGGCGATCACCTTGGGGTGCTGGGCCAGCGCGGAGTCGACGATGCCGGCCCCGCCCGCGGGCTCGTCCGCGAACACGTCCACACCGGCCCTCATGTCGGTCGAGTTGAGTGCGGCCAGCAGGGCGTCCTCGTCTACGACCTCGCCCCTGGATGTGTTGATCAGCACCGAGTCCGGCTTCATGGCAGCGAGGAACTCGGCGTCGACGATCCCGGTGGTCGCGGGTCCGCCGGGCACGTGCAGCGACACGATGTCGCTGGCGGCGAGCACCGAGGCCTGATCGGGGAGGGCCCGCACCCCGATGTCGCTCATGCGCTGGCGCACGTCGTGGGGTCTCGGCTTGTCCTCGGTGACGACGGTCAGCCCGCAGGCGGCGGCTCGCCGGGCCACCTCCAGCCCGATGGCGCCCATCCCGATGATGCCCAAGGTGGCGCCGTGCAGGCCCCGGGCCTTGCTGTAGGCCTTCTTGTTCCACTGGCCGGCCCGCACGTCCGCGGCCGCGTCGGCGATGTGGCGGTCGATGGCGAACATCAGTCCCAGGGTCAGCTCGGCGACCGCGATGGCGTTGCGCCCCGGGACGTTGCACACGAACACGCCGAGTTCCGAGGCGCGCTCGCAGTCGATGGTGTTGGTGCCTGCGCCGGCGCGCACCACCAGTCCTAGGTCGGTGCCGGCCTCGATGGCCTCGCCGGTCACCCGGGTGCTGCGCACCACGAGCACGTCGAAGCCGGCGACGTGGGCGGGCAGTTCCTCGGCAGTGAGGGAGGGTCGCAGCGTGCAGGCGTCGCCGCCGGCGCGCAGCCGTTCAACGGCGGCGTCGGACAGGCCGTCGGCGAACAGGATCCTCATGCTGCTCCCACCTCGGAATCTCTCAAACGGCGCGATTCGAACTTGAGACGCGCTGTTTTGGAACAGTTCCGTATGCCGGAACGGCCATCGTAGGCCCGCGGTGTCTACCCTGTCGAGACCGTCTAACGACAAGAATCGACGATTTTTCACCCCCCGACAGGAGGACGATGACCGAGCATTCCCATCTGGACGACTTCGAGAGGACCGGGGGTGGGGCGGTTCTGATGGACGGCAACCGGCTGCGGGACGAGATCGTTGCTGAGCTCAACGCGGAGATCACTGCGGCCGGGAGTCCTGAGGTCTGCCTGGCCACGGTGCTGGTGGGCGACGACAAGCCGAGCCGGATCTACGTGCGGAACAAGCAGCGCAAGGCTGCGGAGGCGGCCATGGTGTCGCGCCATGTCGAGCTGGGTGCCGACGCGGCCCAGGGCGAGGTGGAGGAGGCGGTCCGGAACCTGGCTTCCGATCCCGGCGTCCACGGGATCCTGGTGCAGCTCCCCCTGCCCGAGGGTCTCGACGCCGACGCTGTGCTGGAGCTGATCCCGCCGCAGAAGGATGTGGACGGGTTGACGCCCCGGTCGATGGGCCGCCTGGTGCGCGGTCAGTCCGGGCACGTGCCGTGCACGCCGCTGGGGGTCATGCGCCTGCTGGATCGCTACGGGGTGCCGACTTCGGGCACGCGGGCCGTGGTGATCGGCCGCTCGACTCTGGTGGGGCTCCCTCAGATCCTGCTGCTGGGCCGCAAGGGCGTGGACGCCACACCCACCCTGGCCCACAGCCGCACGCCCGAGCTCCAGGCCGTCTGCCGGCAGGCCGACATCCTGGTAGCCGCGGCCGGCATGGCCCGGCTGGTCACCGCCGATTTCGTGAAGCCTGGCGCCGCGGTGATCGACGTGGGGATCTCGCGCACGGCCGACGGCATCGTCGGTGACGTGGACTTCGATGCGGTCCAGGAGGTGGCCGGCGCGGTCACGCCCATGCCCGGCGGCACCGGTCCCATGACCATCGCCTGCCTGCTGCAGAACACCCTGGCCGGGGCCCGGATGCTGGGAGCCTTCCCGGCCTAGCCTCCGGGGCGCCGGTCCCTCCCGGGCTAGACGACGTCCAGGTGACGGCGGATGGCCCAGTTGTATAGGTCCCAGCCGTAGCCCTCGACGACGATGTCGGCCTGGGCGTCCCGAGCTGCCTCGGGCGACACCGGGATCCCGTGGCGGGCCTTCATCTGGACCTCGGCGACCCGCTCCATCAGCACGAACCAGCCGACGGCGTCGGCGGGGCTGGATCCGACGGTGAGGAGTCCGTGGTTGGCCAGGATCACGGCCCGGTGCTCGCCGAGAGCGGCTGCGATCCGCTTGCCGCCGTCGCAGGACAGGATCTGTATCTCCTCGTCGTCGAACAGGGAGTGATCGCCGTAGAACAGCGCCGATTCCTGGCTGATGGGCTCGATCATGCGTCGCTCGGCCGCGAACGGGGTGCCCCAGTGGGTGTGCACGTGCGCCGCGGCCACCACGTCGGGCCGGGCCTCGTGGATGGGGTGGTGGATGTGGTAGGCGGAGTTGTTGATGCGGGCGGGGCGCCCGTCCTGGTCGGCGGCACTGCCGTCGGGCGCGACCAGCACGAGGTCGGTGGGCCCGGCCCGCTCGAAGGGGACGCGATGGCGGAGCAGCCACATGTGATCGAGCTTCTCGGTGTCGCGGCAGGTGATGTGGCCGTCGCCCAGCTCGGCCCAGCGCAGCGTCCCGAAGAGCCTGTAGGCGGTGGCCAGATCGTCCAGGAGCCGGGCCCGCTCAGCGACAGGATCCTCCAGCACCGGCTCCACCGCCGGCCATCCATGACTCGACCCAGTCATCACCCCATTCTGCCACCACCCCCCGCCGGGCAGTCAAGCACGATCAGCGAGCCTCCACCCTCGTGTCACACCCCCTTCCTACAGTGGATGTCATGGATCTCACCGCCGTAATCATCATCGTCGTCGCAGTCATCATGGTTGGGTTTGCCGTGGTCGCGGCCGTCCGGCGCCGGGACGACTCGGTACAGGACGCCGTCGAGGCAGCCATCGCCAGCGTGGTGGGCGAGGCGCGCGAGGCATTTGATTCGCGCCTCTCAACAGGCAAGACAGAACTGGAGCAGCGACACAGGGCCATCGATGAGCAGGTTCAAGGGTTCAAGGCCGAGGTCAAGACGATGCGTGATGCTCTGACATCGATGCAGACTGACGCAGCGAAGCAGCACGGCACCATCGCGGAGCAACTCAGCGAAGCTGCCAGAGGGACTTCCGAACTAACCAAGACCACGGGCCAACTCAAGGACGTGCTGTCCAACCCCACCGCCCGCGGCAAGTGGGGTGAGCGGATGGCTGAGGATGTTCTCCGTGTCGCGGGAATGAAGGAGAACGTCAACTACTTGAAGCAAACCAAGCTTCCCACAGGCAAGATTCCTGACTACACGTTCCTGTTGCCCAAGGACGAGAGGCTTCACATGGACGTGAAGTTCCCTTTGGCCGCCCATTCCGAGTACGTGGAGGCAGCCTCTGAGAGCGAGAGGCGCGAGGCCACGAAGAGGCTGAGACTGGCCGTACGAAGCCATGTCAACGGCCTAGTCGGACGGGATGGCTATCTCGATACCCAAGAGACCGTCGGTTGCGTCCTGATGTTCATCCCAAACGACGGCTTGTATGCATCAATTCACGAGAGGTGCAGGGATGAGACCGACAAGGCGCTGGAGAAGGGCGTTCTGATCTGCTCGCCCTCCACACTGCTAGCTGTGCTGGTCATCGTGCGCAAGGCCATGGACACGTTCGCTCTCGAGCGCTCAGCCCAGGAGATCCTGGGTGTGCTCGGCGCGTTCGAGACCCAGTGGGACAAGTTCACGGAGGCGATAACGACTGTGTCGAATCGCGCTGACTTGCTCAGAAGGGGAGTTGACGAGCTCATGCCGGGGGGAACCCGTCGCAGGATGATGGACAAGCAGCTTGGCAAGATCGAGCACCTTCGCGAGTCGAACGCCTTGAACTCCGACAATCGTGAGGAACTGGAGACCGAACCGATACGCCTTGTTGGTTGATGCTATATCAATGCTTTTTATTCAAACTAGAACGGTATGACTACATCAGGAATGGTCGGAGGCCGCCGCTTGTAGATGGCTAGCCGTGGTGGGAAGACTGCCAGGTGACGGTGGTGGCTACCTGGTTGAAGGTGAACACGTGCAGGCCGGTCACGCCGAGGTCGTCCAAAGACGGGCTCAGGGCCATCAGGATGTGGTCGGGGTCGTAGTTGGGTGAGGTCATCAGCTTCGTGATGGCGGCCCGGTTCTTGCGGAGATACCGCAGTGACGGCCCCACGCCCAGGCGAGCGCCCATAGTGAGCAGCTTGGCCCGATCCAACACCCCCGACAGTCCGAGATGCACGGGGAGCGTCATCCCCGCGGCCCGCTCGCCCCGCAGCCAGCCCTCGATCAGCGCCGGGTCGAAGCACATCTGCGTGCTGCAGTAGCCCTCCACGCCGGCCTCCGCCAGCAGTGCCTGCTTGGTGTGCAGGGCCTCATGGAGCACTTCCTCCGCGATGAGCGGGTGGCCGTGCGGATAGGCGGTCACGCCGATCGTGCTCAGCCCGTGGTCGCATTCCAGCAGGTCCCGCAGGAACGACGCCGCGTCCGAGTAGGCGCCTGGCGACTCCACATCGCCGCCGACGAGGAACATCGTCGACACCCCGGCCGAGCGGAACCAGCCGGCCAGCTCGGACACCCGGGCCCGATCGGTCACCATCCGGGCGGAGACGTGCGGGATGGCCTCATGGCCCAGCTCCATCAACCGCTCGGTGATCTCGCAGGTGGCGTCCTGGCCCTTCACCGGGGACGCGGTCACCGAGACCCGGGAACCAGCGGGGAGAGCCTCGATCGCCGCGTCGAGGCTCTTGAGCGGGATTACCTCGAAGGTCAGATCCCTAACGAGGTGCAGCCGGTAGTGGCGGGCTCCGAGAGTCTCCCCAGACAGCGGGGCGCGCCGCAGCTTCGACAGCATCTCCGTCGCAGGTCAGCTCAGGCCGACGATGTTGCCGTCAGCGTCGATGTCGATCCCCACCGCCGCCGGCACCCGGCCCAGGCCCGGCATGGTGCGCATGTCGCCGCAGATGGGGTACACGAACCCGGCGCCAACCGATGCCCGCACCTCCCGTACCGGCAGCGTCCACCCAGTCGGGGCGCCCTTCAGCGTCGGATCCGACGAGATCGACAGGTGGGTCTTGGCGATGCACACCGGCAGGTTCCCGAACCCGGCCTCCGTATAGGTGGCCAACTGCTTGTCGGCAGTGCTGGAGTACTCGACCCCGTCGGCGCCATAGACCCGCGTGGCGACCGTCTCGATCTTGGTCTTGAGGGAGGCGTCGTCGGGGTACAGCACCTGGAAGTCGCTGGGCTCCTCGGCCGCTTCGGCCACCGCCTCGGCGAGGGTGGCCGCGCCCCGACCGCCGTCGGCGAAGTGGGTTGTCACCGCCGAGCGGGCGTCGTACTCGGCCGCGATCTCGCCGATGGCGGCGATGTCGGCCGGGTGGTCCTCGGGGAACACGTTGATGGCCACCACCGGCGTGCAGCCGTGGATACGCATGTTCTCGAGTTGCTTGCGCAGGTTGTCGCCGCCCGCGTGCACCTCGTCGGGGTTCTCGGCCAGGATTGCCTCCGGCAGCGGACGGCCGGCAACGATCTTGTGCTTGCCCGAATGGGCCTTCAGGCCGCGCACGGTGGCCACCAGCACGGCCGCGTCGGGAGCGATGCCCGAGTAGCGGCACTTGATGTTGAAGAACCGCTCGGCGCCCATGTCGGCGCCGAAACCGGCCTCGGTGAGCAGGAAGTCCGATGTGCGGATGCCCACCTGGTCGGCCACGATGGAGGAGTTGCCGGTGGCGATGTTGCCGAACGGCCCGGTGTGCACCAGCGCAGGCGTGTTCTCAAGGGTCTGCATCAGGTTGGGCTTGATGGCCTCGCGCAGGATCACGGCCATCGAGCCGGCCACCCCGATCTCCTCGGCGGTAACCGGCGTCCCGGCCTTGGTGTATCCCACCACGATCCGCCCCAGTCGGGCCCGAAGGTCGTGGAGACCGGTACACAGCGCCAGCGCGGCCATGACCTCCGACGCGGCGGTGATGTCGAAGCCGGACTCCCGGGGCACGCCGTCGAGCCGTCCGCCCAGTCCCAGGGTGATGTTGCGCAGAGCCCGGTCGTTGACGTCGAGCACCCGGCGCCAGGTGATGTTGTGGATGTCGAGGCCGGCCTCGTTGCCGTGATAGAGGTGGGCGTCGACCATGGCCGAGCACAGGTTGTGGGCCGCGGTCACGGCGTGCATGTCACCGGTGAGATGGAGGTTGAACAACTCCATCGGCACTACCTGGCTGTAGCCGCCGCCCGCGGCGCCGCCCTTGATCCCGAAGGTCGGGCCCATCGACGGCTGGCGGATGGCGATGGTGGCACTGCGCCCGATGTGCTGGAAGGCTTGGCCGAGTCCGACGGTGGTGGTGGTCTTGCCCTCGCCGAGCGGGGTCGGGGTGATGGCCGACACCACCACGTAGCGGGCCCGCGGCCGACCGGCGTCGGCCATGGCCTCGACCGCGTCGAGGCTCACTTTGGCCGCGCCCGCGCCGTAGGGCTCCAGCATCTCCGCCGGGATTCCGGCGTCGGCGGCGATCTCTCCGAGAGGCTTCAGATTGGCCTGGGAGGCGATCTCCAGATCGGTCGGAAACGGCATCGATGCGGATCCTTTCGCAGCAGTCTTGCGCGGTTGCGAGCACCGGCCGGGGAGTTGGCGCGGCACCGCCCCCGAGGGTAGCTTGTCGTTCCGTATCGCGGAACGATTCCGCATTACAGAACAGGCTGTGGTGCCTGCCCCCAAGGCGGACGCCGCAGACTACATGAGAACCTCGTCCCGCTGGCACGGCAGCACAGGAGGATTGGTTGTGAGCGAGTTCCCCGCCAGCGCCAAGTGCGTGGTGATCGGGGCCGGCATCGTCGGCAACTGTCTCGTAGGCCACTTGACCAAGCTCGGCTGGAACGACTTGGTGCTCCTCGACAAGGGGCCCCTGCCCAACCCCGGCGGGTCGACCGGTCACGCATCGAACTTCATCTTCCCGGTGGACCACAACAAGGAGATGTGCCTGCTCGGCGTGCAGAGCGCCAACCAGTACCGGGACCTCGACCTGTCGGTCGACTCAGGCGGGATCGAAGTGGCCCGCACCCAAGAGCGGATGGACGAGCTGCAGAGGCGCATGACGTCGGCCACCGCCTGGGGAGTGGAGGCCCACCTGCTCACCCCCGAAGAGGTGGCCGAGCTGGTCCCCTTCGTCAACACCGAGGTCATTCTGGGAGGCTTCTACTGCCCGACGGTGTCGGTGGTGGACTCTCTGGAGACCGGCACCGTCATGCGCCGCCTGGCCACCGACAACGGGTGCCGGGTGCTGGCCAACACAGAGGTGCTCGACATCGTCGCCGAACCCGGCCCCAACCCGGGCGACCACACCGTCAAGGCCGTGGTGACCGACGCCGGCACCATCGAGACCGATTATGTGGTGATCGCCTGCGGCGTGTGGTCCAACCGGCTGGCCAACATGGCCGGCGCCACCATCCCGCTGGTCCCCGCCGTGCACCAGATGGCCGACGTGGGCCCGATGGACATCCTCGCCGAGACCGGCAACGAGATCGGCTACCCGATCGTGCGGGACATGGACACGTTCTGCTACGAGCGCCAGACCGCCGGCTCGATGGAGGTGGGCTCCTACGCCCACCGCCCCATCTTCCACCACCCCGACGAGATCCCCTCCAACGAGGAGGCCGCGCTCTCGCCCACTGAGATGCCGTTCACCCCCGACGACTTCGACCCCCAGATGGAGCAGGCCATCGAGTTGATGGACATGCTGGGCGACGCCGAGATCAAGTACGCCATCAACGGCCTGCTCTCGCTCACCCCCGACGCCATGCCGTGCCTGGGCGAGGTCCCCGAGGTCCGCAACCTATGGTCGGCCGCCGCGGTGTGGGTCAAGGAAGGGCCGGGCATGGCCCAGGTGGTAGCCGAGTGGATGACCTACGGCTACCCCCGGGTGATCGACGCCCACGGCGCCGACATCTCCCGCTTCTATCCCGAGGAGCGTCCCGACGAGCACATCTGGGCCCGCTCCGCCGAGCACTTCAACAAGACCTACGGCATCGTCCACCCGGCCGAGCAGTGGGAGAGCCGCCGCAACCTGCGGGTCGGGCCCTACTTCTCGCGCCAGCAGGACCTGGGCGCCTTCTTCTTCCAGGCCCGCACCTGGGAGCGGCCCCAGTGGTTCGAGTCCAACGCCGACCTGGTGGAGCGCTACGGGCTGGGGGAGCGGGAGGTCGAGTGGGACAACCGCTGGTGGAGCCCGATCACCAACGCCGAGCACCTCAACCTGCGGGACAACTGCGGGCTGGTCGATCTCAGTGCGTTCCAGATCTACGAGCTCGCCGGGCCGGGCGCGGTCGCCTTCGCCGACCGCCTCGCGGTCAACAAGATCGACGTGCCCGTAGGCCGCTCCATCTACACGCCGTGGCTCACCCCCGACGGCGGCTTCCACTCCGACCTGACCATGATGCGTCTCGGCACCGAGAGGGTGAGGGTCGTGACCGGCGTGTTCGACGGCGGGCGCGACGAGTTCTGGGTCCGCCGCCACATGCCGACCGACGGGTCGGTGAGCTTCGCCAACGTCACCGACCACATCACCACCCTGGGTCTGTGGGGGCCCAACGCCCCGGCGGTGCTCGGCGCCGTGTGCGAGGCCGACCTGAGCCAGGCCGGCTCGCCCTACGGCTCGCTGGTCGACGTGGAGCTCGAAGGCGGCACGGGCCGGCCGGTGGCGGCCACCCTGTTCCGCATCTCCTACGTGGGCGACACCGGCTGGGAGATTTACCTGGCCTGGGACGACGGCCCCGCGGTGTGGGACGCCCTGATGCGGGTCGGCGCCGACTACGGCCTGCGGCCCACCGGCGGCGGCGTGTACGGCACCTCCGGCCGCCTCGAGAAGGGCTACCGGCTCATGGGGGCCGAGCTGGAGAGCGAGTACAACCCGCTGGAGGCCGGTCTGGCTCGTCCCCGGGTGAAGGCGGCCGACTTCATCGGCAAGGAGGCCTACCTGGCCGCCCGTGAGGCCGGAGACCCCGAAGTTCAGATGTGCGTGCTCACCGTGGAGGACCTGCACGACAGCCGGGGCCGCAAGCGCTACATGCAGGGCGGCAACGAGCCCATCCTCACCTCCGACGGCGAGCGCATCGTCGACTCCCACGGCCGGGTCTCGAGGGTCACCACCGCAGGACCGGGCCCGTCGCTGGGCAAGCACCTGCTGATGGGGTACCTGCCGGCCGAGCTGGCCGTGCCGGGCACCGACCTCCAGGTGATGTACATGAACGAGTTGTTCCCGGTGCGGGTGGCCGGAACCGGCGCGGTGTTCGACCCCGATGACTCCCGCATGAAGAGCTGAGAGGCCCGAGCGGCGAACGATGAGGATCCTGTGCTGCGTGAAGCGGGTGCCGGCGCCGGGCGCCCGTATCAACGTCACCGCCGACGGCCTGGCCGTTGACGCCGCCCACCTCGGCTTCACCACCAGCCCGCACGAGGAGTGCGGCGTCGAGGAAGCGGTGCAGATTACCGAACGCACCGGCGGCGAGGTGACCGTGCTGACCCTGGGTCCGGCCGAGGCCGCCGAGCAGTTGCGCTACGCGGCGTCGGTGGGCGCCCACCACGGTGTGCTGATCCAGACCGACGGCGCGGCCTGGGATCCCGAGCGCACCGCCCGGGCCCTCACGGCGGCCATCGAAGCGCTGGAGGAGTCCGGCGGTCCTTTCGACCTGATCCTGTTCGGCAACGAGTCGGCCGACTCGGGCGGATTCCAGGTGGGGGTGCGGGTGTGCTACTCCCTTGGACGGCCCATCGTCAACGGCATCAAGGGGATCGAGATCAACGGTTCGACCCTGCGGGCCCGCCGCGAGATCGACGGCGGCTTCGAGGTCTACGAACTGGCGATGCCCGCCGCCCTCGGCGTGAAGGAGGGCATCAACCTGCCCCGGTACCCGACCATGCGAGGCCGCCTGGCGTCCAAGAAGCTGGCCATCACCACCATGGAGATCGACGCCGAGGCGGGGGGTCAGGCCCTGGTGCGTTTGCATCGGCCTGCCGAGACCCTGTCGCAGACGACCATCCTGGGCCACGGTCCCGAGGCCGCCCCCGCGGTGGTAGACGTGCTCGAGGAGCTGGGGGTGCTGTGATGCTGCTGGTGGTGCTGGAGCACGACCGGGGCACGCTCGGCGAGGCCGGCCGGGAGGCGCTCACCTTCGGCCGGACGCTGGCCGCCAAGATGGGCGCCGAGATGCACGCAGCCGTAATCGGTGCCGGCGCACCCGAAGCGGCCGGACCCGACGCCATCGCAGCCGAAGCCGGCGATCACGGCGCGGTGCGGGTGTACACCGTGGACGACGGCGTGCTCAGCGACTTCGGGCCGGAGGCATGGGGCGAGTCCATCGCCCGGGTCACCGGCCTCCTGGCCCCCGATGCGGTCCTGGCCTGTGGCAGCGAGCGGGGCAACGAGGTCATTGCCCAGGCCGCGGTACGCCTGGACGCACCGATGGTGGCCAACTGCACCGATATCACCCCGCCGGGCGGCGACGGAGCGGAGTGGTCGATGATCCGGGTGCAGTGGGGAGGCTCGCTCCTGGAGGACGCCACCTTGAGCACGGCCGGACCGGCTCTGCTCACCTGCGCCCTCCACACGGTGGCGTCGTCGCCGGTCAAGCCGCCGCCCAGCGCCCCGCCCCCGGTCGAGGCCATCGACGTCGACCTGCCGCCCGAACTGGCCCGAACTGTCGTGAAGGAGCGTGTCGTCCTGGAGGCCGGAGTCACCCTTCCCACCGCGCCCGTCGTGGTGGGCGGCGGCCGCGGCGTCGGCTCCGCCGAGGGGTTCGCTCCCCTCGAGGAGCTGGCCGAGCTTCTCGGCGGGCGGGTCGGTTGCAGCCGGGCGGTCACCAACAACGGCTGGCGACCCCATTCGGACCAGGTCGGCCAGACTGGCACCCGCATCGCCCCGGAGATCTACATCGCATCCGGTATCTCCGGCGCCATCCAGCACTGGGTGGGCGCCATGGGCTCCAAGCACATCCTGGCCGTCAACATCGACCCGGAGGCCAACATGGTGGTCAAGGCTGACTGGGCGGTGATAGGCGACCTGCACCAGGTCATCCCGGCCATCAGCGCCGAGATCCGCCGCCGGTGGTCATGAGAGCCGCTCCGGTGCTCCAGCGGTCGAACCGTAGGCTGTCGATGTGACCGTCCAGTCGATCAAGAGGTCGTTCGCGCTGCTCCGAGCTCTCGCACTGGGTCCGGTGGGTGTCACCGAACTGGCCGAGCGCGTCGACCTGCCCAAGAGCACGGTGGCGCGGCTGCTGGCCTCCCTGGAGGAGGAGCAGGCCGTCGAGCAGACCGAGGCGGGCGGCGAGTACAGGCTGGGCCCCGGCCTGATCGACCTGGCCGGCTCGGCCCCCCGGGGCCGGAACCTCGTAGCCACCGCCCGGCCCCACCTGCTCGAGCTGGCCGAGAGCATCGACGAGGTCGCCGGACTCTCGATCATCGACGGCGGACAGGTCTACTACCTCGACCAGACCGAGTCCTCCTCCAACATCCAGGTTCGGGACTGGACCGGCGAGTACGCACCCCTGCACGCGGTGCCGTCGGGGCTGGTGATCCTGGCCCACCAGCCTGAGCGCTTCATCGAGGAGTACCTGGCCGCTCCGCTGGCGCAGTGCACGTCGTGGACTATGACCGACCCCGACGAGCTCCGGGACCGTCTGGAGCAGGTGCGCAGCATCGGCTATGCCTGGGTGTACGAGGAGTTCGCTGAGGAGCTCAACTCAGTGGCTGCTCCCGTCTTCGAGAGCGACGGCAGCGTGGAGGCGGCCCTGCACGTCCACGGTCCCGCGTACCGGTTCCCCGACCCGGACGACACCCACGATCATGGGATGGCCGTGATCGAGGCGGCCAGCCGCCTCTCGATGCAGCTGTCCGACTGAAAGCCCGCCCGGCGGCCCGCCAGGCCCGTCAGGATCGGGCGCTGTCGAGCAGAGCGGCTACCTGGGCCGCCGCATCTGGAATGCCGACCCGCTGAGTGTCGCCCGTCGCCCGGTCGGTCAGCTCGACCTCGCCGTCGGCCACCGCCCGTCCCGCGGTGATCCGCCAGGGGATGCCGACCAGCTCCGCGTCGGCGAACTTCACACCGGCCCGGGCGTCGCGGTCGTCCAGGAGCACCTCCACGCCCAGACCCTGAAGCTCGACGTACAGCTGCTCGGCGACGGCCACCGCGCCGTCATCGCGCATGCTGGCCACCGTGATCACCGTCTCGTAGGGCGCCACCGCCACCGGCCAGACAAGCCCCCTGTCGTCGTGGTGCACCTCGGCCACCGCGGCCATGGCCCGACCGATGCCGATGCCGTAGGAGCCCATGGTGATGGGGCGCTCCACCCCGTCGGCGTCCAGCACGGTGGCCCCCATGGCCTCGGCGTAGCGCCGGCCCAGCTTGAAGATGTGGCCGGTCTCGATGCAGCGGATCACTTCCAGGGGCTGGCCGCAGTTCACGCACGGCTCCCCGGCCGACACCTCTCGCAGGTCGAGCCACTCGTCCACCGCGATGTCGCGGTCGATGTCCACGCCCGAGTAGTGCCAGTCGTCGGTGTTGGCGCCGGTGGCCAGGTTGCGCCGCCCCCGCAGCGAGTGGTCGGCCACGATCGGCAGGTCCTTCACTCCCACCGCTCCGAGTGAACCGGGGTGAGCGCCCAGACGTTCCAGCGTCTCTGCCGGCTCGGCCGGGCGGATCTCGGTGGCCCGGGTTCCGTCGGCGAGCTTCTGGAGGTTGAGTTGGTGGTCGCCCCGCACCAGGGCCAGCGTCATCGCACCGTCCAGCACCATCACCATGGTCTTGATCTGGCGGCGGGCCGGCGCGCCGCCCTCCACCGTCTCCAGCGCGGCGATGGTGCGCACTCCCGGGGTCGGGAACCGGGTGAGTTCGCCGCTGGACTCGCCGTCGTCGACGGGCGCCAGGGTGGAGGTGGCCCGCTCCACGTTGGCCGCGTAGCCGCAGCCCGAGCAGCGGGCGATGTCGTCCTCGCCGGCGGGGGAGGCCACCATGAACTCGACCGACCCGGTGCCGCCCATCATCCCCGACGACGCCTGCACCGCGATGGCGTCGAGCGACAGCCGCTCGAAGATGCGGGCGTAGGCCTCGCGGTGGATCCCGAAGCTGTGGTCCAGCCCGGCGTCGTCGAGGTCGAACGAGTAGCTGTCCTTCATGGCGAACTCGCGCACCCGCAGCAGGCCCGACTTGGGCCGGGGCTCGTCGCGGAACTTCCACTGGATCTGGTACCAGATCTGGGGCAGCGACCGGTACGAGGTGATCTCCCTGGCGATCTCGCTGAACACCTCCTCGTGGGTCATGCCGAGGGCGAGGTCGGCCTCCTTGCGGTCCTGGAGCCGGAACATCTCGGGGCCGACCGAGTCCCAGCGCCCCGAGCGCTGCCAGATCGACGCCGGGTGCATGGCCGGCAGCAGGAACTCCTGGGCGCCGATCTCCTCCATGCCCTGGCGCACGATGCTCTCGACCTTGTCGTGCACCCGCAGCCCCAGAGGCAGCAGCGAGTAGTGGCCGGCGTGGAGTTGTCGTATGAAGCCGCCGCGCACCAGCAGCTTGTGGCTGGCCGCCTCGGCGTCGGCGGGCGCGTCGCGCAGTGTCGGGATGAACAGTCTCGACCATCTCATGGCTCCGTCACCGTATCTACTGTCGGGCGCGCGGACGCGCTTGATTCGCGCCGTCCACGGGCTGCCCTAACGCGTCGAGAGCGGTAGGGTTCCGGCAGTGAATCGCAACCCGATCATCACCTGCGCGGTGACCGGTGCGGGCGACACCGCCGGCAAGCATCCCGACCTGCCGATAACGCCCTCTCAGATCGCGACGGCCGCGCTGGAGGCAGCCGATGCGGGCGCGGCCATCGTGCACATCCACGTGCGCGATCCCTCCACCGGCAAGGGCACCCGCGACGTGGACCTGTACCGCCAGGTGCTCGAGCAGGTGAGGGCGGCCAACGGTGACGTGATCATCAACACCACCGCCGGCATGGGCGGTGACCTGCTGATCGGCGATCCCGACCCCTTCGACTTCGGGTCCGACGGCACCGACCTGGTGAGCGGCCTGGAGCGCCTCGCCCACGTGGAGGCCCTCAAGCCCGACATGTGCAGCATCGACTGCGGCACGCTCAACTTCGGCGAGGGCCACCAGGTGTACGTGAGTACCCCGAACATGATCCGCGACATGGCCAAGAGAGTGCGGGAGATCGGGGTCAAGCCCGAGCTGGAGATCTTCGACACCGGCCACCTGTGGCTGGCCAACACGCTGGTGGACGAGGGCCTGATCGCCGATCCGCCGTGGGTCCAGCTGTGCACCGGCATCCCCTACGGCACGCCCACCGATGTGGGCCTGCTGGCCGCGCTGGTCCGCCTGCTGCCGGCCGGCGCCGAGTTCACCAGTTTCGCGCTGTCGGCCAACCAGATCCCCTGGGTGGCCCAGTCCATGCTGCTCGGCGGGCACATCAGGGTGGGCTTGGAGGACAACCTGTACCTCGCTCGGGGCGTGTTCGCGTCGAACGCGGATCTGGTGCACCGGGCCCGTGAGGTAGTGGAGTCAATGGGGGGCAGAATCCAGTCTCCGGATCAGGCCCGCGAGACTCTGTCACTGGGCTGACGCGTGAGGCTGTGCTGAGGGAACAGCAAGGAGGAAAGGGGCAAATGGGCGGACGATCACGCGACAAGCGGCTGCCGCGGCTGACCACTCCGATGGTGCGCGACAACGGGAGGCTGCGTCCAGCCACCTGGGACGAGGCCCTCGACCGGGCCACCGACGGCTTCCGAGCCGTCCTCGACCGCCACGGACCGGACGGCTTCGGCATGTTCAGCTGCTCGAAGGCAACCAACGAGATGAACTACGCCGCCCAGAAGTTCATCCGCACGGCAATCGGGTCGAACAACATCGACTCCTGCAACCGAACTTGACACGCTCCCTCCGTCGTCGGTCTGGCGACAGTGTTCGGAGCAGGAGGCGGAACCTCGTCCTACGCCGAGGTCGAGGAGGCCGACGTCGTCCTGCTGTGGGGCTCCAACGCCCGTGAGGCCCACCCGATCTTCTTCCACCACGTCCTCAAGGGCCTCGGCAACGGGTCCCGCATGTACGCCATCGATCCCCGCCGCACGTCCTCGGCCAAGTTCGCCGACCGCTGGCTGGGCCTGTCGGTGGGAACCGACATCGCGCTGGCCAACGCCATGGGGCGCGAGATCATCCACGCCGGGTTGCACGATCCCGACTTCATCGCCCACTCCACGCAGGGATTCGAGGCCTACGCCGCCCACGTCGAGTCCTACACCCTCGACTGGGCCGAAGAGCAGACCGGAGTTCCCGCCGAGGCCATCCGCGAGATGGCCCACGCCTACGCCACCGCGGACAAGGCCCAGATCCTGTGGACCCTCGGCATCACCGAGCACCACAACGCCGTCGACAATGTGGTGTCGCTGTGCAATCTGGCTCTGCTCACCGGCCACGTGGGCCGCTGGGGCTCGGGTCTTTGCCCCCTCCGGGGCCAGAACAACGTTCAGGGCGGCGGCGACATGGGGGCCATACCCAACAAGTTCCCCGGCTTCCAGGATGTGGACGACGACGCCGTTCGGGCGAAGTTCGAGGCCGCTTGGGGCGTCGAGCTCAACGGCGTGCCCGGCAAGCACCTGACTCTCATGTTCGAGGCGATGGAGGCCGGCGAGCTGCGGGCCTGCTACGTGATCGGCGAGAACCCTGCCGACTCCGAGGCCAACATCGGCCACGCCCGCAAGCTGCTGGCCGGCCTCGACATCCTGGTGGTGCAGGACATCTTCATGACCCGCACCGCCGAGATGGCCGACGTGGTGCTGCCCGCCTCGGTGGCCTGGGCCGAGTCGGAGGGCACGGTCACCTCCAGCGAGCGGCGGGTGCAGCGTGTGCGCCCCGCGGTGCCGCCACCCGGCCAGGCCCGCCACGACATCGACATCATCGGCGAGCTGGCCCGCCGTCTCGGCGCCGACTGGGGCCATCCCAGCGCTGAGGAGCTGTGGGACGAGATGCGCGCGCTGTCGCCCATGCACACTGGCATGTCGTGGGAGCGTCTCGACGCTTCCGGCGGCATCCAGTGGCCGTGCCCCGCAGAGGATCATCCCGGTTCGGAGTTCCTGCACGGCTGGCTGTGGGCCGACGACCTCGACGGCCGGGACCCGGCGCCGTTCAGCATCGTCCACCACGCCGGCCCCCCTGAAGAGCTCACCGACGAGTTCCCGCTGCGGCTCACCACCGGCCGGGCCCTCGACTCCTACAACACCGGGGTGCAGTCGGGCGGCTACGCCTCGCCCATCCGCTACGGCGACGCCATCGACGTCAACCCGGCCGATGCGGCCGAGCTCGGCATCGCCGACGGCGAGCGCGTGCTGGTGAGCTCGCCCCGGGGCTCGGTGGAGATGGACGTGCGCGTGCAGCCGGACATCCCTGCCGGCCTCACGTTCACCACCTTCCATTTCCCTGAACTGGTCGACGCCAACGTGTTGACCAACGACGAGTGGGACCCGCGCTCGGGCACGGCCGAGTTCAAAGCGGCCGCCATCCGGATCTCCAAGCTCGAACCGGAACCCGCCCCCGTCTAGCGCATGACCGACATCTATCTGGGCGCGGACCGCGCCACCGACGCTGAGGCCGCCGCGGTCGACGCCGCGATGCGTGACCGGGGCGTGGACGCCGTGGTGCAGCCCGAGACCGAGCGGCTGTACACCT
The DNA here is from genome assembly GCA_009843735.1 of Acidimicrobiaceae bacterium. Classification (GTDB taxonomy): domain Bacteria; phylum Actinomycetota; class Acidimicrobiia; order Acidimicrobiales; family Aldehydirespiratoraceae; genus Aldehydirespirator. The sequence goes on along the minus strand of VYCW01000087.1, from coordinate 6,450 downwards.
CTGGGCGGTCCCGGCGCCTTGAGCGGCGCCACTACCTGCTGCCCGCCCTGCACGCCCTCCAGAACGCGGTTGGCTGGATCAGTCCCGGTGGCATCAACTACGTGGCCGAGGTGCTGGGTGTGCCCCCCGCGGAGGCCTTCGGTGTGGCCACCTTCTACGACCTGTTCCGGACCGAGCCCCCGGACCACGACGGCGACACGTTCCACGTGTGCGTCGACGCCGCCTGCCAGATCGCGGGCTACGACGACCTGGTCGCCTCGGTCAGGGCCTCGGGCGGACACGTTCACCTGGGGCCGTGCCTCGGTCAGTGCGAGCGCGCCCCGGCGCTGTTCGTGCAGGGAACCGGGGGCCGGCCCGACTATGTGCCCGCCGACGCCGAGCCCTTCGAACTGCCCCAGGCCGGCGACCCGTCGCTGAGGCTGCTGCGCCGCATCGGGGTGGCCGACCCCGAGTCGCTGGAGTCCTATCGCGCCCACGGCGGCTACGAGGCCCTGCAGCGGGCCGGCGAGATGGGGGCCGATGCGGTACTTGAGGCGGTGGCCGCCTCGGGGCTGTCGGGACGGGGCGGAGCGGCCTTCCCGACCGGCGTTAAGTGGCGGGCCGTAGCCGCCGAGACCGGCCGGCCCAAGCATGTGGTGGCCAACTGCGACGAGTCCGAGCCGGGCACCTTCAAGGACCGCATCGTGATGGAGCACGACCCGTTCGCGGTGATCGAGTCCATGACCATCGCCGGCCTCGCCACCGGGGCCCAGAACGGCTGGATCTACATCCGGGGCGAATACCCGCTGGCCACCGCCCGCCTGCAGGGCACCATCGACGCGGCCCGGGACGCCGGTCTGCTCGGTCCGGATGCGGCCGGCACGGGCCACGATTTCGACATCGCCATCTGGCGGGGGGCGGGCGCCTACATCTGCGGCGAGGAGACCGCCCTGTTCAACTCGCTGGAGGGTTTCCGGGGCGAGCCCCGGAACAAGCCCCCGTTCCCCACCACCCACGGCCTCTTCGGCGAGCCGACCGCCATCAACAACCCCGAGACCCTGCTCAACGTGCTCGACATCATTCTCGACGGTCCCGACGACTACCGGACCCGGGGAACGGAGCGCTCGCCGGGAACCAAGCTGCTGTGCCTGTCCGGGAAGGTCGGACGGCCCGGCCTCTACGAGGTTCCGTTCGGCACCACGCTGGGAGACCTGCTGGAGTTGGCCGGCGGAGTGGCCGGCACCGGCGAGTTCCAGGCCGTGCTGATGGGCGGCGCGGCCGGGTCGTTCGTCGGCCCCGACTCGCTGGATCTGCCGCTCACCCTGGAGGACACCCGGGCCGCGGGCACCACCCTCGGCTCGGGAGTGGTGATGGCCTTCGACTCGTCGGTGGACATGACCGACGTGGTGGTGCGCATCGCCGAGTTCTTCCGCGACGAGTCGTGCGGCCAGTGCGTGCCGTGCCGGGTCGGAGCGGTGCGCCAGCACGAGACCCTGGTGCAGATGCAGAAGCGGGGCTCGCTGTCACCGTCCCGCCGGGCCCTGATCGACGAGATGGCCGAGGTGATGGTGGACGCCTCCATCTGCGGCCTGGGCCACACCGCCGCCTCCGCGGTCCGTTCCGCCCTCTCACTGGGCCTGATAGCTTCGGCACCCTCATGACCGGCGCCGCCACCATGACCGAGACGGCCGTCACGATCACAGTCGATGGGCAGCCGGTGGAGGTGGCCGAGGGCTCCACCATCCACGCCGCCTGCGTCCAGGCCGGCATCGACACCCCGACGCTGTGCTGGGCCGAGAACCTCACACCGGTCAACGTGTGCCGGGTGTGCGTTGTGGAGCTTGAGGGGTCCCGGGCGCTGGTGCCGTCGTGCTCCCGCCCCGCCGAGGAGGGAATGGTCGTCCAGACCGACACCCCCCGGGTGCGCCACAGCCGCCGGATGGTGCTCGAGTTCCTGGGCTCCGGCGTGGACCTCAGCCAGGCCGAGGACCTGCACGATTGGATGGAGGCCTACGGCGCCGACCCCGACCGCTACTCCGACGAGGAACACCCCGTCGAGCGGGTGGACGAGCCGGTCAAGGTCCAGGACGAGCTCTACATCCGGGACTATTCGAAGTGCGTGCTGTGCTACAAGTGCGTGGAGGCCTGCGGCGACGACGCCCAGCACACCTTCGCCATCGCGGTGGCCGGCCGGGGCTTCGACGCCCGCATCTCCACCGAGTTCGACGTGACCCTGCCCGACTCGGCCTGCGTGTACTGCGGCAACTGCGTGGGGGTGTGCCCCACCGGCGCGCTCCAGTTCAAGACCGAGTACGACCTGCGCGAGGTGGGGGAGTGGCGCCCGGAGGACCAGACCGTCACCCGAACGGTGTGCTCCTACTGCGGCGTGGGCTGCAACCTCGACCTGCACGTGCAGGACGAGCGGATCGTGAAGGTCACCTCCCCGTCGGACCATTCCGTGACCAGCGGCCACCTGTGCATCAAGGGCCGCTTCGGCTGGCAGTACGTACACGGCGAGTGACCCGGCCCATTCCCTGAACCTCTGAAGCCTTGTAGCAAGGAGCCTTCCCATGACCGATTCCCCCATGCCGGGCGCGCTCGCGGAAGCGGCCGGGCAACTGAGAGAAGCAATGGCCGCCGGTGTTCCCTGCGATCCGGTGCGCGGCCTGCTGGGCGCCTCCGCCAGCCCCGAGGCCGGGTACGCCGTGCAGCAGATCAACACCGATCACTGGCTCGCCAGCGGCCGGCGGATCAGCGGGCACAAGGTCGGTCTGACCAACCCGGCTGTGCAGAAGCAGCTCGGCATGGACGAGCCCATCTGGGGCGTCCTGTACGCCGACAAGTGCCGCACCGACGGCGACGACATCGGCGGTGCCGGGCTGATCGAGCCGAGGGTCGAGGTCGAGGTTGCGGTGGTGCTCGGCGCCGACCTCGACAAGGGCCAGCACACCGTGGCCGACGTGATCAGCGCCACCGCCTACGTGCTGCCCGCGCTGGAGATCGTCGACAGCCGCCTTCGGTGGGACATCACCAACTTCGACATGATCGCCGACAACGCGGGCAGCGGCCTCTACGTGCTCGGGACCCGCCCGGTGCCGTTGAGCGCGGTGGACCTGCGCCGGGTGGAGATGCAGCTGACGATCAACGGCGAGGCGGCCGCCACCGGCAACGGAGCCGCCTGCCTCGGCAACCCGCTGAACTCGGTGCTGTGGCTGGCCGACGCCCTGTGCCAGCACGGCACCCCGCTGCAGGCCGGCGAGACCATCATGACCGGCTCGCTATGCGGCATGCTGCCCCTAACCCCCGGCGACGACCTGCACGCCGAGATAGAAGGCGTAGGCACCGTGTCCGCGAGCCTCTAGGGATCCCGGTCCCGGCTATTGCTCGCCTTTGGCGGCTGCGGCGGCTGATACGGCGCGCCGGCGGAGGTGGACGGTCCAGTCGGCCAGTCCCACTAGGACGCCGCCGACAATGTTGCCGAGCGTCACGGCCACCAGGTTCTGGGCGATCCCGGCTATGTCCAGCCGGCTCACGTCGGCGGCCGTCAGCCCTGCGGCCGCCAGAGCGTCGGCATCGGCGGCGACTAGAGCACCGAACGGCAGGAAGAACATGTTGGCCACCGAGTGCTCGAACCCGCCCGCCACGAAGGCCGTGACCGGCAGGAACACCGCCAGCAGCTTGTCGGTGACCGTGCGCCCCGCGGTGGCCATCCACACGCCCAGGCAGACCAGCATGTTGGCCACGATGCCCCGCAGGAAGGCGATCCCGAACGAGAGGTTCACCTTGGCGTCGGCCGAGGTCACCGAGAACTCGGAGAACGAGAAGTCCCCCTGCTCCCACCAGCGGCCGTAGAAGACCAACAGCACGATGACCAGGGCTCCGATCAGGTTGCCCACGTACACCAGCGCCCAGTTGCGGGCCAGCTCCCTCGCCAGGATCGTGCGGCTGAGAACGCCCATCACCATGAGGTTGTTGCCGGTGAACAGCTCGGCGCCGGTGACCACCACGAAGAACAGGCCCATCGTCAGCCCCAGCCCCATGAGGAGCCGTGTCGGCCCGGCGCCCAGCGTGGACTGCGCCGCGATCGTGCTCGTCAGCATGGCGCCCAGCCCGACGAACGCTCCGGCCATCACCGCCAGCACCACGGTGGACGCCATCATGGCGCGGGCCTTCCCGACTCCGGCTCGCACCAGTTGTGCGGCCGTCTGCTCCGGTGTCGGGGTTGCGCTCATCCTTATGCCTGTCCGGCGGCGAGCCACATCTCTATGTCGTGGATCGCACGTGAGGTGGCCTGTCCTATCAGATCCAGCTTGCGGACCTGCTCAATGCGGGCGCGGGCCTGTTCGTAGTCGCGCTTGGGCAGCAGTTCCGGCAGGATGCCGCAGGCGTCGGCCAGGCCGATGATCACTATGTCGCGCGGGTCGGGGATCTCGTCGCTGAGCAGCACTCCCAGGATGCGCAGCTTCACCTCGCGCTCGGCCTTGCCGTCGATAATCGGGTATCGCCGGGAGCGGAAGACCCACAGGAAGCGTCCCTCATGGTGCTCCAGGATGCCCCGCTCGACCAGGCGGGACAGCGCCTCCTCCCGGATCTCCCCAGCACGCAGCGCGGTCTGTGCCACCCAGTACAGGGCGTCGCGCTGCTCGCCGCCGGCGATAGCGGCCAGTGTCGGGTCGAGAAGGCTGTCGCCCACCGGCGTCGGGTCGATCAGGATCAGATGCTCCGGGTCGGTGTCGATGCGGTTCTCCAGCGCCAGGTCCATGAGCACGGCGCCGGCGATCGCATTGTCCAGCGCGATCCCCGGCACCGCCACGAATCTCCCATCGTCGTCGCGCAGCAGGAGCAGGAGGATCTCCTCGACGAATCTCAACACGGCGCGATGAGGGGGTCTCGGTCTCGGAGTTCGGCCAGGCGCTCGCAGCCGAGCTGGTGCATGACGCTGATCAGCTGCTGCTCGAACATGGACGCCACGAAGTCGGCGCCCCGGGCGCCCAGGGCGCACAGGCCGAACATGAACGACCGGCCGGTGAAAGTGAAGTCGGAGCCGAGGGCCAGCGCCCGGGCGATGTCGAGTCCGCTGCGGATGCCGCCATCGAACAGCACCGGCACCCTCCCGTCGATGCGTTTTATGACCGGTCCCAGGGCCTCGATCGCCGCGGGCGCAGCGTCGAGCTGGCGCCCTCCGTGGTTGGACACCACCACCGCGTCGGCGCCGGCGACGACGCAGCGGGCGGCGTCGTCGGGGTGCAGGATCCCCTTGACCACCACCGGGCCGGGCCACAGCTCGCAGGTCTCGGCCAGGTAGTCCCACGACAGGGTGCCGCCCAGGCTGGCGCCCACGAAGCCGGCCAGCTCCCGGAGCGTCGCCCGGTCCACGTAGTGCTCCAGGGTGTGGAACCGGGGAATGCCGTTGCGCAGCAGCCCGAAGGTCCAGGCCGGCCTCAGCGTGGCCTGGGCCACATGGCGGGGCGTGATCCGGGGCGGCATCGAGACCCGCTCCCGGGTCTGGCGCTCCCTGCGGGCCCGGGCCGGGACGTCGGCGGTGACCACCAGCACCCTGAACCCGGCCCGGTGGGCCCGATCCAGCAGGTCTTCCCGGACGTCGGTGTCCCTCGGGGGGTAGAGCTGGAACCAGCCCATGCCCTCCGTTCGCGGCCCCAGCACCGAGACGTCGGCCGTGTTCACCGTGCTGGCCACGAGGGGGATGCTGCAGCGGGCCGCGGTGTCGGCCAGGGCGGTGTCGGCGGCGGGCCACATCAGCCCGGTGAGGCCCATGGGGGCGATCCCCACCGGCAGCGAGTAGCGGACCCCGAACAGCTCGGTGCTGATGTCGGGCTCCAGCAAGCCTTTGAGGAACCGGGGCGTCAGCAGCACCCGCTGGAGAGACTCGGCGTTGCGGTCCCTGGCCCGCTCGGAGCCCTCGCCACTGTCGAGGTACTCCCAGGCGAATCGGGGGATCCGCCTCCGGGCCCGCCGCCGCAGGTCGTCGACAGTCTGGTACTTGACGGCGGGGTCAGCCACGCTCCGGGTCCAGCACGTTGCCGAACAGGGTCAGCGTCTGGGTCCAGGCCCGCGCCGCGGCGGCTTCGTTGTAGGTGTGCGCGTCGGGCCAGGTGTAGGCGTGGTCCGCTTCGGGCAGGATGTCGACTACGGCCCGGTCGCCCAGAGCCGACACCGCCTCGATGAAGGGCCTCATGCTGGCCACGCTCATCATCCGGTCGGCCTCACCGAAGCCCACGTAGAGCGAACCGGCCAGCTCGCCCGCGGTGAGGTGGGGAGAGTCGGCCTCGCCGTCCACCAGGAACGACGGATGCCACATCGCGCCCACGGTGAACTGGCCGGGCAGGCGCATCATGGCGCGGAACACGGCCCGGGCCCCCAGGCAGAAGCCGATGCAGCCGGCGGGCTCCATGGATCCCGCGGGCCGGTCGGCCGCCACTGCGTCCAGGGCCGCGTCGAGGTCGTTCTGGA
>VYCW01000131.1 GCA_009843735.1 Acidimicrobiaceae bacterium | reverse complement strand
GGCCCCCACCGCGGCCAGGACAGGGTCCCGCCGGTGGGCCACGCTCGGTGACATGTTGCTGCCGACCCTGCTGGCCACCGCAGTGGTTGCCCTGCTCATTTTCTCGCTGGCCGGCAACCGCAGCCGCATCGACCGTCTGGAGGACACAGTCAACGCCCGATTCGCTGCAACCGACGCCAAGATCGACGAACTCGACACGAGACTCAGCGGCAAGATCGACGGGCTCGACGCCAAGATCGACAGGATCGATCTGAAGCTGACCGCGCTCATCGCTGCGCTGAACAAGGACGGCGAGGTCGAGGCCGCCCTCGAAGGCAGGCTCCTGGACACCGAAACCGTGCCGTGAGTCTCGCCTAGCCCAGGGCGGGGTATCGGCGCCGTTCGGCTCGCCGGGTCCGAGGCGTTACCTTGAGCGCCGTGAGCGGCATCGACCCGGACGGTGAGCAGGATGGGTGATCAGGCGGCTCCCGCCCTGGCCCCGCTGCCGGAGGACTGGAGCCGGGCCCTGGCGGTGGTGGCCCATCCCGACGACCTGGAGTACGGCGCGTCGGCGGCCGTGGCCCGCTGGTCCGCCATGGGCAAGGACGTCCGCTACGTGCTGGCCACCCGGGGCGAGGCCGGCATCGACTCGATGCCGCCCGAGCAGACCGGTCCGCTGCGCACCGCCGAGCAGGTGGCCGCCGCGGCTGCGGTGGGGGTGTCGGTGGTCGAGTTCCTGGACCATCCCGACGGCCTGGTCGTCAACGGGCTGGAGTTGCGGCGGGATCTGGCCGCGGCCATCCGCCGCCACCGGCCCGAGGTGATCATCGGGTCGAACTTCCGTGACCGGTGGGGCGAGACGGGACCCTGGAACCACGTCGACCACCGGGAGCTGGGCCGCGCCCTGCCGGACGCCGTGCGGGACGCAGCCAACCGCTGGCTGTTCACCGACGCCGGCGAGCCGTGGAGCGGTGTGCGCTGGGTCGCCTTCGCGTCCTCGTTGGCGTCCACCCACGCGGTGGACGTGTCGGGCCACATCGACGAGGGAGTGGCCTCACTGGACTGCCACCGCACCTACATCGACAACCTCGGCGACCCAGACTTCGATCCCGACTCGTTCCTGCGCGGCAGCTGCCAACGAGTGGGCGAGATGGCAGGCGTGCCCTTCGCGGTCTCCTTCGAGCTGGTCCCGGTCTGATCAGGAACCAGCTAATGCCTCCAGCTGCGAGTAGCTGACCACTTGGACAACCGCCGTCGCCTCGACCAGCGAAGCCGGATCAAACGCACCCCGATCAACAGCCAGCACCGGTAGCCCGGCCGCTCGCGCCGAAGCGATCCCCGCCGGCGAGTCCTCAACCGCCACTACCACGTCACGCGCCAGCCACGCCGCTGCCCGCTCGTACATGTCAGGAGCCGGCTTAGGAGACGTCACCTGATCCGCCCCAACGATCCCGTCGACTAGCGCCGCAAGGCCGGTCCGGGCAAGCGCCGCCTCAACGTCACCAGTAGTGGAGTTGGACGCCACCGCGACCGGGATCCCCCGAGCCCTCAGCTCCCTCAGCGTCTCCTGTGCATCGGGATAGCTGCAGAGCTCCTCCCGCCTAGCCGCCGCAAACACCCCCGTGAACCGCCTGCCCAGCTCCGCCAGCTCCAGCTCATCCAGCCACTTCCGGAAGTAGCTGACGCTCTCCTCGTCAGTACATCCGGTCACCGCCCGCAAGTCCGACAGCGTCAACTCAATCCCGTAGTCACCCGCAAGCGACCGCCAAACCTGCCACCCAAGTTCCTCCGTGTTGACAAGCACCCCGTCACAGTCGAACACCACCCCAAACCCAACGTCACAGGTCATCAGCAGTCATCCACAAGGAGGCCCAAGCACGCAATATACGCCTATGCCAGCCCCGGTCCGTCAGACCGCTGCGACTTGATCGCTCCACTCTCGGTCTCTGATTCCGCAAGACTCACGTCAGCCAGTGCTAGCCGTCCTCATCGGCGGACTCGACTGGTGTGGCCGGTCGGCTACAGCTCCGGGAACCGGCGATGACCGGGCGGGAATCGTGGTCCTCAAAGTAGTCTCGATCCATGGCCCAACCGACGATACCGAATCAGTTTGAGTTGATGTGGCCGACGCTCGAAGCGCTGAAGGCGCTTGGAGGATCGGGCCGCATCGAGGAGATCTTCGAGGCGGTTGTGGAACAGCAGGGATTCTCTGAAGACCAACTGGCTGTTCGCCGCAAGAACGACGATCGGATGTCGCGTGTCGAGTACCACCTCGCATGGGCACGTAACGGCCTCAAGCATGTGGGCGCAATCGAGAATTCGTCTCGCGGAGTCTGGGCGATTACCGAACGCGGGCGTCAAGTGACCGAGAATGACGTGCTCGCCGACGTCAAGGCGTGGCGCACCGAGTACAACAGGCAGTACCAGGCACGGAAGCGTGACGAGCTCACGGATGACGACGCTAACGAGGACCTCCTAGCCAATGAGCCGGACTGGACACAGCAACTGCTTGACCGGCTGCTGGATCTGACACCGGATGCCTTTGAGAGGCTTGCGAAACGCGTCCTGCGGGAGGCCGGGTTCCGAAACGTGGAAGTGCTCGGCAAGCCCGGCGATGGCGGGATCGATGGAGTGGGGGTTTACAGGATCTCGCTTGTTTCCTTCCCCGTCTACTTCCAGTGCAAGAGGTATCGGCAGTCAGTTGGCCCCGACGCGGTGCGCGACTTCCGCGGTGCAATGGCTGGTCGTGGCGAGAAGGGCCTCCTGATAACGACCGCGAACTTCACACCGAGCGCGCTCGAGGAAGCGAACCGTGACGGTGCTCCGCCCGTCGACCTTGTTAACGGTGAGGAACTCTGCGAACTGCTGAAGGAGTATGAACTCGGTGTCTCGACCCGAATTCGCGAGGTTGAAGACGTTGAGATTCACTCCGAATACTTCGACCAAGTGTGATCCGACTCATTCGCCGACGCCCCTCTGGTTGCCTATCGTGAACTCGTCGCCTTCGAGTCTTGGCGTCTACCCAGCCAGCAGCTACGTCAGGCGCGGGCGGTCCCGACTCGCCACTGCCGCACGGCGCGAGCGCGGCTGCGGGTTCTTCGGCCAAGGCACGGAATCGAGCTGCTGACGTGTCCGCCGTCTTCCGCGATTCCCGCCAGGGACAGCTGCGAGGCGCTCCGGCCGAGCATGCGAAGGCGTGCCATCAGTGCGCCGATGATCGCGAGTTTCTAACGGCCAAGGTGCGCCCCGACTATGAGGACGCGCCAAGTCCGTTCCAGCTCGTTGACCTTTTTGCAGGCGGAGGCGGCTTTACGGTTGGGGTTGCGGAAGCAGCGCACCGGCTGGGGCGCGGAACGAAGGTCGCTCTCGCTGTTGAGAACGACGACCACGCGGCGGATGTCTTTGGGCTCAACTTCCCGCGGGCGAACCTGGTGCGCTCCCGCGTCGAGACACTGTTCGATGGCGAGCCGGGAACCCCGATCACAGCGTCGGAGAGGAGCATTGCGCTTGCGGTAGGCGAAATCGATGTTCTTGTGGCTGGGCCACCGTGTCAGGGGCATTCGGACCTCAACAACCACACCCGGCGGCAGGATCCCCGTAATGCCCTTTATTTGAGCGCCGTGCGCGCCGTGGAGGTGCTTCGACCAACTCTCGTTGTGATCGAGAACGTCCCCGCTGTTCGTCATGACCAGGGCGATGTCGTGGGGCGCTCGACCGAAGTCCTCCAGGCCGCCGGATACTCGGTTGTTAGGGACGTGTTTCACCTTGTCAAGTTCGGCGTGCCTCAGCGGCGCAGACGCCACATCCTTCTGGCAGCGATCAACGACCGAGTAGATCCTTCAGTCATGGACCGCTTCGGTTCAGCGTGCGATGACCACGCCGAGCGGTCCGTGCGCTGGGCGATCGAGGATCTCGTCGACCAGACAACGGAGTCTGGTCCCGACTCGCCCTCAAGGCCCACGTCCGTCAACCTCAAGCGGATGCAGTGGCTTATCGCTCGGGATGCGTACAACCTTCCAAACGAGAAGCGCCCCAAATGCCATCAGGGGTCGCACAGCTACAACTCGATGTACGGACGGCTGGCCTGGGACGCGCCCGCGCAGACGATCACGACGGGGTTCGGGTGCATGGGCCAGGGTAGGTTCGTGCATCCGGCGAAACCTCGGACACTCACGCCCCATGAGGCCGCACGCCTGCAGACGCTGCCTGACTTCTTCGACCTCGACGCTCGCAAGGGTCGAGGGGTCTGGGCAACAGTGATCGGCAATGCTGTGCCGCCTCTGTTCATGGTGCATCTGCTGACGCCGCTGCTTGACGCGCTTCCCTGCCGGGCTGTCCAAGAGACTCGACTCGTTGACTTGACGCCGCACGAGCCTCCAGTGCCGTTAGCGCTCATCGGCGATTCCGCGAGTTAGCGGTGGCCGGACTTGGCTCCGCTGATGCGGAGGCCTTCGTCGCGTGGATGCTTGAGGAAGTAGTCGCTGGTGCACGGGGCGACCGTGTGCAGGAGCTGACCGTCGCGCCAGCCGGAAGGCTGTGGCTGGGTCGCCTCGCTCCCGAGATCGTCGTTCAACAGAGCCGCCTCGGGGAGCGAAGCGAACGTCTTGAGCCATGCGAGATCGGACTTCGCCTGCGTCTGAGCGAGTTCGACGGCCGCGCCGTGCGATGCACTGGCCGTTTCGTTGTGTGGCACGAGATCGACAGCAACGGCGACGCTGATTCGCCGAAGTGGCGCAAGCGTGGCCCCATCGAGGTGACAGCCGATCTCCGAACGCCGCAAACGACCGGCACTATCGAGTCCGCAGGCCGCAACGGCTTCGCTGCCGCGCTTGGAGCGATCGGCGCCGATGGCATGACTTGTGAGTTCCACTCGGAACTTGAGATCGGCAAGGATGGCCCGGAACTCGTCGTCACGCTAGTGAACCTCTCGCCGGAGGAACTGCCGAGATGGGATACCAACGTCTACGAGGCGCGCCTCTTCGTCAACGCCGGCGAGACGCTGCCCTTCACGCTTGACAACCTTCCGGACTCCTTCCGCTACGACCGGCGGGTCAGTGCCTACGGAGTGAACGGCAGCGTAAGACAGATCAATGACACCACCTTCTGCACCACGGATGTCGCCATACACGACCAAGCGAGACCCACATACTGGGACGACGACCTAGGCCCTCCGCCCGACATCACCTTCGCGAATCTCGCCGCGGACCCGATTCCAGCGCTTCACCACCTTGTAGACGCTTGCGAGACGTGGGGTGACCATCACTGGGCAACGGCAGTCCTGGCCAATCGTGCCACCGAGGAGGACTGGGACGACAGCATGCGCGCGGAAGCCGACACCGAGGCGGAAAAGTTCCGCGAGGAACTCGCGCGACTACGACAAGGATTGAGCCTTCTCGAGGACAACGAGAGCCTTCTCCGAAGTTTCCGGTTGGCCAACGAAGCCTTCGTTCGGTCACCCCTCGTGTCGCACGCCGAGTGGCGACCGTTCCAACTCGGCTTCCTGCTCGCGAACATCTCATCCCTGCTCGACGACACCCCTAACGGAGACCGCGGCATCGTCGACACTTTGTGGTTCGCAACTGGAGGCGGCAAGACCGAGACCTATCTGCTGTACGTCCTCACAGCCGCCTTCTTCGACCGGCTGCGAGGCAAGCGTGAGGGCATCACCTCCTGGGGCCGGTTCCCGCTCCGCATGCTCTCACTTCAACAGACCCAGCGCTTCGCCGACGTCCTCGCTGCGGCAGAACTGATACGCAGCGAAGAGCGGATCCCCGGCCATGAGTTCTCCCTGGGATTCCTCGTGGGCTCCGCCGGCACGCCCAACAAGATCCGACGAGGAACAGACCATCGCGCGGGCGATCCCGATCCCGGCGATCCCCACATGCCGGAGCGCTACAAGGTGCTGTTGCGCTGCCCCTTCTGCGGCAATGACGATCTCCGGATGCGCTTTGACCAGGAGCGCTGGGCTCTGGACCACGTCTGTGGTGATCAGGAGTGCCCCCGGAAAGGGGTTCAGCTCCCGTTCCGCATCGTCGACGACGAGATCTATCGCTCATTACCGACTGTCGTCCTCGGGACCCTCGACAAGGCTGCAAGCGTCTCGTTGCAGGCAGCGATGCGAGGCCTCTACGGCACCCCTTCAGGTCGCTGCTCGGTCCGAAAGCACGGCTTCACCTACGCTCCCCGTCACGCGTCTCCTGGAGGTTGCCTGTTCCCCGGCTGCCTAGCAGATTCGGATCCCCTCGCCCAGGACGCCCGCCTGTACGCGCCGACTATCCGCATGCAGGATGAGCTCCACCTGTTGCGTGACAGCCTCGGCGCCGTCGACTCACACTACGAAGCACTCCTTGACGCATTGCAGAGCCACTACGGCTCGACGCCCAAGATCATCGCCTCGTCTGCGACGCTGGCTGGGCACGACGAGCAGGTCGACGCCCTCTACCAACGCGAGGGCCGGACATTCCCCCGTCCCGGACCGCAGGCGGGCAGGTCCTTCTGGTCACAGGACACGGAGGCCCTGGCTCGCCGGTTCGCGGGGCTAGCGCCGCGCGGTGTGACACTCGAATATGCCACCGACCAGTTGACCGAGTCGCTCCAGAGCGTGATCCGGCGAGCTGTCGACGACCCCGCGGCCGTTGCAGCGGACTCTGGCATCGACGTCGCGGCACTCCCCGAACTGGTGCTCAACTACGGCGTCGATGTCGTCTACGGCTCCAACCTCAAAGATGTCGAAGCCGTCGCAAGATCCTTCGACTCGCAGATCCAGCTGGACCAACCGGTCAACGCCGCGACCTTGACTGGCCGCACCCCACTAGACGAGGTCCGCACGACCCTGGCTCGCCTAGTCGACCCCGAGCAGAACTTCTACGAGCGCGTCCATCTCGTCGCTGCCTCCTCGATGCTGTCACACGGCGTCGATGTGAACCGCCTCAACGTGCTCGTGATGCTCGGGCTGCCCCTCGCAACCGCGGAGTTCATCCAGACGACCTCGCGGGTGGGCCGATCACACACCGGTCTTGTCATCGTGCTGCACAAGATCGGGCGCGAACGCGATGCAGCCGTTTATCGGACCTTTCCGTCGTTCGTTGCCCACGCCGATCGCCTCATCGACCCCGTTCCGATCACCGCGAAGAGCCGCCGTGTCCTTGAGCTGACCTTCGCTGGCCTGGTTCAGGGCCGCCTGTACGGCATTCACGAACCGGCCGCGCTCGCAGCTGAACTGCGCCAACTGACGACGCCCGCGACGGTCAAGCGCGCCTTCGCGAAGCTGCCCGTGCACGAATCCAGAGAGCTAGAGGCCCTGATCGACATGCTCGGTCTCAACGGACCCCTCGACGAGAACCTGCGCAACGACATCACCGCGAACCTGCGAGAGTTCTACCGGGCGCTAAACGACCCGGCCAGTACCGCGACTTGGGTCAGCGACTTGTTCCCAACCAGCGCACCGATGCGCTCGCTGCGAGATGTCGAGAAGCAAGCACCGGTGATCTCTAGGGGAAGCAGGTCGTGAGAGTCGAGCGCGGAGCCTCGCAAGTCTTCTTCGGCTTGCTTCCCGGTCAGACCGCTGATCTCGAAGGCCGCATCTGGAGAGTCATGCGCTGGCTCGACCCGATGCCGATTCAACTCGACCAAGACGCCGTGCGCGCCGCTCTGCTGCACTCCATCGCGCCGTGGATAGCGACAGGCAAGGACGATGGCCTAGGACGTGATCTGCATGCCCGTGCGACCGTCGAGGTCGTCGGCCTCAACATGGACCGCGGCGTCCTCGTGGAGCCCTTCCCCCAGCAGTGGCGCTGCAAGCAGTGCGGCAGCCTTGCCTCCAAGCGCGACGAGCGATGTTCCTGCGGCGGACGCTCTCGTGCCCAGATGCAGTTCGTCACCTATCACGACTGCGGCGCATCGGGGGAACCGACCCTGCCCCGCTGCCGTACCCACAATGCAGTCGCGGTCCGGCTGCCGGGTACCGCGACGGCTCGAGAGCTTCGGTTCTTCTGCCCGCAATGCCGCAGCGCGCTGACGTCGGGAGGATTCCCGTTTCAGCCATGCTCCTGCGGCGACGGCGGGAAGAACTTGACGGTGCATCGGGCAGCGGTCGTCTTCTCTCCCCGGTTCGCTGTGCTTGTCAACCCGCCCGATCCTTCGGATGCCGCCCATCTGCGCGCCGCTGGAGGAGGAGCGCGAGCCCTGGAGTGGATCCTTAACGGAATGGACGCCGACGATCCCACCTCGGGAAGACAGACGTTCGCCGGCCTTAGGGACACCCTTCGACAGTCGGGCCTTTCCGACCAGGCTGCACGAGATCTCGCTCAAGCCGCGGTCGACCGGGGCGAGGCAGACGCCGGAGACGGCACCGCCGACATCGGACTCCCCGACTCCGTTCGCGACAAGGCGTACGAGGAGGCCTTGAGTCTCGCCTCAGCAGTACGTGGCGGCCGCACCCGCGTCAGCGACATGGTGGACGGAACGACACCACCGCTGCGCACCCTGTATGAGGGCGCCTACTACGACGCAATGCGCCGCGCACACCTAGAGGGCATCGAGTTGCTCGACAACTTCCCGGTAGCGACCCTCGCCTTCGCCTACACCCGTGGCGATCTAGCCCCAGGCGCGGCGCGGCTGGTCTCATTCCGTGAGCGCGGCGGACTCCGCGCCTACGGATCGCTGACGCGCACAGAGGCACTGCTGTTCCGTCTTGATCCCCCGCGCGTCTACCAGCATCTCAAGCGAGCAGGGCACCGCCTCCCAGACGTAGACGACTCGCAAGGCGCGCGACTGGCGCTGCTAGAGCGCATCGGAATCCCCCATCCCGCCCAAGAGGACCCACAGGCGCTCGGCGGTGATCTGCTAACGCTCGTCCATTCCTATGCACATCGAACCGTTCGCCGCTTGGCGTCCTTCGCCGGTATCGAACGAGATGGACTAGCTGAATACCTCCTCCCCCACCACCTCGCCTTCGTCATCTACGCAGCATCGCGGGGCAACTTCGTTCTTGGCGGCCTTCAAGCAGTCTTCGAGACGAGCCTGCATCGGTTCCTCCAAGACCTGGTCGAAGGCGAGTCACGATGCGCACTCGACCCAGGATGCAGAAGCGGCGGCGGCGCCTGCATGGCCTGCTTGCACCTCGGCGAACCGTCCTGCCGCTGGTTCAACCGCTTCCTGAACCGCGCCGAACTCTTCGGACCACAAGGATTCCTCAAGGAGAGCACCTGAGATGGACGACGCCGAGCTAGTCGGCGGAGTCCTCGACGCCGCACCCGACCCCCACCACGCGGCGCACCAGCTAGCCGACCTGCTACTCGCACCTCTCGCGGACCCCGCCACAGCCGCCCGGGTCGGCTTGCATCCCGAACTTGTAGACGTATTGCGTGCTCGCCTCGGCGATGACCCCGACCGAGTCATCACTGCGTGTCAACAAGGAGCGGCATGGGTCCTCGGACGAAGATCCGTGCCCACCGAAGCACCGTGGGACCTAGTTGCGTCTCTCCCCGTCGGAACGGACCTGCCGCCTGGCCTCTCCAGGACGACTGGGGAGACCATGGCGCAACTCGTCATTGAGGCCACAACAACCCTGAGGCTCGCTTCCCCCTTCATCAACCGCCCAGGGCTTTCGTTCCTTTGCGAACCCCTTACGGTGGCAACGGCGCGAGGTGTGACACTTGAGATCCTCCTGCCAACCCGCTCCTCCGAGGCCGACGATGCGCTCAACGATCTTGAGAAAGCGGTCACCCGTGACGGATCCATCGATCATCTCCGGATGTCGCGATTCCGTGCTGACGCACCATGGGCGCACCTAAAGGTGCTAACGGCCGACGCGTCGGCCGCCTACATCGGCAGTGCGAATATCACACGAGCGGGCCTCGCCGGACACAACCTCGAACTCGGCGTCCTGGTTCGCGGCCCCGGTGTCCGGGTGGTAGAGCAAGTTCTCGACAATTACCGCGAGATGGGAACATCGACGTCCACGTCGAGGCCGAGCTGAGCCCGCGGTATGTGTCGCTTGGGTAAGATTCGCTATGTTGTCACAGGCATCGGGGATACTCGTGGGCCGGAACTCCGGCTCGCGGACTGCGTTCTTGCCGAGTCGACTCGCGGTTCTGGAACTACCGCCGCTGCGAACGGATGGAGCGGCACGAGGTGATGACTGTGGCCAAGAAGCATAGAGAGCACTTCACTGTCGACTCAGCGCTACTCCGGGAGCTCGGTGAGAGATTGGTAGGGGCTCCGTACATCGCCTTGGCGGAACTCATAAAGAACAGTTACGACGCCGACGCGAGCCATGTCGACATCAAGTTCGAGGACGACCGGATCGACGTCTCCGACGACGGTCACGGTATGGACTACGGAGAATTCCGGGACCGCTGGATGCGCGTCGGTTCACCGCACAAGGCTAGAGAGGAGTTCTCTCGCAACCTACGGCGCCCCCTCACGGGGTCGAAGGGCGTTGGGCGTCTCGCAGTCCAGTTCCTTGGGAATCAACTTGAGATGCGCACTACCTCGGCACGCGAGCCCCTGAAGCAACTCACTGCAACGGTCAACTGGAGGGAAGCAGTTCAGGCTGGCGAGCTGACCAGCGCAACCGCGCTCTACGAGGTGGGGGCACCGACAGCCAGCTATCCTGGCGGGTCGCCTTCGGGAACCACCATCTCGATTGAGGGTCTAAATCAAACGTGGGAGCGCACTGACTTCGAGAAGCTCGCACGCGAGATCTGGTTTCTTCGGCCACCTTTCTCAGACGCATTGGTCCAACAAGCCGAGCCCGAAGGTTCGTTCGACGTGCACTTGGACGCCGACCGACCAGACAAGAGGGCTTTCGAGACTCAGCTTCGGCGCGTCCTTGACCTCTGGATGGCTCGAATTCACGGCGTGGTGAAGACGGTCAGCGAAGAACCTCGACGCAGCATGACCCATCTCGTGATCGAATTCCAAGGCAGTCGGGCAACCAGTGAGAAGTACGACCTGCCTCCCAGCGCGGAAGAAGCGAGCCAACTCTTCGACGATGCGGGTCTTGATCTGGGAAACGAGTCTCTCATAGACGGTTGCCAGTTCGAAATCCGTATCTTCGACCTGCGATACAAGCAGCGCTTCGGCATAAAGGTCAAGGAGGCTCGTGACTATCTTCAAGAACATGGAGGAGTCCATGTGTATGACGGGGGTTTTCGCATCCCATTCTCAGGCCCGGAAGCCGACTGGCTGGGACTAGAGATCGCCCATTCACATCGTCTCGAGACTACTAGGCTGCTTCCGGCCGCGCTGCGTGTGAGCGCGGCCGCGACGTATCTGCCGACCAACTCTCGAGTCTTTGGCGCTGTGCACATCGACACGTCCAAAGAGCGACGGGCCGCGCACCGCCCAGATGCGTCTGACAGCGAAGCCGAATACTCGGATCACCTCCAAATACAGGTCTCACGTGATCGCCTTGTACGGAACCGAGCGTACGAGCAGTTGCGATACGTCGTCATCCGGGCCCTTGAACACTACGCAACCGAACAAGCGAAGCATCGCCTTGAAGACATCGCGCGAATACGCGATGTTCAGTCGCCAAGCGAAGCCGTCGATTCGGCACTTGAGATCTTATCACATTATAAGAGTGAAATGTCGTCAGAGGCCTACTCCGAACTAGAGGTGGCCATTGATGACGCGGTCAAGGATGCGCGGCAGCAAGCACAACTTCAGCAGGATCTTGCTAGTCAGCTTGCGGCCTTCGCGTCCGCCGGAAGCTTGACACTTGTATACGACCATGAGGTATCGAGACAGATTGTCGGGGTGGAGCGTATAGCCCGAAAGCTCCGTCGAATAGCAAGGGAGTCTCCGCAAACTTCGGCCGAGTTAGAACAGATCGCTGCCGACATCGACCAGTGGGTCCTAAGTGCACGTGGGATCCGCTCCCTGGTAAGGCATCTCTCAGAAGTGGAATCACGTGACAAGATGTCGCGGTACAAGCTTATGCGGGTGTTGGATGATGCTGGTGAGGGAGCCCGCTATTTGACACGGGGCATCCCGTTAGAGTTCTCAGCCATTCCTGATGAGGTTCGTCTCCCTCGGGGTCTGTATGCAGGGTGGATTGCACTCTTCCAGAATCTCTTCGTGAACGCTGCGAATGCCATCATTGCACAGGGCGATCCTGGGCGCATCGCAGTGAGCTATTCCGTTCATGGCAACCGACACATGGTCCGCATTCAGGACACAGGAATCGGCGTCAATTTGACTAAGGCCGAGTCCCTGTTCGAACCGTTCACGAGGAACCTCAAGATACCCGCATCGCGTCGTGCGCTCGCTGCAGGTGGGACCGGACTAGGCCTGACGATCGTCAAGATGATTGCTAACGACGCCAACGCCGACGTTCGGTTTGTCCAACCCGACCCACCGTTTGCCACTGCCGTAAGACTACAATGGAAGGAGAGGCCGTGAGCGAGAAGAAACTCAGTGTCGTCGTCTGTGACGACAGCGATGACGCAGCTTCCGATTGGGCAGATGTCATTAGAGACCTCCTCGGAGAGGATGCCAAGGTAGAGACACCCGCGCCAACTGAACTTCTGGAGATTCTAGCCCGGAGACAACGAATCTTGCGAGAAGAGGACCCGCCTCCGATTGAGTATGGCTCCATCTTCGATGAAGCCGACATCATCTTTCTCGACTACGACTTGCTCGATGTGGATGAGGACAGCTACATCACAGGGCAGGAGCTCGCCTACTTAGTCCGCTGCTACTCGTCGTGTGGACTCATTGTGGTTATGAATGAAGGAGAAGTCGTCGGGAGGCCCACCTTCGAGCTTCGCTTGGAAACACCTATTGACCACTTTGCAGATCTGCGTATATCGTCGACGCACCTCGGCAACCCGGGTTTGTGGAGCGATGACTTCATCGGATACCGGCCTTGGGCATGGCCCATCTTGTCAAAGGAAGTGGCATCCTTCGCTGCTCGGGTTGAGATTGTCAGAGAGCGCCTCGATGAATCGGTGCTTGAGACTCTCAAACTCAACGACTTAAGCGATTGGCTTTCACAGCGAGCAGTCGAAGCTCTCGGAATACGAGGCTCACTGAAGCAACTGACAGAGATTACGTTTCAAGATGTTGTCGCGCCTGGGAGCACTCTGGGAATACGATCGAAGGACGTTCTTGATGGTTCTCAGATTCCACGAGTGGCTGCGGCACGAGTTAGCCGATGGCTGAAGAGTCTCGTGCTACCAGCTCAAGATCCCTTCATCGATGCGCCTCATCTCGTTTCGCGCTTTCCGAGCTTGATAGAGCGCTGGAGGGAGATTTCAGGCTGGAACAAGACGGCCACGCTCACCTCCGATCTCACCGCGCTCGGCCTCGGGCACACACCCGTTTCAGACTCGGTGATTGATTTGAGCCCATGGAACGACCATGCTCTCTGGTTGTGGTCAAGTGTCCGCGAGAACCGAGACATCCCGGAGGTGAGTGACCCTTGGGGGAGCGAGCAGGGGCCAGTGGTGTTCCTTGAAGATCTGTCTCAGTTCATTAGGAGAGATGCGGCTCTAGGGTTCGCATCTCAAGTTCCGTCTATGCACGACATCAGATTCGTACTTGCAACCAACACCTCAGGAGCTGCGCGTCTGCTCAAGAGAGAGAAGAAACGCGCGAAGGCTCGCGGCGTCGAGTGGGATCCGTGTGACCCCACCAGCGTTACACCGTATCCGAGCACTCTGCTAGCCGAATAGACTATGCCGTCCGATGGACACCTAGCCGGGAGACTCTTACTCAGGCTTGCCGATGAGGGCAACAAGCCCGGGTCAACACTCGAGTCGAAGTTCCGCAAGCGAATCCTAGTCCACTTACAGAAGGCTGCATGGGCTCCCAGTCCGCACTTCGACAAGTCAAAAATATGGCAGCTTCCATATGACCTAGGCAAGTCGTCGGTGAATCTCCTTGCGCAGAATACGCCCCCCATATATATCCCACTTAGGCCCGTTGTTAAGGGAGATCTCCTCTTGCCTTACCTCTCGGTCGTGGCTGACGCGACTCTCTCAGAATTTCGACTCTTGCTTCTTATGTTTACGGTAGACAACCAGGCTGGGACACTGAAGAATGGCATACTGAGATCGGTTGGATTTCGCTTCGAGTCTCCGGAAAGCGAGAAAGGGAGGCACAACTATTGGCACGTGCAACTCACCTCAAGTTTCAAACCGAACGGAGGAGAGTATCACCCTTCTACGCCTTCATGGCTGCCAAACAGCTCACCGGCAATCCCACTCGACGCTTGCAGCGCTGCATCGTGCGTCGTAGCCCTTGCAGTTGCTCTCTATGGCAGCTTTGAGGCAGCCCAGCTCGTTCATAATCTGAGACCGCGCATCTCCACTAGAGCTGTACAACGCCTCAAGAACGAAGTCAGAGCGCTCCGTTCGAGTAACCGTAGCTGAGAATTCCCAAAGAGCCCGACCCCGCCATGGCTTGGTGTAGGTCGGAGATCTGAGATGTGCCAGTACCCGACTCCTGAACGCGATCCCCTGGGGTGCGCTCCCGCTGGTTCCGCTCCATGTTGCTGTCCACACACCTTGTCTTTGGACGCTCAGCTAACCCGGGCGCAGGAGCGGCCTACGGCCCTTAGCCCTCTCGCTCCGCATCGTCGATCTTTCTTCCGGATGTGTTCCATCTGAACTAGGGCCCACCATGGCCCCGGCGTGTAGCGCGGGATCGTTTCTCGGTTCGTTCGCTCCGGAGCGCGGCGCGGACTGATCCCTGCACACGGTCGGCCACTGACTCGGGATCCTCATGTTCCCAGAATCTCAGCACCGTCCATCCGGCCTGCTGCAGATAGTCAGTGGTCTCGGCATCACGTTCGACGTTGCGGGCGATCTTGTCGGCCCAATACTCGGCGTTGGTAGCGGGCTGAGTGTGGTGCTCGGGACAGCCGTGCCAGTAGCAGCCGTCCACAAATACCGCGATCCTGCTCTTGCGCAGCACCAGATCGGCCGTACGGGGAAGCTCAGGCTGGGGACGAACCGAGACCCGGAAACGAAGGCCCCGCCGATGAACAGCAGATCGCACGGCCAACTCAG
The DNA here is from genome assembly GCA_009843735.1 of Acidimicrobiaceae bacterium. Classification (GTDB taxonomy): domain Bacteria; phylum Actinomycetota; class Acidimicrobiia; order Acidimicrobiales; family Aldehydirespiratoraceae; genus Aldehydirespirator. The sequence goes on along the minus strand of VYCW01000131.1, from coordinate 2,791 downwards.
GCTTTGTATCGCGGCTCCGGTTGCCCTGCATCGACTTGCGCGTACTAGGCGACGAAGCCCAAGACTCGCTCCCAGAGCCTTCGGCCACCTCCGGGACCCTAGCGGAGGAAGTCGCCCAGGATTCTGTCGGCTCGCTCGTGCAGGCTGTCGGCCATCGCGGTGATCTCCGTGCCCATCGTCAGGCGTTGGCGCCACTCAGCGGGGATGGACTCGGCGCCGTAGTGGGCACCGGCGATCTGGCCGAAGATCGCTCCTGTGGTGTCGGCGTCCTGGCCGAGGTTGACCACCTTGAGGGCGCCCTTCCTGAAGTCCTCGGTGTGGAAGAAGGCCCACAGGACCGCTTCCAGGCTGTCCACGACGTACCCGGTTCCGCGGATCTCGGGGGGCTGCTTGTGCTTGAACGACCCCTCGGCGATGGCGGCGATCTTCGGGGCGAGCGGGGCCTCGTCCCACAGGCCCTCGACCGGGCTGTAGTGCTCGGACAGCAGCGTCTGTTTGTCGACGCCACGCAGCGCGCCCACCAGCAGGCCCGCGAAGTAGCGGCAGGCGTCGACCGCCTCGACGGCGCCGTGGGTGGTGCGAGAACTGTCCGCGCTGCGGTCGATCGCCTCCCGGGCGTCGCCGGCGAAGAACATGGGCACCGGCGCCAGCCGCATCAGCGAGCCGTTGCCCGCCGACATCGGGTCGGTCGGCCCCGAGTACGGCTCGCCGGTCCGCTCGAAGCGCACCAGGGCCTCGCGGGTGGTGCCGCCGATGTCGAAGCAGCGCCCCGTCGACGACAGGTACCCCTCCCTGAACCACCGCAGGTAGCGCCCCATCTGGTCCACAGGGTCGAACCCGCCCGACTCCAGCAGGCTGGTGGCCAGACACAGCGCCATCGACGTGTCGTCGGTCCACTGGCCCGCCCGCAACCCGAACGGCCCCCCGCCGACCATGTCGTCGATCGGGTCGAACGAACCCGGCGGGCTGAACTCCAGCGTCGTGCCCAGCGCGTCCCCCGCCGCCAGCCCCACCAGACAGCCCCGGAAGCGGTCCCTGGCGCTCACTCGCACGACCCCTAACGTAGACGTGCAGTAGCCATGCGCAAACTCGTTCGGAACGTGTCCGAATGGCTGGATACTTGGCGGTATCAGGGCACCTCCACGGCGACGCCTTGTGCGTGGGCCGCGAGCGCGCGGAGATCTTCGGGATCGGCGCTCAGCACTATGCCGTCGGGCTCGGCTACGGCGACGACAACTGCGTCCACCGCCGAGATCTCTGAGGCTCGGCCAGTTTGGTCCCGGAGCTTTCCCGCGTTTCTCGCAATCTGCTTGGGCAGGTGCTCCTCGATATCGCAGCCCTTGAGGAAGCGGTTCGTCACGGCATCGATCCGCTGACGGCCCGTCAGGCATTCGACCAGAACGACCGAAGGCACAACCGGTGGCCAGATGCCATGGCGCTTCAACGATTCGATGCGAGCCGCGGAGAGGTGATCTTTGCGGGCGAGTCGGGTTATGGCCCCCGAGTCGAGAACGACCGTTGTCATCAGGCGTGGGGTGCCTTCTTGAGGTGGCGCACGATGCGTTCGGCCCAGGCCTCGGCCTCAGCCACCACTTCCGACGGCGGCTCGCCGATCTCCTCGATCAGTTCGGCCAGATAGCGATCCGTCTCGCGCAGAAGCTCACGGCGGCGTTCCGAGTCGGTGCTGCGAGCGCTCCGGCCGCTTCGAGTCTCGTCAACTGCCGTCATACATGAGATAATACAACATAGATCGAAACCTGCAACCCTTCCGGCGGCGTCGTCCAGCCACTTCGACATGGCCCGCCACGCCTTCTCGCTCAACCAGGTCGAGGCAAGGGCCGGGAGGAGCTCCGCAACCGATATGCTGGCATACATGATACGCACCACTGTCAAGCTCCCGGAAGAGCTTGACGCCCGCCTGCGCCATGAGGCGCAGCGCCGCGGGATCACCATCTCGGAACTGACCAGGGAAGCCATCGACAGCCACCTCGGCCCCCGCCGCCGGCTCGGTGCGGCGGCCGCCGGGCGCAGCGGCCGCGCCGACGTGTCCGAGCGCATCGAGGAGATCCTCGCGTCAGAGGTGCCGCTATCGCACTGATCGTTGACACCGGCCCCCTCTACGCCTACATCGACGCCGACGACCGGCATCACACGGCCAGCCTCGATCTCCTGAGGACCCATCCGGGTCCGCTTGTCGTCCCGACTCTGGTGGTGACCGAGGTTGCCTACCTCGTGAGCACGCGCCTGGGCTCGGAGGCAGAGGTGCGCTTCATCGGCGACCTCGCATCGGGCGACCTTCAAGTCGAACCCGTCGCCGCGGGCGACTGGCTGCGAATAGCCGAACTGGTGCACACATACCGCGACCTGCCCCTCGGAACTGTCGATGCCTCAGTGGTGGCCGCATCCGAGCGGCTCAAGATCACGACCGTTGCCACCACCGACAGACGGGACTTCACAGTCGTACGACCGGACCACTGCGACCACCTGAACATCCTCCCTGAAATCGGCCCCGGCTAGGACGGAGCGGTCGCGGAAGCCTCAGCGTCCGCTAGCGGCGGCGGGGGGTGCGTGGGCTGCGGCGCATCGACACGGCCGTCGCGTCGCGGAAGCCTCAGCGTCCGCTAGCGGCGGCGGGGCTCGGCCCACCGCCGCACGAAGGCCCGCTGGTGGCGAGTCTGGGGCGACTCGGGGTGCAGCCAGCTCTTCTCCACGTGCTGCCACCACACTGCGATCTGATCGAGGGCCCCCTGGCCGGTGAGCCCGTGGCGGACCAGCCAGCAGCCGACCACCG
>VYCW01000127.1 GCA_009843735.1 Acidimicrobiaceae bacterium | reverse complement strand
GTCCTAGTCATGGCCGCGTAGCAGTTGACCAGCGTCGGGAAGAACGACATGACCGCCACAATCGCGGTGGTGGTCAACAAGCCCCGCCCCACGAAGAGGATGATCACCGGAGTGGTGATGATGATGGGGATCGACCGCAGGGCTACCGCTATTGGCATCAGGGCGCGCTCCAGCCAGGGGACCACTATGAACACCACAGCCGTCGCCAGCGCGCTCACCAAACCCGCGACGTATCCCAGAGATGTGGTCCAGAGCGTCGTCCCCAGAGCGCCGAAGATGGAGGAGCGGGTCTCGGGCGCGTCGGCGTTGGTGAACAGCTCCGCCCACACGTCAAAGGGCGTCTTGGCGAAGAACGGCTTGATCTGGAAGACCCACAGGAACGCGTACCAGAAGACGAATACCACCAGGATCGGGGCCAACAGAGAGACCAGCCGGTTGAGCAGGCCCGGCTCCTGGCGGGGAGCCGGAACCGCGCCGAGGTCCAGTGCGGGCGACCACGGGCACAGGATCCGGCCCAGCGCCCCGATCGCTATGTAGCCGCCAGTGGCCACGATGGTGGACATCACCGCTATTACCCAGATCCTGTCGGTCTGGAGAGCGCCCAGGGCCCTGACTGTGAGGATGCCCAATCCCCTGTGTGCCCCGGTGAACTCGCCGACTACTGCGCCTAGGAAGGCGGCCGGCGCCGCGATCTGCAGGCCGGCGAACATGGCCGGTACCGACGCCCGGAGCCGTACATCGCGGAAGGCGACGAGGCGGCCCCGGCCGTAGGAGCGAACCACATCCAAGGCACTGCCCGGCGCCAGGTCGAAACCGAGCAACGCGGCCACGTAGGTGGTGAAGACCACGGCCAGTGCCGACAGCGCGATCGGGGTGCCATTGCCGGGGCCGGTGATGAGTCGCAGGATCGGAGCCACCGCGATGAATGGCAGGCAGAAGATCGTGAGCGCTATAGCGCCGATGCTGCGGCGCAACGGCGGAACCAGCGACGACGCCGCGGCCAGGGCGATGGCGGCCAGGTTCCCCCACAGGAACCCCCAGGCCGCGGTCTTGGTCGAGTGCCACAGGTTGCGCAGGTAGAGACCCGGGAACTCGAAGAACTCGGCCACCACCGCGGTGGGTGCCGACAGCCGGTACGACCCCGCGTACACGGTGCGGGCCAGCAGCTCCCACAGCAGGATGAAACCGATCCCGACCAGCGCGCTGAGAACCCGCGGCGACACCCGGTCGAGCCGGCTGCCGTCCCCCGAGCGGGCGGGCGCAGCGGCCGCGGCCTGGGCGGTGTCGCTCAACTGGGGTCCGGGTCCAGTTGCACGACCTGTCCCTCCGAGCGGTGGAGGCTGGCCGAGACCGCTTCCACCTCGGCGTGGAATACGTCGGTGAGCAGTAGTCCGCGGGTGCGGGGCCGCTCGAAGTCGATGGTGTGGCTCGCCACGATCCTGCCTGGCCGGGGCGACATGACCAGCACCTCGTCGGCCACATACACCGCCTCGGGGATCGAGTGGGTGACCAGGATGGTGGTCGTGCCCCGGGCTGTCCAGATCCGCTGCAGCTCGTCGTTGAGCTGCTGGCGGGTCAAGGCGTCGAGCGCACCGAAGGGCTCATCGAGCAGCAGCAGGTCCGGCTGGGTTACCAGCGATCGGGCGATGGCCACCCGCTGGCGCATGCCTCCCGACAGTTGCGAGGGGCGGGCCTTCTCGAATCCCTGCAAGCCGACGAGCTCAACCAGTTCGTCGACTGCCTTGGTGTCGTGGCGGCGGCCGACCAGCTCCAGCGCCAGCCGGATGTTGGTCGAGACCGTCCGCCACGGCAGCAGCGACGGATCCTGGAAGGCCACCCCGATGCGCTGGCCCCGCCTCATGTCGTCGGGGGACGAGCCGTCCATGTCGATGGTCCCCTCGTCGGGCGTGTCCAGACCGGCCACGAGACGCAGCGCGGTGGACTTGCCGCACCCCGACGGCCCGATCAGCGCGGTGAACCCGCCCGCCGGCACGTGCATGTCGAGTCCGCGTAGCGCGGTCACCTCGTCGCCGGCGAGGGCGAAGGTGCGACCGACCCCGACGACGTCTACCGGCGCTCCCCGCCGGGCCATCACTCTCGACGGCTGAGACTGTGATTGCGCTCCGTCATGCCAGGACAGGGCCGTCGGCGTAGATCTCCTCCAGCAGGGACCGGTCCCACAGGTCTGCGGTCACGTCCACGCCGAGCGCGGCCAGGGTGCGGATGTTGTCCTGGATGGACTCGTCCGTGAACCACAGGAAGCCATGCGCGTCGGTGTCAGCGCTGAACATGATCTTCAGCTGCTCAGAAGCCTGCAGCTTTTGCGCCGCCAGGTCGAAACCGGCGTCCGGGAACAGGTCGACGGTCAGCTGGGCGGCCGCATCGGTGTCGGTCCGGTACTCCTGCCAGCCCAGGATGTCGCCCTTCAGCAGTCCGATCACCTGATCGCGCTTGTTGGCCAGTGAGTCCTCGGTGCATATCAGCGTCTGGCTGTGCACCGCGTAGCCGAAATCGGCAAAGAGCATGGTGGTGTTGTCGATTCCCTGGACCGTCATGGCCACCGGCAGGTCGGTGAGCCAGCAGAGCAGCGAGTCAACCTCGCCGTTGACCAGCGGTGCCGGGTCGTAGTCGCTGGTGATCACCTCGATCTTGCTGATGTCGACATCGTTGAGCTCCGACAGCAACTCCAGGTCAAGTTGATTGTTGAATGCCATGCCGAGCCTCGTGCCCTCCAGATCCTTAGGCTCGTTGATCGGGTTGTCCGACAGCGAGGCGATCACGAACGGGTTCTTCTGCATGGCCACACCCACGATCTTGAACGGTGCACCGTCGGCTACGGACTGGCCCGTAAAGTTCGCGGCCGAGATGCCCACCAGGGCCTGATCTGCGGCCACCGCGGCGTCCGGGGACACGCCAGGCCCGCCGGGAACCAGAGACACGTCGAGACCGAAGCGCTCGTAGTAGCCCCCCTGGTGGGCGATGTAGGAGCCGCCGAACTGGACGGAGTCGAACCAGCTCAACTGGAAGTTCACCGGCGTGAGGGCGGCGGGCTCGGAGCCGGAACACGCCGCGAGCAGGCTGCTGCCGCCCAGCAGCAGGCCGGCCCCGGCGGCGGTGCCTCCCAGGAACGTGCGTCTGGAGAATTGGTTGGCTGTCATGAGGGTCCCCCTGTTCAGACAGCCTCCGGCGGCGAGCCGCCGAAGGCTGCACTCACTTTGATCACATCAAACTAACACAGGGCCCGAGTCCGCGCCCAAGACGGGCGCGGACCCTCGAGGCGTCGTGACGGCCTCGTGGACGGCGCGCCGGGAGGTTCGTGTTCAGCCCGGCGCGGCGGTGACGAGGATGCGTGAGGTGGCGTAGTCGCTCAGGCCCACCGGCCCGCCCTCGACGCTAAGGGTGAAGGTGCCGTCCGGGGAGCGGGCGGTGACCGTGCCGGTGGATCCCGGCGTCACCCTTGCCTGCTCCAGGAACTCGAGCATCCCCGGCTGGAACTCCAGCTCCTCGGGGATGCGCTGCACGGTGAAACCCCGTCCCACTTCTAGGTTGTCCAGCGTCACCATCTCGGGCGCCTCGTACGCGGAGCCGGGGATGGGGTTGCCGTGGGGGCAGGTGGTCGGCTCCTCGAGCACCCGGATCATGGCCTTCTCCACCGCGGGGGAGATTATGTGCTCCCACTTGCCCGCCTCCTGGTGGGCCTCCGCCCAGGAGAGCCCCAGAATGTCGGTGAGGAAGCACTCGGCCAGCCGGTGGCGTCGCACCACGGTCTCGGCCAGCGAGTATCCCTTGGGGGTGAGCTCGATCGTGCCCTTGCCCTCCTCGACGAGCCCCTCGGCCTGCATCCGGCGGATCATCTCGGACACTGCCGGCCGCGAGATCTCCAGCCGGTCGGCGATGCGGGCCTGGATCACCTCCAGGTCGTCCTCGGCCAGCTCGAAGATCGTCTCGCAGTACTCCTCGAACGCGGGATGCCATTCGGGCGACTCGTAGGGCGCCGCCTCGGTCGGGGTCGACGTCATGGCTCCACCATAGGCGAGGGCGGGGCTATTCGCCGTCGAGTTCTGCGATCACCGGGGCGAACGCCTCGATGTCGTTGTTGGCCGCACCTAGCACCATGTAGCTGAAGCCCCAGCGCTCCCGCCGCTGCCGCAGGGTGTCGGCGATCTCGGCCGGCGACCCGATCAGCAGCAGCGGAACGTCGGCCAAGACCTCGGGTGGTTGGCCGAACATGCTCGCAGTGGCTTCCAGGGCCTCGGTGGTGGCTTGACCGCCCCCGGTGATCTGCCAGGCCGCGATCAGCACGTTGAGGACGAGCTGGTCGAAGCGGTCGCCGGCCCCTTCCCGCACCCACTCGAGTTTGGTGTCGAAGCGGTCGGCGCCGAGCACGTCGTTCATGGCGTCGAGGCCGATCTCGCCCGAGCGCAGGTTGGCATTCACGCCCACGATGTCGGCGTGGCGGCCGGCCAGGGTGAGCATCCGCCGCCCGCCCCCGCCGATGGCCACCGGCACCGGCGACTGCACCGGCTTGGGTAGGCCTTCGAGGCCCCGGATCGTGTAGTGCTCGCCCTCGAAGGTGACCGGCCCGTCCTCGAACAGGGCGCGGATGATGTGCAGGGACTCGACCATGCGGTCGACCCGCACGCCGGGCGGGTCGTACTGCATCCCGGCCTCGTCGTAGTCGACCCGCTTCCACCCCGCGCCGAGCCCCAGGTCCATCCGCCCGCCGGACAGCACGTCGAGGGTGGCCACCTCCTTGGCCACCATCACCGGATGGCGGTAGTCGTTGCCGTAAACGAAGGCGCTGAACCGCAGGGTCGTGGTGGCTGCAGCCGCGGCGGCAAGCCCCGGGCCCACTGCGAGCTGCTCGTCGAAGTGGTCGGGCATCACCAGGTTGGAGAAACCGAGGTCCTCCAACCTCCTTGCGGTCTGGGGCCACGTCAGACCGGGCAGCGGCCCCTTCAACTCGACACCGAAACGGAAAGGATGAGCCATGGGTCAACTGTAGGCCCGGCGGGTGTCGTAGGGGGTCGGTACCGTGGCGGCGTGGTGGTCGACCCGCTCGCTGTGTTCTCCGAGCCGACCCGGGCCTGGTTCACGTCGGCCTTCGCGGCGCCGACCGCGCCCCAGTCCGAGGGTTGGCCGGCCATCGCGGCCGGTGATCACACGCTGGTATGCGCCCCCACCGGCACGGGCAAGACGCTGGCCGCGTTCCTGTGGGCCATCGACCGGCTCATGTCCCAGGGCACCGCGGAGGCCGGCGAGGGCACCCGGGTGCTCTACGTGTCGCCTCTGCGGGCTCTGGCCGTGGACGTGGAGAAGAACCTGCGGGCCCCGCTACACGGCATCGGGCTGGCCGCCGAGCGCCTCGGCGTGACGGTGCACGAGCCCACCGTCGGGCTGCGCACCGGCGACACGTCGGCCGACGAGCGCCGGAGGCTGGTGCGGCATCCCCCCAACATCCTGATCACCACGCCCGAGTCGCTGTTCCTGATGCTCACCAGCCAGGCCCGCCAGATCCTCACCGGCGTTCAGCACGTGATCATCGACGAGATCCACGCGGTGGCCGCCGGCAAGCGGGGCACCCACCTGATGGTCTCGCTGGAGCGGCTGGAGGAGCTGTGCGATCAGTCGCCGCAGCGCATCGCCCTCTCCGCGACCCAGCGTCCCCTCGACGAGATCGCCCGCTTCCTGGGCGGCTTCACCGATGACCCCGGCGGTTCGCCGGTGCCCCGCCCCGTCACCGTAGTGGACGCCGGCGCCCGCAAGGAGCTCGACGTGGAGGTGGTGGTCCCGGTGGCCGACATGGCCTCGCTGGGCGAGACCGTCGAGGCCCCGGCGTCGGCCGGCGCCGCGGCCTCGCCGCTGCGCCGCAGCATCTGGCCGGCCATCCATCCCCGGCTGCTGGAGCTGGTGCGGTCCCACCGGTCCACCCTGATCTTCGCCAACGCCCGGCGGCTGGCCGAGCGCCTCGCGGCACGGCTCAACGAGCTGCATCTCGAGGCCCAAGACGAGGAGTCAAGGAATCTCGGGTCGATTCCTATGGGTCCACGACACACAACCGACCCGAGATTCTCCGGTACCGGCGGGGACGGTCCCATCCATGTGGGCGAGTCGGTCGAGAGAATGATTCAAGCACCGCCGCCGGTGCCGCTGAGCGACGAGCAGGTCGGTTCCGGGCCGGCCGACGGGCTCGAGCTGGTCAAGACCCACCACGGGTCGCTGTCCCGCCAGCGGCGCCTGCTGATCGAGGACGAGCTCAAACGGGGCGAGCTGCGGGGCCTGGTGGCCACCTCCACCCTCGAGCTCGGCATCGACATGGGCGCGGTCGACCTAGTGGTGCAGGTGGCCTCGCCCGGATCAGTGGCGTCGGGTCTGCAGCGCATCGGCCGGGCCGGCCACCGGGTGGGCGAGCCCAGCCGGGGCCGGATCTTCCCCAAGCACCGGGCCGACCTGCTGGAGGCGGCGGCGGTGGTGGAGCGCATGCACCAGGGAGAGGTGGAGCACACCCGCTACCTGCGCAACCCCATCGATGTGGCCGCCCAGCAGATCGTGGCCATGTGCGCCATGGACGACTGGCCCGTCGACCGGCTGGCCACGGTGCTCAGACGCAGCGCCGGCTTCGCCGAGCTCTCCGACGATGTGCTGTACAGCGTGCTGGAGCTGCTGTCGGGCACCTACCCGGCCGAGGAGTTCTCCGAGCTGAGGCCCCGGGTGGTGTGGGACCGGGCCGGCGGCGTGCTGCGGGGCCGGGCCGGGGCCCAGCGCCTGGCCGTCACCAACGCGGGCACTATCCCCGATCGGGGGCTGTTCGGCGTGTTCCTGCCCGACGGGACCCGGGTGGGCGAGCTCGACGAGGAGATGGTCTACGAGAGCCGGGTGGGCGAGGTGTTCCTGCTGGGTGCCACGACCTGGCGCATCGTCGACATCACCTTTGAGCGGGTGGTGGTGACGCCCGCCCCCGGCGAGCTGGGCAAGATGCCGTTCTGGCACGGTGACGGGCCCGGCCGCCCCATCGAACTCGGTCGGGCGGTGGGCAGCCTCGTGAGGGAGCTGCGGTCGGGTGATGATGAGGCCGGGAAGTCCCGTCTGCGTCAGCGGTGCGGCCTGGACGAGACGGCCGCCGACAACCTCGTCGCCTACCTGGAGGACCAGTCCGCGGCCACCGGCGCGGTGCCCGACGATCGCACCGTGGTGGTGGAGCGCTTCCGCGACGAGATCGGCGACTGGCGAGTGTGCGTGCTCACCCCCTTCGGCGCGCAGGTCCATGCCCCCTGGGGGGTCGCGCTGCAGGCCCGCCTGCGCGAGGCGTGGGGCGTCGACGTCGACCTGATGTGGGGCGACGACGGGATCGTCATGCGGCTGCCCGAGGCCATCGACGATCTCCCGCTGGACGACCTGCTGTTCGACCCCGACGAGATCCAGGAACTGGTGGTGTCGCGCCTGCCGGAGACGTCGATGTTCGCGTCGCGGTTCCGGGAGTGCGCGGCCCGGGCGCTGCTGCTGCCCCGGCGCCGTCCCGACCAGCGCACACCGCTGTGGCAGCAGCGCCAGCGGGCCGCCGACTTGCTGTCGGTGGCGGCCAAGTTCCCGTCGTTCCCGATCCTGCTGGAGACCACCCGCGAGTGCCTCAACGACGTGTTCGACCTGCCCGCGCTGGTCGGGCTCATGACCGACCTGCGCAGCCGCCGGATCCGGATGGTGGCGGTGGACACTCCCCAGGCGTCGCCGTTCGCCCAGTCGTTGCTGTTCTCGTGGATCGCCGTGTACATGTACGAGGGCGACGCTCCCCTGGCCGAGCGGCGGGCGGCGGCGCTGGCCCTGGACCGCGATCTGCTGCGCGACCTGCTCGGGGCCGAGGAGTTGCGAGAGCTGCTGGACGCCGGGGTGATCACCGACGTCGAGTTGGAGCTGCAACGGCTGGTCGCCGGCGGCCAGGCCCGGGACGCCGATGAGCTCCACGACCTGCTGAGGGTTCTCGGGCCACTGACCCTCGATGAGCTGGGGGCTCGGACCGCCCCGTCGGCGGGGTCCGACGCCGAGCGGGTCGCGGGGTGGGCGCGAACGCTGGTGGAGCAGCGCCGGGCCATCGAGGTCCGCCTGGCCGGCCGGGACCTGGTAGCCGACGCCGCCGACGCGGCCCGGCTGCGCGATGCGGCCGGAGCGGCCCTGCCTGTCGGGCTCCCGGCATCGGCCACCGAGCCGGTCGACGACCCTCTGGGCGATCTGTGCGTGCGCTACGCCCGCAGCCACGGCCCGTTCCTGGCCCGGGACGTGGCCCGGTGGCTGGGCGTCGGGGAGCAGCCGGTGGTGGCCCGGCTGTCGTCGCTGGTGGCCGAAGGTCGCCTGCTGCGGGGCGAGTTCCGGCCCGGCGGGGCGGAGCGCGAGTTCTGCGACGCCGATGTCCTGCGGCGGATCCGCCGCCGCTGCCTGGCCGCCCTGCGCCAGGAGGTTGAGCCGGTTCCTCCCGAGGCGCTGGCCAGGTTCCTCCCCGACTGGCAGGGGGTGGGGGGCCGGCGCCGGGGTGTGGACGCCCTTGCCGACGTGGTGGCGCAGTTGCAGGGGGCGCCGGTGGCCGCGTCGGTGCTGGAGGCCGACGTGCTCGCCTGCCGGATGATCGGCCACAAGCCCGCCGACCTGGACCAGCTATGCACCTCCGGCGAGGTCGTGTGGGTCGGCGCGGGTGCGCTGGGTGCCACCGATGGCCGGGTCCGGCTGGTGTTCCGCGATCAGGCCGGGTTGCTGGTGCCCGTCTCCGAGGGATGCGAGGGAGCCGTGCACGACGCGCTGCGGGACCGGTTGCGCGACCGGGGAGCGTCGTTCTGGAGTGACCTGGTGGCGGCCGCGCGGGCCGCGTCGGTGCCCTACGACACCGAGACGGTGCTGGCCGCGCTGTGGGACCTGGTATGGGCCGGTGAGGTCACCAACGACTCCCTCGCCCCCCTGCGGTCCCGCATCTCCGGCCCGGCCCGCGGCCGCGGCCGGCACTCGCCGTCCCGGCCGGGCCGCTCCCGCCGGGGCCGGTTGCGGCTGGGAGGACTCAGCGCCACCGGTCCGCCGTCGGCCGCGGGCCGCTGGTCGCTGGTGGAGCCGCTGCTCAGTCCCCAGCCGGCTCCCACCGAGTCGGCCCTGGCCCGGGCTCATCAGCTCCTCGACCGGTACGGCGTGGTCACCCGAGAGACCGCCTTGGGTGAGGGCATCGACGGCGGGTTCGCGGGGGTCTATCCGGTGCTGAAGGCCCTGGAGGAGCGGGGTGAGGCCCGCCGGGGCTACTTCGTGGCCGGGCTGGGCGCGGCCCAGTTCGCCCTGCCCGGCGCCGTCGACCGCCTGCGGGGAACCCGCACGCCGGAGCCCGATGCACCGCCGGTGGTGCTGGCCGCCACCGACCCGGCTCAGCCCTACGGCGCGGCGCTGGCCTGGCCCGACTCGCCGGGCAGGCCCGCCCGCACCGCCGGGGCCCATGTGGTGCTGGCCGACGGGCTGCCGCTGGTCGTGCTCGAACGGGGCGGCCGGTCGCTGGCCACCTTCGAGGGCGCCGAGCCGAACGACGTCTGGATCGAGGCGATCATCGGACTGGTCAAGGACGGCCGCCTCCGCAAACTGGAGATCGGCAAGGTCGACGGCACCGCGGTCAGGGAGACACTGTGGGCGGGCCGTCTGGAGGCGGCCGGCTTCACCTCCGCCTACAAGGGAATGCTCTACCGCACCTGAGTCGCTCGGCGTGGCCCTTAGCCTGACCTGCGCCCGGTGAGCCTCGAATCGTGGGGAGGAGCCGCACTATGGAACTGCCGCCTGCGGGAGCGGTGCATGACGAGCGGGAGATAGAAGCGGTCGCCGCGGTGATGCGGGACAACCCGAAGCTCGAGATCGGCGACGCGACCCTGGCGCTGGAGGAGCGGGTTGCAGCCAAGCTGTCCAAGCAGTTCGGGCTCATGGTCAACTCGGGCTCGTCGGCCCTGCGCATCGCCATCGACCTCCTCGGCCTGGAGCACGGCGATGAGATCATCACTTCCCCGCTGACGTTCTCCACCGATGTCGCGCCCATGGTCCAGTCCGGGCTGGTGCCGGTGTTCGCCGACATCACCGAGGACACTTACCAGATCGACGTCGAGGCCGTGGAGGACATGATCGGTCCCCGCACCAGGGCGATCCTGGTGCCCAACCTGTGCGGCAACTGCCCCGACTGGGACCGGCTGCGGGCGGTGGCCGACGCTCACGGCCTGACGCTGGTGGAGGACTCCTGCGACGTGCTCGACAGCTACCAGCGGGGCCGCCGCACCGGCGAGCGGAGCGACATCGGCGTTACCAGCTTCGCCCGCTCCCACGCCATGACCGCGGGAGGGACCGGCGGACTGGTCGGCATCGACGACCCCGACCAGTACGACCTTGCCCTGTCGCTTCGCCGCTGGGGACGGCGCAGCGAGTCGTACCTGTACGGGTCGAGGAAGGGCAGCACCGACCGGTTCTCGGCCCTGGCCGACGGCACTCCCTACGACCTGGTGTTCGTGTTCGACTCCATCGGCTACAACTTCGAGCCCAACGAGCTGAGCTCCGCCTACGGGCTGGTGCAACTCGACAAGCTTGAAGAGTTCAACTCCCGTCGCCGGGCCAACTGGCGCCGCCTCGACGACTTCATGGCCGGCCGCGAGGGCGTGACGCCGGGGCGCACCACTCCGGAGACCGACACCACGTGGATGAGGTTCTGCTTCGAGATCGGCCCCGACGCCGGATTCGACCGCACCAAGGCCCAGGAGTTCCTGGCGGCCCGGGGCGTGTCGACCCGCATGGTGTGGACCGGCAACATCCTGCGCCAGCCCGGCTTCGCCGGCATCGAGCACCGGGCCCCGGTCGGCGGACTGCCCAACTGCGACCGGATCATGGACCGCTCACTGTCGCTGCCGATCCACCACGGCCTCGGCCCGGAGCACATGGACTACATCTGCGAGCAGCTCGAAGCCCTGTTCGACCGCCACGGGTAGCGCCCCGGGGCCCGGCCCCTACTCGTGGGCTATGGCGTCGAGGATGTTCATGCGACCGGCACGCACCGCGGGCAGGATGGCGGCCAGCAGCCCCGCCACCGCCGAGATCACCACGAAGACCACCAGATCCAGCCACGGCACGGCTACCGCCTGCACGAACGACTCCGGCAGCGCCAGCGCAGTGGCCACGCCGAACACGGTGCCCACGGCGACACCGAGCAGGCCGCCGAAGACGGCCACGATGAGAGCCTCCCAGTAGATCGAGCGCCGCAGCTGCTTGCGGGTCATGCCCACCGAGCGGAGCAGGCCGATCTCGTGGATGCGCTCGAACACGGACAGGCTCAACGTGTTGATGATGCCGATCAGCGCGATGACGAACGACAGGCCGATGAGCACCTGGATCACCCTGATGATCGCGGTGAGCTGGGACTGCTGGGTCTGGCGGAACTCGGCCTGGTTCTCGACCTTCACGGTGGGGTAGCGGTCGATCACGCCGTTGACGGCGGCCCGGCTTCGTTCCAGCAGCGAGGCTTGCTCCGCCTCGGTGGCGGCGTCCGGCAAGTCGGCGGTCCGGGCGCTGGCGAAGGCGAGGTCGTTGCGGTTGAAGTGGCGGTCCCACAGGGCGCCGTCGATCAGCCAGTTGCCGTAGATGGCCGCGTCCTCGAATATCGCCACCACCGTCAAGGTCTCGGTCTGGTTGTCGGGGAAGGTGGCCTCGACGGTGTCGCCCACGCCGACGCCCAGGCTCTCGGCCGAGTCGCTGTGCAGGGCCAGAGCGGTGCGGGGATCTCCGGCGGCCATGTCGCCCGAGCTCACCTGGCCGTCGAAGTGGTCGTCGGCCAGGGACATGTCGGCGGCCACGATGTCGCGCGGCTCGCCCTCTACGCTCAGCCCGCTGAACGCCCACTGGATGCGCATCACGCTCTCGATCTCGTCCAGCGCCTCTATCTCGTCGGCCACCCGGGCCGGGAAGCCGGGCGGGGGACCGAAGCCGGTGGCGGAGGACTGGATGAAGTAGTCGGCCTCCACCGCGTTGTCGAGGATGTTGTCGAAGGTCTTCTTGATCGACTCGCCCACCACTGCGGCCAGTCCCATGAGGGCGAGGCCGATCAGCAGCGCGCCGGCCGTCGAGGCCGTCCGTCGAGGGTTCCGGGCCGCGTTGTCGCGGCCCAGCCGCCCGGGCACGCCGAACGCGGCCTTCAGCGGCCGGCCCAGCGCGGACGCCGCCGGCCGGGCGAAGACCGGGCTCACGATGTTCATGCCCACGAAGGCGAGCACCGCGCCCACTCCGAGCAGCACGAATGTCGGCGCGGTGTCCATCCCGGCAGTCATGCCCGCAGCCAGCGAGACGACCCCGGCCGCGAACACCGCTCCGCCCGTGATCAGTCTGCGGCGCAGGCCGGTGGCGCCCAGCTGGAAGTCCTGGCTCAACGCGGCCACCGGGGAGATCCGGCGCGCCCTCATGGCGGGTGCGATCGACGAGACCATCGTCACGCCCAGGCCCACGACCGCAGCCAGAACGACGGTGCGGAACTGCAGCGTCAGGGGACCCGGCGGGAGCGGGAAGCCGATCACTTCCAGGACGGCGCGCAGCACCAGAGCCAGCGCCAGGCCGAGCCCGATCCCGATGACGGTGCTGAGGGCGCCCACGATGGCCGACTCGGTGATCACCGATCGGCTCACCTGCCTCGGAGTGGCGCCGACGGCCCGCCACAGCCCGATCTCCCGCACCCGCTGGCCGACGATGATCTGGAAGGTGTTGTTGATGATGAACGCCGACACGAACACCGCGATGAACGCGAACACCAGCAGAACGGTGTTGAAGATGTCGACGACCTGGTTGAAGTCCTCCTCCTGCTCGGCCGCCTCGACCTCCTGGGTGATCACCCGGTACTCGTCGCCCAGCACCGCCTCCAGCCGGGCCTGCACCTCGGACACCTCGGCGCCGGCCGACGCCAGCACGCCGACCGCCTGGTAGCCGTCCTCCATGCCGAAGAAGCGCTGGGCCTCCTCCAGCTCGAAGGCGGCCATCGTCTGGCCCAGGCCGGTGTGCGAGTCGGGGGACCCGAAGTTGAACAAGCCGACCAGCTCGAAAGGCTCGGCGTCGAGCGGGCCGTTGATCTGGTAGGTCTCGCCGACCCTTAGATCGTTGTTGGCAGCGGTCACGGTGTCGGTCGCAAACTCGCCCGGTGCGGACGGCTGCTGGCCCTCGGTGATGAAGAACGAGCCCGGGTTGAAGCTGAAGCCCAGCGCCGGCGGACCCGGAGGCCTTATCGGCTCGCCGTCTCCGTCGACGATGAAGACGTTGAGGGCTGCCAACTCGGGCCGGGCCAGGTCCACGCCCTCGACGCCGGCCACCTGCTCGGCCACCGCCTCCGGCACGGTGGCCCGCTCGAAGTCGCCGCCGAATTCCTGGTCTACCCGTACCGTCAGGTCGGCGCCCTTGGCGATGTCCTGGGCGAGTCCCGCGAACGTGGACCGCAGGCTGTCGGTGAGCGTGAACGAGCCCACCACGAACATCACGCCGATGACCACCACGAGGGTGGTCAGCGCGAAGCGCAGCTTCTTGTCTATAAGGCTGCGGAGGGCGAGCTTGAACATCGTCGAACGCCCCCAGCCTGCCGATCAGTCCGCGGCTATCGCTTCTAGGACGTTCATGCGGCCGGCCCGGTAGGACGGGAACACCGCCGCGAGCAGGCCGAAGACGACAGCCACCACCACGAGTCCGACCATCTGCCAGGCCGGCACCGACACCCGGTCGATGATCTCGTTGGGGATGGCCACTGCGAGCGCCACCCCGAAGGCCAGCCCCAGCGCCACGCCGATAATCGCGCCGTAGAGGGCGATGGTGGCCGCCTCCCAGCGGATGACCCGCCGCAGCTGGCGCCGGGTCATGCCCACCGCCCGCAGCAGCCCTATCTCGTGGGTGCGCTCGAACACCGACAGCGTGAGCGTGTTGACGATCCCCACCAGGGCCACAACCAGCGCGAACAGCAGGAACACGTTGACCAGCGCCAGCACCGTGTTCAGGTTCGACTCTGCGTTCTCCTGGAACTGCTGGCGGTCCTCCAGATTCGCCTGGGGATAGGCGCTGAGCACCTGCTCGAGCCGCGCCTGGGTCACTTCGGGCTCGCCGTTGGCGCCCTTGACGGCCACCCATTGCTCGAAGGCGTCCGCGGCAACGGCCTGCTCGTACAGGGATCGGTCGATCAGCCAGTCGTCCCAGAAGGGTGGTTGGGTCTCCGTGAAGACCGCTCCAACCGTCATCGCAAGGGCCTCGCCGTTAACCAGCCTGAGCTCGACCGGGTCTCCGACCGACAGGCCCCATTCGTCCGCGGCGTCGACGTTGACGAGCAGTTCGGAGGCGGGATCGATGGCGCTCAGCGAGCCTTCGGTGATGCCGAGGTTGGCGACCTCGCCGACGGTCGCCAGGTCAGTCACGGTCATCTCGGTCTGCAAGATCCGGTCCGGTGCGACGGGGCTGAAGATCTGCACGACGTCTTCGTCCAGCCCGACCACGGTCCCCGCGCCCGCCGCCCTCAGGTCTTCGGCCAGGGTCTTGGGCACTCCCGAGAACGTCTCGGCACTGACGATGTAGTCGGCCTTCAATGCGCTGCTGAGACTGTCGGAGAAGGTGTCCTTAAGCGACTGCCCGACCACAAGAACCATGGCCACCAGCGCCAGCCCGATCGTTAGCGCTACCGCCGTCGCCGCGGTCCGGCGGGGGCTGCGGGCCGCGTTGTCGCGGGCCAGCCGGCCCGGAGTGCGCAAG
The DNA here is from genome assembly GCA_009843735.1 of Acidimicrobiaceae bacterium. Classification (GTDB taxonomy): domain Bacteria; phylum Actinomycetota; class Acidimicrobiia; order Acidimicrobiales; family Aldehydirespiratoraceae; genus Aldehydirespirator. The sequence goes on along the minus strand of VYCW01000127.1, from coordinate 3,178 downwards.
ACTCGCGGCAGGGGCCGAGCCAGCGCCGAGACGACGGAACCGGCGATCAGGGGGCTGAGCACCGCCACCGCCACGAACACCACTGCGGCGCCTGCGCCCAGCGACACGAGTTGGGCAGTGGTCGAGTCGAAGTCGGCGAACAGCCCTCTGCCGACGAGGACGAGCCCGGTCACGGCGAGCGCGGCGCCCACGATCGGCCGCCAGAGGCGGAGATGCCCGCCGTCGTCACCGGTGCTCTCCTGCAGGCCCGCCACCGGCGACACCCTCGACGCCTTGACTGCGGGGACTAGCGACGCGATCACGGTGAAGCCGACCCCCACTGCGAACGCCCAGGCAACAGTGCGCGGCCGCAGCGGCAGGGGCCCGTCGGGCAGGGAGGCGCCGAAGGCGTCGAACAGAGCCCCGAGCCCGAGGGCGCCGAGCATCCCCAGTCCGATGCCCGCGGCGGAGGCGGCCATGCCGATCACCAGCGACTCGATCAGCACCGAGCGGCGCACCTGCCTCGGAGTGGCCCCCAGCGCCCGCAGCAGCGACAGCTCGCGCACCCGCTGCCCCAGCACGATGTTGAAGGTGTTGGAGATGATGAACGTGCTGACGAACAGCACCACGAAGGCGAATGTCAGCAGGATCGTCTGGAGCGGTCCGATGAAGAACTCGAAGAAGTCGCCGAACTCCTCGGCGGCCTCCTCGGAGCTGATCACCTCGGTCCCGGCGGGCAGGGCCGCCTCGATGCGGTTGCGGACCTCGTCGAGGTCGGCGTCGGGCAAGACCCGCAGGTCGATCTCGTTGAACAGGCCCTCGTAGCCGAGCACCTCCTGGGCGGTAGCCGTGTCGAACACCGAGAACACCACCCCAGCGCCAGCGTCCTCGGGGAAGCCGAACTGCATCGTGCCGGTAAGGGTGAAAGTGCGGGGCCCTGTCGGGGTCACCACCTGGTAGTCGCGACCCAACTCGAAGTCGTAGTCGGCGAACGTCTCGGTGCCGATGGCGAACTCCGAAAGTCCCTGGGGCCACCGGCCGGTAATCAGGAAGTACTGCGAGAGCGAGTCGTCCTCGAGCCAGTTGACGCCCGCGAGGGGCCCACCGAGGGTCGACACGGCCTCGCCGGAGCCGTCCACGGGAATCACCCCGTCCACGAAGAAACGCCCCTCGGCGATCTCCACCCCGTCGATGGCGCGGATGCCGTCAACGAGGCTGTCAGGGACGGGCGGCGCGTTGGCGATCTCACCGAATCCGAGCGCGCCTCGCACGGTGAAGTCCTTGCCTGTGTTTATGTCCACGCCTATGTCGTCGAAGGTGGACCGCAACGAGTCGGCGGTCACGAAGGCGGCCACTACGAACGTGACGCCCAGGACGATGGTCCCGGCGGTCAGCGCGAAGCGGATCTTGTGGGCCAGCAGCGACTTGAGGGCTAGGCGCAGCATCAGGAGTCTGTCTAGGTGGAGGGCGGTCTGAGAGCGGGCCTCAGGCGCCGAGTTGGGTCATGTGGTCCCGGATGCCCTGGGGTGTCGGGTCCTCCAGTTCGTCCACGATCTTGCCGTCCACCAGGAACACCACCCGGTCGGCGTAGGAGGCGGCCACCGGGTCGTGGGTGACCATCACGATGGTCTGGCCCATCTGGTCGACCGCGCTCCGCATGAAGCCGAGGATCTCGGCCGCGGTGTTGGAGTCGACGTTGCCGGTGGGCTCGTCGGCGAAGATGATCTGGGGCTTGCCGGCCAGAGCCCGGGCCACCGCCACCCGCTGCTGCTGGCCTCCCGAGAGCTCGTTGGGGCGGTGCTTGGTCCGGTCGGCGAGACCGGTGGCACCCACCACCTCGTCGACCCAGGCCTCGTCGCCCTTGGAACCGGCGAGGTCCATCGGCAGGGTGATGTTCTCGATGGCGGTGAGAGTGGGCACCAGGTTGTAGGCCTGGAACACGAAGCCCACGTTGTCGCGGCGCAGCAGGGTGAGGTCCTTCTCCGACAGCGTGGTGAGGTCGGTTTCGCCGATGATCACCTGGCCCGATGTCACATTGTCGAGCCCGGCCATGCAGTGCATCAGGGTGGACTTGCCCGACCCCGACGGGCCCATGATGGCGGTGAAGCGGCCCTGCTCGAAGGCCACGTCAATGGCGTCGAGGGCCCGCACCTCGGTGTCGCCGGAGCCGTAGATCTTGGAGGCGGCCACAGCTCGGGCAGCGGTGGCCAGTGCTTGAGTGGGGGAGGGGGTCACGTCTTCTCCTAGCGCTTACGGGAGGTCGCAAGCGGGACTCTACGAGCGGCCCGACCCTCCCCAACCGGGGACATCCCTTACCTTTCCCCTGAGACCCTGAGGCCGTCCGCCTCTGGGGATCAGCCGATCCGGTCGGAAGCCTCGATGCTCTCCTTGAGCTGGGCCAGGAAGCGGCCGCTGGCTCCGCCGTCGATGATTCGGTGGTCGAAGGTGGCCGACACTGTCATGGTCGGCACCTCCGTCGGAACGCCGTCGATCAGACGTACAACCGGGCGGGCCATGCCGAAGGCGGCGATCATGCTGGTGCCCACCGGCAGCATCGGCGTGCCGGCCAGCATCCCGAGAGAGCCCACGTTGTTGACGGTGGCGGTGGCCCCGGTCAGCTCGTGGGGTGCCGCGGTGCGGTCGCGGGCCGCGGTGGCCAGCCGCAGGACCTCGGAGGACAGTTCCGGCAACGAGAGGGCGTCGGCGCCCCGCACCACGGGAACCATCAACCCTTCGGGGGTGTCGACGGCCACGCCGATGTCGTAGTGCTCGAAGTACTCGACTTCGTCGCCGTCGAGCCTGGCGTTCATAACGGGATGGTCCCGCAGGACCGGCACCAGCAGCGCCACCAGCAGCGCGTCGAGGGGCACCCTCGAGCCGGTCGCCTCGGCCGCGGCCGACCGGGCGTTGAGAAGCCCGCTGGCGTCGGCGTCAACCATCGAAGTGAACTGCGGGATCTGCATGGACTCGGTCATGTGCCGGGCGATGGAGCGGCGGATGGCCGACAGTCGCTCGCGCCGGCCGGTTGCCGGGGCCGGAGCGGCTGCGGCCTCTACGTCGGCGACGGTGATGGAGCCGCCCGGTCCGGTACCGGCCACGGTGGCGAGGTCGATGCCCCGTTCCCGGGCCAACTTCCGGGCCTTGGGCACGGCCTTGACCGAGCCGGAAGCGGCTGGCGGGGATGGGGCAGGCGCGGGGG
>VYCW01000007.1 GCA_009843735.1 Acidimicrobiaceae bacterium | reverse complement strand
CCCGGCGGCGAGGGCCATGTGCGGTTCGCGCTGATCGAGAACCGCCAGCGCATCGGCCAGGGGATCCGCAACCTGCGGCGCTGCCTGCCCGAGCTGGAGCCCGGGCCCGGAGCCGCGGAGCCTGCCGAGGCTGCCGAGTCCGCCGAGTCCGCGGAGAAGGCCACCGCCGCCTGAGTCCCCGACCCGTCCGTCGCCCGCCCGGAATCGATGGCGACTCGGCCCCCAGAGGCCCACAATCCGCATCAATTTCGGGGAGCGGGAGCGGCTGGCCCGAAATTGGCGACCGAATGGGCACCAGGCAACCACAATCCGAATCAATTTCGGGGAGCGGGGCTGGGCGGGGTATAACGGCACGATGCTGATCGTCGTCTCCCCGGCCAAGGCGCTCGACTACAGCTCGGCGCTGCCGACCCGCAAGCACTCCCAGCCCCGGATGCTGGACGAGGCGTCGTCGCTGGTGGACGTGATGCGCCAGAAGTCGCCCGACGAGATCGCCAGGCTGATGGACATCTCCGCCGAACTGGCCGAACTCAACTTCGACCGCTACCAGGACTTCCAGGAGCCGTTCACGACCGCCGACGCCCGGCCCGCGCTGCTGGCCTTCGCTGGCGACGTGTACCAGGGCATGGACGCGGCGGCCACCTTCACCGAGCGCGACTACACCCACGCCCAGAAGGTGCTGCGGATCCTGTCGGGGCTGTACGGGGTGCTGCGCCCGTTGGACCTGATGCAGCCGTACCGGCTGGAGATGGGGTCCAAGCTGGCCACCGACCGGGGCCGCGACCTCTACCAGTACTGGGGCGAGCGCATCACCGACGTGCTGAACGCCGACCTGGCCGACAGCCCAGGGCCGGCGGTGGTGGTGAACCTGGCGTCGAACGAGTACTTCCGCTCGGTGGACACCCGGCGGCTGGAGGGGCGGCTGGTGACGCCGGCGTTCCTGGACGGGCGGGGCGACAAGGAGCCCAAGATGATCTCGTTCTTCGCCAAGCGGGCCCGGGGGTCGATGGCGGGCTGGATCATCCGCAACCGGGTCAAGTCGGTGCGGGGGCTGCGGGACTTCGACGGGCTCGGCTACGGGTTCGACCCCGACCGGTCCGACACCGACCGCCCCGTCTACGTGCGCTACTCGTAGCCGCCGCGAAAATCTCGGGTTGGTTTTGGGCACTCACCACCCATAACCAACCCGAGAATCCGAGCCAGCAAATCTCGGGGTGGTTTTGGGCACTCACCACCCATAACCAACCCGAGAATCCGTCGGCTGTGCAGCGGGCGGCTCCGTGGCTACGCTCGCGGCCCTTCGCGGGTGTAGTTCAATGGTAGAACATCAGCTTCCCAAGCTGAGAATGCGAGTTCGATTCTCGTCATCCGCTCTGTGGCGACTGAGGGGGACCGAGCGCCGCGGCTGCTGACCTACTACCTGGGCCCAGGGGCTGTGCATGGGCTCGCTGGCCTCGGTCATCACTCTGCTGGGCGACCTGCGCGACGAGTTCGGGCTGAGCGAGACCCAACTCGGGCTGATCGTGGGCGCGGGGTTCTTCGCGGCCTTCGTCACCCAGCTCACCCTGGCCAGGGTGGCCGACCGGGGCCACGCGCCGCTTAGAGGCCCCGCGGATAGGCGGGCGACCCGGCCCATACGGGGCGGGGCCGTGGCCCGAGCGGCCCGTGAGCGAAGCGAACAAGAGCGGAAATGACCACCCTGCGACGCGATTGGCCGCCGATCAATCCGCGCTCGCTCTTATGGTCCGCATCGGGCTCGTGGCCGCGGCGGCCAGCATGGTCGGGTTCGCAGTCAGTTCGGGCTTCTGGACCCTGGTCGGGTCGAGGGCCGTGCTCGGCATCGCCATCGGCACGGCCCAGCCCGCCATCCGCCGGGCCGTCATCCTGGCCGACCCGGCCCACACCGGGCGCAACCTGGGCCGCCTGGGAGTGATGGAAGTCGTCTGGTTCGCGCTGACCCCGGCGGCGACTGCCGTCCTGGCCGAGGCCTTCAACCTCGACCTGCCCTTCTATGTCCTGGCCGGCGTGGTCGTCGCCATCGTGACGATGATGGGGCGGCTGGAGTCCGACGAGGGGGCTCTCGGCACTCGAACCACCAGCTCGCTGCGGCTGCTGGGCGACCGGGTGGTGGCCGGCACCCTGCTGCTGGTCACCAGCCAGTTCGTGATGATCGGGGCATGGGAGGCGGTATGGGCGGTCAGCCTGGTCGACCTCGGCGCAGCCACCTGGGAGGTCGGGGTGAGCTTCACCCTGTTCGCCATCCCGCTCGGTGCGCTGGCCCCGGTGGCGGGGGCGTGGGCCCAGCGCACCGGCGGGCTGCGGCTGTGCGCGAGCGGGCTGCTCGCCTCGGCCGTGTGCGGCGGGCTGCTCGGCGTGTTCGACTCGGTCTGGACCCTGGTGGCGGTGTCGATGGTGATGGGGATCGGTGCCGGCCTGGGCTTCACCGCCGGGCTCTACGCCTACTCCCAAACGGTGACCGACGACCGCCAAGCCTCGTCCCAGGGGCTGATGGGCGCCAGCGAGGTGCTGCTGGGCGGGGTCACGTCGGTGCTGGGGGCCTGGCTCTACGACATCGCCGGCCGGGCGCTGGTGTGGACCGTGATCCCGGCGTTGATGGTGCTGGCGCTGGCGGGAGGGCTGTGGTGGCGAGGGCTGCGGCTGGCCGAGTACGCCCGCCCCGCAAGCGACTGACCGGGGTTCCGGCCCGCGGGCTGACCCGGCAGCCGGTGCTCAGGCCAGACCTTCCTCGATCATGGCCCAGCCGGCTTCTCGCTCGGCGCGGTTGCCCTGGAGGATGATGGCGATCTCGTCGGCGGAGGCGGCGGCGTAGCGGGCCAGCTCGGCCCGGACCTGATCCGGGTTGCCGATGACGAGGAGGTCCATCATGTCGGCCACCCGCTCCCGTGTGGCCATGGCCTGATACGACGGCAGCGTCCCGTAGCCGGCCAGCAGCTCGCCGAGGCGGATCCGGGCGCCGTCGGGGTCGTCGGTCACGCACACCCACACGGTGGCCGAGATCTGGGCGTCGCCGATGGTCGGGCGGACGTGCTCCTCGATGGTGCGGGGCCCGGTCCAGGCCAGGATCGTGCCCTCCGTGCGGGCCGCCGCCAGCCGCAGCATCTTCGGCCCCATGGCCGCCAGCATCACCCGGGGAACAGGACCGGGCACCAGGATCTCGCCCCGGTGCGACGCCAAGTCGCCGACGGCATCCGCCGCCTGATCGGTCAGCAGCGGCAGCAGGGCGTCGAGGTACTGGACCATGTGGCTGTAGGGCCGGCGCCACTCGAGCCCGAACGCCTCGGTCACGATGGGCTGGTGGCACACCCCGATGCCGAGCGTGAACCGGCCGCCGCTGATCTGGTTGACGGTGCGGGTCTGCTGGGCCAGCAGCCCCGGCAGCGTCGACTGGATGACGATCACGCTGGTGGCCAGCTCGATGCGGGGCACCCGATCGGCCACCACGGCCAGCACCGCGATCGGGTCGGCCCGCTCGACCTGCGGCACCATGAAACGGTCGAGCCCGGCCGCCTCGGCCCGGGCCGCATTGGCCACCGCAGCCTCCACCCGGGTCGGCAAGTCCACAAACGCGTACTTCACAGGCATGTCTCAGGTAGCCGACCGCTAGGCGGGGGTTTGGTTGTGGTCTAGGCGGACTACTCGCTGGTCGGTGACCACCGCGGTGATGAGCTCGGCGGGGGTTACGTCGAAGGCGGGGTTGGCGGCTGCGGTGCCGTCGGGGGCGGTTGACACGCCGGCCAGCGACACCACCTCGTCGGTGCCTCGATCCTCGATGGCGATGCCGGCGCCGTCGGGGGTGTCGGCGTCGACGGTCGACTCGGGGGCGACCACTATGAACGGCACCCCGGCGTGGCGGGCGCCGAGCGCCAGCGAGAAGGTGCCGATCTTGTTGGCGGTGTCGCCGTTGGCGGCCACCCGGTCGGCGCCGGTGAGGACCACGTCGGCCTGGCCCCTGGCCAGCATGAACGGACCGGCCGAGTCGACCAGCAGGCGGTGGGGCGCGCCCATGCGGTCCAGCTCCCAGGCGGTGAGGCGGGCGCCCTGCAGCAGGGGGCGGGTCTCAAGGGCCAGCGCCTCGGCCAGACGGCCGCGCTCGTGGAGGGTCTGGATCACCGCCAGCGCCGTGCCCCGCTCCACCGCGGCCAGGCCGCCGGTGTTGCAGATCGTCATGGCCCGGATATCGGCCCGGCCCACCAGGTCGAGCACCAGGTCGGCGCCGAGGCTGCCCATGGCGTGCGAGGCGGCCAGTTCCTCGTCGCGGATGGTGGCGGCCTCGGCCAGTACAGCGTCGAAGCCCTCGGAAGCCTTGGACGCGGCCCGGTCCACCATGCGGGCCAGATTCACCGCGGTGGGTCGGGCCTGGCGCAGGGAGGCGACCGCGGCCTCGAACGCGGGGCCGCTGGTGCCGTGGGCCCGCACGGCCAGGGCCACGCCGAAGGCGCCGGCCACGCCGATGGCGGGAGCGCCCCGGACCGACAGGCGCTGGATGGCGGCCACCATGTCGGGCACGTTGTCGATGCGCAGGACGGTGTAGGCGCCGGGCAGGGCGGTCTGGTCGACCATCTCGACCACGCCGTCCGGGCCGCCGGCCCAGTCCAGCGTCCGCAAACTGCCGCCGTCCATGGGCTGTCGAGGCTAGTTGTCGCCGTTCCTGCCCACCCAAGGAATTGGCAGCGCCATGCACCCCATGCGCACATCCTGCTGCCAATTCGCCAATCGATGACGAATCCGCCCTCTGAGGCAAACGATCCGCATCAATTTCGGGACAGGCAGCGTGCTCTCTAGGGTTGGGCGTGATGGACCGGTACCTGTGCGACGTGCTCGTCACCATGGACGGGCCGGCCGGCGCCGTCCCCGCACCCATCGCCGGCGGGGCGGTGGACGTGGGCGACGACGGGCGGATCGTGTGGTGCGGTCCCGCCGCCGACGCACCCGGACCGGCCCCCGACACCGCGGTGCACCGGACCGGCATCCTCATGCCGAGCCTCATCAACGCCCACTGCCACACGCCGATGGTACTGCTGCGGGGCGCGGGCGAGGGGCTGCCGGTGGACCGCTGGCTGCACGAGGTGATGTGGCCCCGGGAGTCGAAGCTCACCGGTGGCGACGTGCGGGCCGGGATGCGGCTGGGAGCGGCCGAACTGCTGGCCAACGGGATCACCACATCGGTCGAGATGTACTTCAGCGGCCAGGCCATGGCCGAGGGCGCCACCGACGCCGGGCTGCGCTGCCTGGTGACCCCCGGCGTGATCGAGGACCCCGGGTTCACGCTCACGGGTCCGTGGCCGGACCAGCTCGACGAGATGGTGGCCCTGCGGGACCGCTGGGCCGGCAGCGACCTGGTCCGGGCCGGGATCGCGGCCCACGCGGCCTACTCGGTGTCGCAGGAGTGCCTGAGCGCCATCGCGGAACGGGCCTCCGCCACCGGCATGCCCGTGCACATACATCTGGCCGAGCAGGAGTGGGAGGATGCCGCGGTGCGGGAGCTGTCCGGGGGCCTGGGCGCGCCCGAGTACCTGGAGTCGCTGGGGCTGCTCGACGGTGACGTGATCGCAGCCCACGGCGTGTGGCTGACCCCGGACGACATCGACGTGCTGGCCCGCAATGACACCGCCGTGGTGCACTGCCCGTGCTCGAACGCCAAGCACGCCTCCGGGGTGGCGCCGGTGACCGAGATGCGAGCGGCCGGGCTGCGGGTGGCCATCGGCACCGACGGTCCCGCGTCGCATCATCGCCTGGACCTGTTCGAGGAGATGCGCACCGCTATCCGCACCGCCCGTATCCGCTCCGGCGACGCCCAGACCCTGCCACCGGCCGAGGCGCTGCGGATGACCACGGCAGGGGCAGCCGAAGTGCTGGGCTGGGGCGACGAGCTGGGACGGCTGGCGCCGGGATGCTGGGCCGACATGGTGGCCCTGTCGGCGGCCGAGCCGGCCCTGAACCCGGTGATCGCCGAGGAGGACGACCCTCTGTCGAGGATCGTGTGGTCGGGCTCGCCCGGGGCCATCCGCGGGGTGTGGGTGGCCGGCCGCAAGGTCGTCGAGGACAGCCGGGTCCTGACCCTCGACATGGCCGAGGCAGTGGCCGACGCCCAGGCCCGGGCCCGCCGCCTAGCCCGATGACGTCCAACCACGAGGACCCATCGATGAACGCCGCAATGAGCGCCGACCACGTGATCGAACTGCTGGGGCTGGAGCCGTTGGCGTTCGAGGGCGGGATGTGGGCCCAGACCTGGCGGGATGAGCGGTCCTCGGCCATCTACTACCTGATGAGGCCGGGCGACTTCTCGGCCCTGCACCGGCTACCGGGGCCGGAGTTGTGGCACCACTATGCGGGCGCGGCCGTGGAGATGCTGCTGCTTGCGCCGGACGGCACGGTGAGCCGGCCCGTGCTGGGCGACGACCTGGCGGGGGGCCAGCGCCCGATGGTGGCCGTGCCCGCCGGGGTGTGGATGGCGGCCACCACCACCGGCGACTGGTCGCTGACCGGCGCCACCCTGGCCCCCGCCTACCAGAATGACGGCTTCGAGCTAGGCGACCCGGATGAACTGACCGAGGCCTACCCGGAGGCATCCGCCGACATCGTCCGCTTCAGCCGGAGCCCAGAGTGACGGCCCGACAGGCAATGAGGAGACCGACATGAGTGATCTGTACGAGCGGTTGCAGCGGACCGCGGGGGTGCTGGCGGAGCGGACCGGATGCGAGAGGCACGACGTGTGCGTGGTGCTGGGGTCCGGGCTGGGCGGCTACCCCGACCGGATCGGCGACAAGGTGGCGGTGTCCTACGAGGACCTGCCCGGGTTCCCCATCCCGACCATCGCCGGCCACGCCGGCACCGCCTACTCCACGCAGATGGGCGGCAACCGGGTGCTGCTGCTGTCGGGGCGGGCCCACGCCTACGAGGGCCACGACCCGGAGTCGATCACGTTCGCGGTGCGGACCGCGGTCACCGCCGGGTGCCGGGTGGTGGTGGTCACCAACGCGGCCGGATGCTGCGACGACGGCATGGCCGCCGGCGACCTCGCCGTCATCACCGACCACGTGAACCTGGCCGGGATCAGCCCGCTGGCCGGACCCAACGACGAGCGCCTCGGCCCCCGCTTCACCGACATGACCGACGTGTACACCCCCGAGCTGCGGGCCAAGGCGCATGCGGCCGCGGCCCGGCTGGGGCAGACCCTCCAGGAGGGCGTGTACTTCTGGTTCCGGGGCCCGATGTTCGAGACCCCGGCCGAGATCCGCATGGCCAAGGCGCTGGGCGGCTCGATGGTGGGCATGTCCACCGTGCCCGAGGCCACCGCGGCCCGCCACATGGGGGCTCAGGTGCTGGGCATCTCGCTGTGCACCAACCTGGCCGCCGGCATCTCCGAGGTGCCGCTGTCGCACATCGAGGTGATGGAGACCGCGGCCGCGGCCTCCGAGCGCTTCTGCGCCCTCTTCGACGAGCTCCTCCCAACCCTGTAGCGATCTTTCGGCCGCCGGCGCCGGGCCACCCGGCCCGGATTCTCGGGAGAGTTGTGTGTCTCCAGCGCACAGGAACCCTCCCGAGAATCTCGGGACGTGATCGGCGCCGCTGGTCGGGGTGGGGTGCAGACGGTCGCGCCGGACTACGGCCAAATCGGCCCGCTTACCCGGCGCTGATACTACCCGTCCGTGGGGGATAGCGCTGCCGTCGGGGAGCCTCCGGGCACAGCCGGTAGCGTCTGGCGCCGTGAGCGAGGGGGGTCCTGTCCAGGGTCCGCGGCAGTGGCGGTGCGGGGACTACGTGATCTCCGATGATCCGGGGCGCTTCGATGCGGGCGCTATGCACGACTTCCTGGTGCGGGACGCCTACTGGGCTCAGGGGCGCAGCCGGGCGGAGACCGAGGTGGCCGCGGCCAACAGCGTGGTGCTCGGGGTGTACGGGCCCGACGGATCGATGGTGGGCGGCGCCCGGATCGTGACCGACAGGGCCACGTTCGGATGGCTGGCCGACGTGTACGTGCTGGCCGAGCACCGGGGTCAGGGACTGGGCAAGGCGCTGGTGGCGGCAGCCTGCGAGCACCCGGCGGTGGCCGGGATCAGGCGGCTGATGCTCATCACCCGCGACGCCCACGAGCTCTACCGACCTCGGGGATTCGCCGAGCTGTCCCAGCCGGAGCGCTGGATGGAGCTGCAGCCGGTGCCGGGCGGTGCGCCGGGCGAGGTCGGCGCAGATGAAGCGGCTGCGGGCGGCGACGGCGGCGCGGACGGCGGCGCGGATGGCAGCGCGGACGGGTCGCACCACCTGGGGTACGACCCGGTGGCCGGGCCGGGGCCGTACGTCGTATGGCAGGGCGGCGGGCTGCCCGACCCTCGAACCGCACCGGTCGCCCAGGTCGTGGCCCACCTGCTGGAGATCGTGGGCGCGGAGGGGCCGGTGACCGCCGACCGGGCGTACCGGCAGTACATCCGGGGGGCGGGGTCCTCGAAGGTGACCCAGCGGGCCCGGGCCCCGATGGAGCAGGCCCTGGGACGGCTCACGTTGAGGCGCCAGGTGGAGGTCGACGAGTTCGACAACGGCGGCGAGGTCCAGCAGGTGCTGCGGCTAGCCGGCGCGCCGCCGGTGGTGGTGCGGGAGCTGGGCGAGCGGTCGCTGTACGAGGTGCCCCTCAACGAGATCGCCGAGCTGATGGGGCACAAGCGCCGGGAGCTGCTGGGTCGGGCCGGTGCCGGCGAGCAGCCTGCCCATGCGGTGGCGGGCGTGATACAGCAGGCGGCGCTGCGCCGGGCCAGCCCCGACCGTCTCAAGCGGGCCGTGCTCGACGCCTACGGGCTGATCCGCATGACCCAGGCCGCCGAGCAATACCTGGACGCCGCTCTGGCCTTGCTGGAAGGCGATAGCTAGCCGTCCGGCCCGAGAATCTCGGTAGAGAGCTGTGTCTTTATGACACACAACCAACCCGAGAAATCTGGGGGAGGGCCGCTCAGACTTTCTCGGTACGAGAACTGTCCCTCTACGACACACAACCAACCCGAGATTCCGGGGGACGGCCCGCTCAGATTTCTTGGTGCGAGTTCTGTGGACTCAGGACACACAACCGACCCGAGATTCCGGGGGACGGCGGCGACGTGTCGGTGGCTACTGCTCGGCTTGCTGGAGGAGGGACCAGACCCTGGGCGGGGTGAGGGGCAGCTCGGTGGGCCAGACGCCGACGGCCCGGCCCACGGCGGCTGCCACTGCGGCCGGTACCGGGTTGAGGGCGCCCTCACCGGCGCCCTTGGCGCCGTAGGGGCCGGCCCCGTCGCCCCGCTCGGCCAGCACCGACGTGACCCGGCGGGGGGTGTCGCGCAGGCGGGGCACCCGGTACTCGATCAGGTTGGGGTTGGTGAGCTGCTCGCCGTCGTAGACCATCTCCTCCCACAGCGCGATGCCAAGGCCCTGGGTGGCCGCGCCCAGGTCCTGGCCCTTGACCAGGTCGGGGTTCACCGCGTGGCCGACGTCGCCCACGGTCACCAGATGCTCGACGGACACCTCGCCGGTGGCCTCGTTCACCGACACCTCCACCCCGACTGCGCCGATCTCCCAGAACGGCGGCAGCATCTCGGTGGCGCCGTCGCGGCGGATCACCCCGACCCCCACCACCTCGCCGGCGTCGGCGCCGAACCACTGCCGGATCACCTCGGCTGGAGCAAGCGTCTCGGCGGCTAGGTGGAGGCGACCGCCGTGGACGATCACGTCGTCGACGGGGACACCGGCGGACTCGGCGGCCTTGGCCCGCAGGTTGTCCCAGAGGTCGGCGCAGGCGGCCTGGACGGCCAGGCCGACCACGGTGGTGGTGCGGCTGGCACCGGTGGTCCACTCGAACGGGGTGAACCGGGTATCGCTCTGGCCGACGGCCACCGCGTCGAGGTCGACGCCCAGCTCCCGGGCCGCGATCTGGGCCAGGGCGGTGCGGCTGCCCTGACCCATCTCGGTGCTGCTCACCAGCAGGGTGACCGACCCGTCGGCGTGCATACGCACCTGGGCGGTGGAGATGGGCGAGGCCCCGGCGTCGCTGGCGGTGACGGCCACCGCCCGGCCCCGCAGAGTGCCGGCATGGACGGCGGCGTGCTGGTCGCCGCTGGCTTGAACAGCGGCATCCCGGTCGGCGGCGTGCTGGTCGAGGGCGTTGACGATGGCGTCGATGTCGGCGGCCAGGTCGGCGTCGAGGGGGCGCTTGCCGTCGATGATGGTATCGCCGGGGGCCAGCAGGTTGCGGCGGCGCAGCTCGACGGGGTCGATGCCGAGCCGGTCGGCGGCCATGTCCATGTTGAGCTCGCCCGCCAGCGCGCCCTGGGGGGCGCCGAAGCCCCGGTACGACGACGCCGGGGCGGTGTTGGTGTAGGCCGCCACGCCCCGCACCCGAAGGTTGGGGATCCGGTAGGGGCCGAAGCTGCGGTTGATGCTCTTGGTGAGCACCAGCGGGCTGTTGTCGGCGTAGGCGCCGGTGTCGAAGCGGATGTCGATGTCGCGGGCGCAGATCCGGGCGCCGGCGTCGAACGCGGTGCGGACGGTGACGACCGCGCCGTCGGCCCGGGTGGTGTACATGGCCGCCTCGACGTCGGTGGTGACCCTCACGGGACGGCCCGATGCCCACGACGCGGCCGCGGCCAGGGGCTCCAGCTTGGTGTAGGACTTCGAGCCGTATCCGCCGCCGATGTAGGGCACCTCGACCCGCACCGCGGCCAGCGGCAGCGAGAACATCCGGGCCAGCTCCTTGCGGACCATCAGCGGGTGCTGGGCGGTGGACACCACGTGCAGCGAGCCGGGCTGCCAGTCGGCCAGCGCGTTGTAGGTCTCCATGGCGTAGCCGTAGACGAGGGGGAACCGGGCGGTGGTCTCGACAACGGCGGCCGCTTCGGCCAGGGCGGCCTCGGCGTCGCCCCAGGCCAGCTCGCCGCGGTGGGCGACGTTGTCGGCTGAGGGGGTGGGGGCCACGCCCAGGAACTCCTGGCCGGGCTCGGCGTAGGACTGCTCGTGGATCAGGGTGTCGGAGGCGAGGGCTGTGGCCGAGTCGGTGAGGGCGGGCAGGTCGTCGTAGTCGACCCACACCAGATCGGCCGCGTCGGCGGCCTGGTGCGGCGTCTCGGCCACCACCACCGCCACCGGCTCGCCGTAGTAGCGGACCTTGCCGTCGGCCAGGACGGCGTGGTCGGGCACGATGTGGCCGAAACGGCGGCCCAGGTCCCCGAGGTCGTCGGCGGTTACCACCGCGATCACGCCGGGGGCGGCCTCGGCCTCGGCCCGGTCGATGCCGGCGATGCGGGCATGGGCCCGCTCCGAGCGCACCACCGCCGCGTGGGCCATGTTGGGCAGAGCCATGTCGACCGCGTACCGGGCCCGCCCCGTGACCTTCTCCCAGGCATCGCTCCGGGGCACAGCAGTCATCGCCGAGCCTCCGGGGACCGGTCCCACATACGGACAGCAGCCGCAGGCGCCAATACGGCTTGCCCCGACAGCCCGGCCACGAACGCCAATGGGACTCGCCCCGACAGCCCGGCGGCGGCCATCACTGGCCATCCTCCGCGGTCGCGGCCGTAAGCCGGGAGGCTGCCAGCGTGACGGCGGTCTCGATGGGGGCGTAGCCGGTGCAGCGGCACAGGTTGCCGTCCATCCACTCCCGGACGTCCTCGGCGCCAGCGTCGGGATGGGCGTCCAGCAGGGCGACGGCCATCATGATGAAGCCGGGCGTGCAGAAGCCGCACTGGAGGGCGTTGGCCTCCATGAAGGCCTCCTGCACCGGATGCAGGTCCCGGCCCTGAGCGAGACCCTCGACGGTGAGCACCTCGGTGCCGTCGAGGTCGCAGGCCAGGGCGGCGCAGGAGCTGACTGGGTCGCCGTCCACCACCACGGTGCAGGCCCCGCATACCTGCATCTCGCAGCTCACCTTGGTGCCGGTGAGCCCGAGCCGGTCCCGCAGCAGCTCGGCCACGGTGAGCCGAACCGGAACCAGCATCTCGCGGTCATGCCCGTTGACCCGAAACCGGATCACAGTCGAGGTAACCGGGGCGGTCACAGCGCCGCTCCCAGGGCCCGCTGGAGGTGAGCCCGCAGCACCGAGCGCTTGTAGTCGGGTGGACCGGTCATGTCGTCGCTGAGCTCGAGCCTGTCGACGAAGGCAGCCAGCCCGGCGGCGTCGCCCACGCCGAGAACGGCCCGGGTGGGGCGCTCGGTGGCCGCGCCCACGGTGACCTCCCACTGATCGGCCGACACGACGAGCGCCACGCCCAGGGTGGGCCGCTCGTAGCTCTGGAGCTTCCAGTACGACATGCCCGGCGGCTCGAACGGCACGGCGACCGCGGTGAGGATCTCGTCAGGCTCGAGCGACGTCTCGAACGCGCCCACGATCAGCTCGTCGATCGACAGGGTGCGGGCGCCCCGGGTCGAGCGAACCTCAGCTGTGGCGTCGAGGGCCACCAGCACGCAGCCCAGGTCGGAGCGGGGCTCGGCGAAACACAGGTTGCCGCCCACGGTCCCGGTAGAACGCACCCTGGCGTTACCCACCCGGGAAGCGGCTGCGGCCAGCGTCGGCAGGTGCTCACGCACCGCCGGATGGTCGGACAGCCGCCGATGGGTGACGGCCGCTCCGATCGTCACGGACCCGACCTCAGCGTCGACCTCGATCTTCTTCAGCGCCTCCACTCGCTTGAGGTCCACGATGGCCGCCGGCCGGCGCAGCCCAAGCCCCATGGCCGGCACCAGCTCGGTCCCGCCGGCGTAAGCCGCATGGTCGTAGTCGACCGCCGCCAACACCTCGTCCAGGTCCCCTGACCGGACCAACCCAAGCTCAGGCAGCACCGCCATCAGAGCAATCCTTGTGTAGAGGGGGCCGGGTGGCCCACTCCTACGAGATTCTGGTCACTCAGGTACTGGCGAGGCCGGTGGCGGCGTTGGTGCAGAAGGTGTCTATGAGCTTGGTGGCTTTGGAGCGGATGACGCCGGCGCCGAGGGTGGCCACCCGGCCGGTGATCTCGTAGGAGCCGCTGAGGCGGACCCGGGTCTGGCCGGGGCCGGCGTCGGACAGGCGGGCGGCGGCATCGATCATGATGCGGGAACGGATCTGGCGGTCCTCGCCCCGGGCCCGGATCGCCACCTCCTCCGAGGCGCGCACCCCGGCCACCTCGATGTGCAGATCGGCCCGCAGTGTGAAGGGGCCGACCTTGTCCTCGAAGGCGGCCCGGAAGCTGGAGCCGTCGATGCCGGTGACGCCGGACGACACCTCGTTCACGGAGTGCATGATCGGCAGCCACGACGCCACCGCCTGCACGTCCAGAAGCCGGGGCCACACCTCGTCGCGGGCCGCCTCGACCACGAACTCCCGGTCCACTGCTTCCCTCACATCAAACCCCTCGCCAGCCGGAGCCTAGGGGGAGGGGGGTTCAGCCGGGCGACCTGCCCTCGGGCTCAGTAGCGCCCGCGTCCGGGATCAGCAATCGGTGTTCGAGCGCGGCTTCGACCGCTTCGGTCGCGTTGAGGTGAGCGATCAAGGCGGTCAGCCTCCGGTCGAGCTCAGCGATCTGAGCGGTCAGCCTCCGGTCGAGCTCAGCGATCTGAGCGCTCAACCTCCGGTCGAGCTCAGCGATCTGAGCGCTCAGCCTCCGGTCGAGCTCAGCGATCTGAGCGCTCAACCGCGCATCGAGTTCGTCCATGCGCTCCTCGAGGCGATCCATGCGCTCACCAAGACGTAGCTCAAGACGATCGATGCGCTCCCCGAGACGCGCCTCGACGCCGTCGATGCGGTCGTTGATGCTGGTCAGGGCGAACAACAGCAGGGCCACGAGGGCGGTTCCGAAGAAAGTCAGAGCGACGCCGAGCAGGCTCAGCAGCGGGTTCTCGACGATCTGGTCTCGCAGCCTTGGTCGGGCGGCACCAGGATTGACAGCCGAGACCGCGGCCTGGGATTGCGAGGGTGCGTCCGAGTCGGGGGTGTGAGTCATGTGCGGGGCTGCCCGGTGGGCGGGGGCGACTGACGTCATGGGGCTTCTCCTGGGCCCGGCGGCACGGATGCAGGTGCATGTCGTACGCGTGATGAGGGACAGTGGCGCACCGCTGTATGGCCCGGTGGCGAAGCTAGTAGATCAGAATAGCTTAAGATTCACTCTGACGCAACTCAAGGACGGGATTCCACCTTGAGTCTCATTGCAAGCTGCGCCAACACAGCGGCCGTCGCCGAGACGGGCGCCGGCCTGAGGATCAGGCTCGCAGGGCGGGGAGGACCTCGCGGCCCAGCAGCTCGACCGAGGCGAACCAGCGGTCGAAGTTCATGCGCAGGTCGAACACGAGGTGCTCCACCCCCACCTCGGCGAAGCGCCCAACCTGCTCCACGACCTCGTCGGGGGTGCCGGCGATCAGCGAGCCCTCGATGTCCTCGGCGGTGGTGAAGCTGCCCGACGGCGGCTTGGCCCACCACTTGCCCCGCAGGTTGGCCCAGGCCAGCAGGCCCTCCAGGTTCACCCCGGACACCGCCAGGTCGTGGGTGGCCGCGATCGACGTGGGCGGGATCACCGCGACCGTCGGCATGGGCCGGCCGTTATCGGCGGTCATCCTCTGCATGGTGGCCACCCGCTCTTCGATGGTGAGCAGGGTGGTGCGGCCCGGCATCCAGCCGTCGCAGTACTCGGCGGCCAGGCGGGCCGAGCGGGGGGTGGCCCCGCAGTACCAGAACGGCACCGGCGCGCCCGGCTTGGGCTCGATGGAGATGTCGTCGAACGAGTACACGTCGTCCTGGTAGGTGACCCCGTCCTCGGCCAGCAGCCGGCGCAGGATCTCGGCGTTGGACCGCACCAGGCCCACCCGGTCCGCTCCCAGCATGTCGATCACGTCGAACTCGTGGTCGAAGGTGCCCGCCCCGAAGCCCAGCACCACCCGGTCGCCGACCAGGCTGCACAGGGTGCCGATGCTGATGGCGGTGTGGACCGGATGGCGGAACGGGATCAGCGAGCCGGTGCCCAGCGTGATGTTCTCGGTGACCGCCCCGATGGCGGTGAGGGTGGTGAGGGCCTCGTAGAAGGTGATGTCGGCCGCCTCCATCTCGGAGTGGGGCTCGAACACCAGGTGGTCGCGCACCCACAGCGAGTCGAAGGCGAAGCTCTCGGCCAGCACCGCCCCGTCGAGCACCGCCCGGCGGCTGGCATGGCCCCCGAAGTGGGGCATCAACAGGCCGAACTTCATGTCAGAGGTGCCGGTCATTGCGTCCTCCTCACAGTGTGGGGCGGGCCAGACGGCCCCAGCCGGGCTCGCCCACCACCTTGCGGTCCACGTACACGTCCCGGCCCCGCACGATGGTGCGGTGGATGCGGCCCTTGGTGACCCGGCCGTCGTAGGGGGTCCAGCCGCACTTCGAGAGCACGGTGTCGGCCGAGTGGCGGGTCTGGTCGGCCGGGTCGAAGATCACGATGTCGGCGTCGTAGCCGGGCCGCAGGAAACCCTTGGAGGCCAGCTTGAACTCGGTGGCCGGCTCCTCGGCCACCACCTCGGCCACCCGGGGCAGCGAGATCATCCCGTCCATCGAGCAGTCCAGCAGCATCGGATACTGCTCCTGGACGCCGGGGGTGCCGGTGTGGCAGGCCCAGCAGTCCTCCCAACCGATGTCCTTCTCGGCCCGGGTGTGGGGAGCGTGGTCCGAGGACAGCATGTCGATGGTGCCGTCGTTGAGGGCGCCCCACACCGCCTCCCGATGGTGGTCGGGCACCCAGTACGACAGGGCGTAGGGGCCGAGCTCCTCGATGTCGCGCCACCGCGACAGGAACAGGGCCCAGTGGTTGACCTCGCAGCTCACCGGCACGCCCCGCTCCTTGGCCCGGCGCACCAACTCCACCGACCCCTCGGTCTGCATGTGCACGATGTGGAGCTTGGTGCCGGTGGCCTCGGCCATCTGCAGGATCACCGCGATGGCGGCGTCCCAGATCAGCCCGTTGTGGGTGGCCAGGGTCTGGGCGTAGGCGGCCGGGCTGCGATCGCCCCGGTCCCAGTGGGACTGCTCGGTCACGTCCATGATGGCTTGGTCGTGAGGGTGGATCATGAACGGCAGCCCGGTCGGGCCGATGGCCTCGAACATGCGCAGCAGGTGGCCGTGGTCGTGGATGCCGGTGCCGGAGGGATGGGGGTAGTCGCGGCCGGTGTCGACCACCATGTAGATCTTGAAGGCGGCCACCCCGGCGTCGGCCATGGGTTGCACCTCGTGCAGCACGCTGGGCACCGGGTTGTGGTTCCAGTCGACAATGCTCTTGGTGTCGTAGAGGTCGAACAGCTCCTCGAGCACCTGGAGGTTCTTGGTGACCGGATTGAGGTTGGGCATCCCGAACACGGTGGTCACGCCGCCGGCCGCGGCCGCCGCGGTGCAGGTGCTGATGTCCTCCTTGTGGACGTAGCCGGGCTCGCGCAGATGCACGTGGACGTCGACCATGCCGGGCAGCACCCACTTGCCGGTGGCGTCGATGCGCTCGACGGAATCGGGCAGCGGGATCACGCCGTGGGCGGCGATCGCCGCTATCTGCTCGCCCGCGATCAGCACGTCGGCCTGCTCGGTGCCGGAGCCGGACACGACAGTGCCGCCGGTCACGATCCGATCGATCTTCGGCGAACTCATCGGCGCGCACTCACCCTCAAGGTCACAATCATGGGCTCATCCTTGCCCGCGGAAGATACGGAGAGCTAACCGGTCGCGGCCGCGCCGTCGGGGTCCTTGACCAGCAGCTCGGGCGGTTCGGGCGGCGAACTCTGATGCACCTCGACCGAGCCGCCCGTGAAGTGGGTGCGGTACCAGTCCACCATCTGGGGGATCACCGCGTCGCCGTACTGCTTGTAGGCCGCGTAGTGGGTGGTGTGGCGCTGCATGACCAGCTTCTTGGGGGCGCCGGCCCGCTCGTAGAGCCGCTCGGCGTGGTCGGTGGGGGTGGTGGCGTCGTCGGCCACCGCGATGATCATCAGCGCGGCCGGGGCCACCCTGTGGACCACGTCGATGGGGCGGTAGTCCATGATCGCCTCGGCGCAGCGCAGCGGCACCGACGACGGGATCCGGTCGTCCACGTCGGCCTTCACCTTCGAGGCCCGGCGCTCGGGAGTGGGGACCATGATGTCCTCGCGAGGATGGACCATCTCGCCCTCTCCGGTCAGCACCCGCCGGTTGCGGTCAGCCTCCAGGCGGTCCAGGAACTCGTACCACTCGTACTCGCGGCGCATCCGGCGCAGCCAGTCCTCGCCGTCGGCCACCGGCACCTGCGACACCGCGGCCCGCACCCGGCGGTCGGCGGCGGCCAGCAGCACGGCGTTGCCGCCACCGGTGCCGCCGCTTCCGAACACGCCGATGTTGTCGGAGTCCACGTCGTCGCGGCTGCACAGGTAGGTGACCGCGTTGATGAGGTCCTCGAGCTGGAGCTGGGGCAGCAGCATCCCCCGGTCGCCCCCGGAATCGCCGAAACCGCGGTAGTCGAATATCAGCACGTGAAAGCCGGCCGCGGTGAGGGCCTCGTGGTAGGGCAGGTAGAGCTTGGCGTCCTTGAGCCCGAGCCAGCCCGGCCCCTGGACGATTGCCGGGACCGGAGCGGAGACCTCGTCCGGCGAGCGCAGCAGGCCGCTCAGCCTCTCGCCTTCACTGAAGAAGGCCACTTCGGTCTCGTGCACGGCCGTCCCCCCTGCCGGTCCGCTGAACCGCCCCGGACTTGGAGTCCAATGCTGGAGCGAGATAGTGTATACAGTTGCGGGCGCCGGGGATTCCGACCTCTCCCCGGCGCCCTTCAACCGCAATGACAGTGACCGAGCAACCAAGGCGGACGCCGGGGATGTGGTGTCTCCCCGGCGCCCTCAATCGCAACAACAGTTACAACAGCAACAATGCGGACAGGCAACATAAACCAAATCGCTAGGAGCGGTCAATGGCCGAATTGATGTCATCGAGCGAGTTCAGAGTGGCCCTGGAGCAGGCCTTTTCGGGCACCATGGCCAAGGACGCGTCCTTCAGCCGCGCCTGGGCCACGGGCAAGCTCCACAAGCAGCACTTCGTCCACTGGGCCACCAACCACTACCACTACATCGGCCCGTTCGGCGACTACCTCGGCCTCATGTACGCCAACACGCCCGACCACGCCCGCGACGCCAAGGACTTCC
>VYCW01000103.1 GCA_009843735.1 Acidimicrobiaceae bacterium | reverse complement strand
ACCCCGGGCGGCGCCACCGTAAGGAACTGGGTGGGGGAGTCGTCGAAGAACTGCGGCGTGGTCACGAACCCCGCATAGGCCCGGTATTGACGACGCACGACCTTGATCATGGCGGGCTCCTCTCGATCGCGGCCGAACACTACTGCCGGCCGGCTCGACCGTGGCTCAGTCCGCTGCTGGTCGCATCCAGCCCTCCAGTGGCGCCGCACCCTTGTAGATGCGCTCGACCTCCCGGCGCCGGAGCCGCCACCCGTCAGCGGTGCGCCTGTACTCGTCCTGGCACAGCGCCACCTGCTGTGATGAGGACCCGTCGCGGAGCCGGCCGATCTCCAGGATGTACCAGCGGCCGGTGGCCGTGTCCCCGTCGATCTCTATCCGGCCGTTGGGGGCCACCTGCACCAGCAGCTCGTAGGCGGCTATGCCGTCGACGAATCCGGCGACGATGACATCCTTGCCGGCCCGTTCGATGCTGTGCAGGCAGAAGGTGGCGTCCTCGTCGTCCCACACCGAGCCCCACAGCTCATTGTCCCGGCTGTTGCCGCCGTCGCAGAACGTGTCGACGAGGCGCCGGATGGCCAGCTCGTCGGCGACCTGTTCAAGATCCATGGGCGGGGCTCCAGCCGTCAGTCCCGGCTGATCCACTCGTCGAGCAGCACATGGATGTGGCGGACCTTCAGTTCCTGGTAGTTAGCCAGGGTGACGCCCGTCTTCTTCATGGTCCGGAGGCCCTCCTGCATCCTCGGCAGGTTGAACGTGTCCTGGTCGAAGACCCGGGCCAGGCTCCCGAGCTCCGGCGCGTGGGCCGACCATGGATCATCGGGGCCGAGCCAGTTGATCTTGGCCGCCGGCGGTCGCTGGCCCTCAGCGAAGGGCAGCAGGAACATGCACTCCATGATGCAGCTCTCGTGGTCGTCGCCGTTGGGCCGGAAGCGGTAGGTGATGGCGTTGAACGCCCCCCAGGGGTGAAAGTTGGGGAACACGGTGTAGTAGATCGAGTCGTTGAACTCGGCGTCGCACATCCGATCGACGCGATCGCCGACGACCGGTCTCCACATCTGGCGCCCGACCTTGGCGGTGAATTCCCGGGCGGTCATGCCATCGGGGATGACCTGCACCGGGTCGTCGCCCAGGCGCCGATCGGTCCGCACGTCGAACATCTGCTGCTCGGTCGGGGTCCAGCGCAGGTGCGGGCTCGGCACGTTGTTGGGGGAGATGGCCCGGCTGAAGTTGCCCCATACGTCGTACTGGGTGATGGCGTCGCCGATGCTCGGCAGGATCTGGGGATGGGTGGCCACCACGTGGAGCGCCTCCGAGAAGGCCTCCGACGCCACCTTCCAGTTGCAGCGGATGATCTTGGCGGCGTGGGCGCTCTTGTACCGGTTCTCCAGATCCCAGCCGGCGAAGTGGTCCGGGAGGTCACCCAGGAACGACGCCAGCGGCTCGCAGCCGTCGTCGGGGTTGATGAACACGAATCCGCCCCAGGTGCCGACGTTGACCTCGGGGAGCTGGAACTCCTCGGCGCGGGCGTAGACGTGGGGGAAGTCCCAGTCCGACGGAACCTGCTTCAAGCGGCCGTCCAGCTCCCAGCAGAAGCCGTGGAACGGGCAGCGGATCTCGTTCACCCGCCCGTCGTACTCCCGCAGCATCCGGCCCCGGTGCAGGCAGGCGTTGTAGTAGCCCTTGATGACGTCGGGAGCGGTTCGCACGATGAGGTACGACTTGTCGGCGATGTCGTAGCGGAGGATGTCGCCCACTTCAGCGATGTCCTCGGTGCGGCAGGCCATCTGCCACACTCGACTCCAGACCTTCTCCTTCTCCAGCTCGTGGAACGAGCGGCTGGTGTACCGGGAGACCGGAACGTCGTTGTCACTGAACCGGACGTCGCTGGTGCGGCGCAGGACCTCCGGGACCGGGTGGGTGTCGGTGTCCAGGATCTGCTGGTAGGGGGGCGTGGCCGACCCCGAGTGCAGCGGTTCGGGAGGGGTCACGACTCTTCCTCCTGCAGGTAGGAGGTCGGCCGGCGGGGGGCCAGCTTGTAGACCCCCGAGGCGATCCAGTTGCACATCTGCGGGTCGCAGGAGCGAAGGTCGCCGCTGATCCACACGCCGTTCTTGTCGAAGACGCCTGAGCTGTCCTCGGTGGTCACCTGGATCGCGCCGTCCTCGGTCAGGTCGTACACCGCCCCGCTCAGCGGGTGCTTCAGTCCCGACACTCGCATCTCCCCCTTCCTGTCCTCTGCCGCTAGAAGCCCTCGACTCCAGCGAACTCATGGAATTGCACCACGGGATCGCGGGCGGCCACAACACTGGCCGCCCGCCCGGTACCGGTGTCGGTGGCTATCTCCAGCATGGCCGCAGCCAGAGTCTCCGGTGCCAGCACCGCCAGCCCGTCGGGGATCTGGCCGCCTTCGAAGTGGCCGGTGGCGCCGGGGCACACCGCGTTGATGGTGATGCCGTGCCCGGCGAGCGCCGGCGCGATCGAGCGGACATAGCCGACGAGACCGTGCTTGGAGATGGTGTACACCGGGTCGGGGGGCCAGGCGATGAGCCCCGCGACCGACGCCGTGATGACGATGGCGCCGCCGCCGGTGCGGGCCAGCGCACCGATCGCGGCCGAGACACCGAACACGCCGCCGTCGATGTTGACCGACAGGATCCGCCGGTATGCGGTGAGATCGATGTCGGCCGGGTCGTAGGGCAGGCCTGCCTCGAGGCTCTGCATCGACACGCCGGCGTTCAGGAAGACCAGGTCCAACCGGCCGTGGCGGTCGACCGCGGCCGCGATCATCCTCTCGTTGTCGCCGGGGTCGCGCACGTCGGCCTCAATGAAGCTGCAGCCGAGCTCCGACGCCAGGGCCTCGCCGCGGCCGGTGGCGATGTCGGCCAACGTGACACGGACTCCGGCCTCGACGAGGTGCCGGGCCAGTGCCTGCCCGATCACGCCCGCGCCGCCGGTGATGACGGCCGCCTTGCCGCTCAACCCGCTGGTGTCCATCGAGTCACCCCGGCCACTTGACAGTTTCTCGAGATCGTGGCGAAAATATGCGAGTCAGCATAATCCACTGCACGAAGGGGTTGTCATGCCTGCCGCTGAAGGATGGAGCCCACCCGATTGGCGATCCATGTCGGGGGAGGACCTCAAGGCGCACCTCGCCGCCATTCAAGAGAAGGCCGAGGCCTCCGTCCGCGGTCCCTTGCCCTTCGAGGAGGGCCATCCGATACAGCTGAACGACGACGGCACGGTCCGGATGCCCGACATGCCCGCGGGCGCGCACAGCCACATTGTCTGGCGCAACTACGCCGTGGAGGGCCAACCGCAGGCGGTGTCCGCGGACCTCCATTTCGACGCCCTGATTGACAAGCTGAAGTACCTGCGGAACCGTGAGCGCCAGGATGTCAACATCCAGGCCTTTCCCGGCGGCTACCTGCTGGAGATGGTGCTCGCCGCGGAGGGACCCAACGGCGAGCCCGTACGCATCCAGGCCGGGATGATCTACTTCCTGAACGAGAACCTCGAGCTGGTCCGCCTGCACGAGTACATCGACTCGGTGGACATGCAAGCCCTGCTGTAGAGGCCGAGCGGAAGGGCTGCGGCAGTCTGGCGCGGCTCCTCAGCCGGGGTCCGGGAACCGGTCGGCACCAACCTCGTGCTCCAGTCGCAGCGTGTTCATGGTGAAGGCGACCAGGTGGTACTGGCCAACCAGCATGGGCAGCTCGATCAGCTGCTTGTCGTCGTACCGGTCGGCCAGCACCGCCCAGGTCTCGTCGGTCAGATGTGAGTCGTCGTGGAGCTCGTCGACGGCCCGCAGCAGCGCGGCGTCGAACGGATCCCACCCTGGTGTGTCCGGACCCATCGCGATCCGGGTCAGCTCGTCGTCGGTGACGCCGGCCTGACGGGCAATCCGGCAGTGCTGCCCCCACTCGTACTCCGCCCCGCACCGCCAGGCGGTGCGCAGGATCATCAGCTCCCTGTCCCGCATGGGGATCTTGCCAGCGAGCAGCTTGCCGCCGAACGGGATCCAATGCCGGAACAGCCCGGGATGGCGCACCAGCGTGGTCCAGAGGTTGATGGTGCGGCCGCCGCCGTCGGGCCCGCCCGCGAACGCCAGGAGTTCGGTTGCGAAGGCGTCGCGCTCAGCCTCCGGCAGTGGTGGTATGCGGGGTTGGCCGGGTTGCTGCGGCATCGGGTCTCCGTGGTGTCCGGGATCGTGACGGCGCACGATCGCTGGTCAACCCTAAGAGGCTGAGCCGGTAGGCGTGGCAATAGGGTTCGTGGCCGTGAACGCCGCTCCCATCGAGACCGACCTGGACGGGTTCATCGAGCAGGCCAGGGCATGGCTCGATCAGAACGCGGCGCCGCGGCACTCTCCACAGGACGAGCAGCCGCGAGCCTGGGGCGAGGGCGAGTTCAGTGTCGCGGTGTTCCACAATCTCAGTTTCGAGGAGGAGAAGCAGGTTCTCGACGACCTCGTGGCGTGGAACGCCCGCAAGCGGCAGCGCGGCTATCACGCGGTCGATTGGCCCGTCGAGTTCGGCGGGCTCGGGCTGACGAGGGCCCACTCGCTGGCGTTCAATCGCCTCGAGCGGGACTACGGGCCGCCGGCGAGTCACGAGTTGTTCGCGGTGACGAAGCGGCTCATCGCTCCGACCATCGCTCACTTCGGCACCGCCGACCAGAAGACCCGCTTCGTTGGACCGCTGCTCGCGACCGAGGTCCTGTGCTGCCAGCTCTTCAGCGAGCCGGGCGCAGGCTCCGATCTGGCCGGCCTGGCCTGTCGCGCCGTCCGCGACGGCGACCAGTGGATCGTCAACGGCCAGAAGGTGTGGAGCTCCGGCGCCCAGTTCGCGCACTGGGGACTGCTCATCGCCCGCTCGGACCCCGACGCGGTCAAGCACAACGGCATGACCGCCTTCATGCTCCCGCTCGACCATCCCGGCGTGGAGGTGCGCCCCATCAGGCAGATGAGCGGCGGAACCTCGTTCAACGAGGTGTTCATCAGTGACGCGCCGATTGGGGACGACCTTCGCATCGGCGCCGAAGGCGACGGCTGGAACGTGGCGCTGACCACGCTCGGCTACGAGCGTGACCGCTCCTCCGGCGACTCCTCCGGCGCGACCGGCGGGTCGTGGGAGCAGCTCCTGGGCACCGCGCAGGAGATGGGCGTCACCGGCGACCCGGTCATCCGGGAGGCGCTGACACGCATGTACGTCCACCGGCGCGTCGAGCACATGCTGAACCGGCGGGCCGCCGATCTGGCCCGCCTCGGCCAGCCGGGGCCGGAGGGCTCGTTGGGCAAGATCTTCTGGACCGAGGGCATGAGGTTGATGTCCGATGCGGTCTCACTGGTGCTCGGCCCGCGGTTGGTGGCCGACACCGGGGAGTGGGGCACCTACGAGTGGGGCGAGCACGTGCTGGGCGCGCCCGGATACCGCATTGCGGGCGGATCCGACGAGATCCAGCGCAACATCATCGGCGAGCGGGTGCTGGGCCTGCCCCGCGAGCCTCGTGTCGACCGCGATCGCCCCTGGAAGGATGTGCCCCGCTGACGTGATGGCCCGCTTCCGCGAAGGCGAGCCGGCGGGGGCCGGTGTGAAAACAATTTGCTGACCGCTCTATTGTTAGAGGGCGGCTGGACCCGGGGAGAGTTCCTAATGAGCAGAGCACAGCTTGTGGCCATGGCCCAGCGCAATATCGCCCACACCAGGGCCAACGTCGGCGATCAGGAACCGGCCCCCGTCCTCGTGCCTGCGTCGAACTACTCCGATCCTGAGCGGTGGCAGCTCGAGATCGACAGGATCTTCAAGCGCGTCCCGCTGCTGGTGGCCTTCGGCAGCGAGCTGCGGGAGCCGGACTCCTACAAGGCGATGAGTGCCGCGGGCGTGCCGATCCTGGTCACCCGCACCCGCGACGGCGAGATCAAGGCCTTCGTCAACATGTGCAGCCACCGCGGCGCCATCGTCGTGGCCGACGGCTGCGGCACGGCGCGGGGGTTCTCCTGCCCCTACCACGGCTGGGCCTACGACACCGGCGGCCGGCTCGTCGGCATCACCAACCGCAGCGAGTTCGGCGAGGTCGAGACTGAGAATCTCGGGCTGACGCCGCTGCCGGCCGGCGAGCGCGCCGGGATGGTCTTCGTGGGACTCACTCCCGGCACCGATCTCCACCTCGACGCGTTCCTGGCCGGCTACGACGACGTGCTCGCGCACTTCAACTTCGGCGACTGGCACCTGTTCTCGCGCCGTGAGATCGAGGGCCCCAACTGGAAGCTGGCCTACGACGGCTACCTCGACTACTACCACCTGCCCATCCTCCACCAGAACAGCTTCGGGCCCGACGCCAGCAACAAGGCCATCTACCACGTGTTCGGCCCCCACCAGCGCATGTCGAGGCCAGACCCCTCGCTCCTCGAACTGGCCGACTCCCCCGACGACTGGGACATCAATGCCACCGTCGGCGGCGTCTGGACGATGTTCCCGAACGTCTCGATGGCGATCTACCGGGGCGAGTCGGTCCTGCTGTCGCAGCTGTTCCCCGGTCCCACTCCCGATCGATCGATCACCGTCCAGTCCTACTTCCTTTCCGGGCCGCCCGACGAGGCAGCCGCGGCCAAGGCCGCCGAGCATGTCGACCTGCTTGAGAAGGTCGTCCGGGAGGAGGACTACTCCACCTGCTTCGGCATCCAGACCGCGGTCTCGACCGGCGCCAAGCAGTCGTTCCTCTTCGGTCGCAACGAGGGTGGAGGGCACCGGTTCCACGGCTGGGTCGAGCGCCTGATCGACGCTGAGGACGGTGAGCTGGGCCCGATCTTCGAGTCCGCGGCCCGCGCCGGGCGCTGACTCCTCTGGCACGCGCCGAGCGAGCTTGCTAGAAATATGATCCTACGCATATTGTGCTGATGTGATCGCCACTGAGGTTGTGGCGACGCGGGCACCGTGGTCCACGAAGGGGGATGTGACGTGCGATCTGTCGACAGGGAGACCTCGAAGAAGGTCTCAGGGAAGGCCCTGCGGTCGTGGCGCCTGCTACTAGCCGCACTGGTGGCTTTCAGCCTGGTCGCCGCGAGCTGCGGCGACGACGAGGAAGCCGCTCCGGACACCAGCGCGGCCGATGCCGCCGCGCTCCAGCAGGCTCAGGCCGACGCGGCCGCGGCTCAGGCCGCGGCTGATGCAGCTGCCGCTGACGCCGCTGCCGCCGCGGCTGAGGCCGACGCGGCTGATGCCAGGGCCGCTGACGCCGAGGCAGCTCTCGATGCTGCCATGGCCGACGCCGAGGGCGCCGTAGACCCCGCAGCGATGGCCGAACTCGAGGCCGCCCTAGAGGCTGCTGAGGCCGAAGCCGCAGCCGCCAGGGAAGAAGCTGAAGCAGCGGCTGCCGCG
Source organism: Acidimicrobiaceae bacterium (assembly GCA_009843735.1). Taxonomy (GTDB): domain Bacteria; phylum Actinomycetota; class Acidimicrobiia; order Acidimicrobiales; family Aldehydirespiratoraceae; genus Aldehydirespirator. The sequence continues at coordinate 10,867 of VYCW01000103.1, read as the reverse complement.
GCTGAGGAGGCGGCTGCCGCGGCCGCTGAGCCCGAGCCTGAACCGGACACCTTCGACATCAGGATCGCCATCGGCCCCGAAATCCAGGACATGGACCCGCAGCGGAGCAACGCGGTCTGGAACACCATCATGTTGTGGGGCAACGTGACCGAGGGGCTCGTCACCACCGACGACAGCGGGGCCGTCGTTCCAGAACTCGCCGAGTCCTACGAACTGATGGACGACCAGGTCACCTGGCGCTTCACGCTGCGTGAGGGCATCACCTTCCACAACGGCGAGCCGTTCAACGCCGAGGCCGTGAAGTACAGCCTCGACCGGATCTCCGGTGAGGAGTTCGGGTCGCTCATCGCCAACTACTTCTCGGACTACGCGACGGCAACGGTCGTCGACGAGCACACCGTCGACATCATGACGGGCCAGCCGTCGCCGGACTTCCTGGCCGTGCTGACATCGGCCCAGATGGTCCCGCCGGTTTACAGCTCGAGCTACCCCACCGCTCAGAACAACCACCCGATCGGGACCGGGCCGTACACCTTCACGTCGAGGTCGGCCGACCAGGTCGTGATCACCAAGAACGCCGACTACTGGGGTGGAACGCCCTCAGGGCCCGACAGCGTCACCGGTCTCACCCGGCCTGAGGTCTCGTCCCGGGTCGCCGGTCTGGCCGCCGGCAACGAGTTCGAGGTTGCGCTGGCCATTCCCGCCGACCTCATCGGCGAAGTTCCCGGGGTCGCCTACAACGCCCCAAGCGGCACGATGATGCTCTGGCTGAACGGCTACAACGGAATCACCCAGGATCCGCGGGTCCGCGAGGCCATCGTGCTGGCCGTCGACCAGGAGGGCATCCGTACCGCGATCATCGGCGCGGACACCTCCGTCAGCGGTCAGTGCCAGATGAGCATTCCCGGCAACGCGGGCTACAACCCGAACCTCGCCGATCAGGGATACGACCCCGACCGGGCCCGGGAGCTCATAGAAGAGGCCGGCGCGGTCGGCGGGACGCTCGACTTCGCGGTTCCCACCGCCCGTTACACCGGCGGTGAGGACATCGCCGAGGTCGTCGTCGACCAGCTCGGAGCGGTCGGGCTGGAGGTCAATCTCGTGCTGTCGCCCTACCAGGAGTGGCTGGGAAGCCTCTTCGAGCCTCGCGAGAGCCGGGCCGAGATGTTCTTCGTGCGGGCCGGCAATGTGACGCCCAGCGTCACTCCTGCCTGGAACCTGTTCGTGAAGGAAGAGGGTCGGCTGGAGATGATCAACTACAGCAACTACCCGGGTCTCGGCCAGACCGTGCTCGACGCTATGGGCGAGGTCGACCCGGACAGGCGGGTGGAGTTGTTCGCCGCCGCGACCGAGGGCGTGTGCGACACCCACGGCTTCGTGATCCTGTACAAGGAGCGGGGCATCGTCGGCCACGTCGACGGCATCAGCATTCCCGAGCGGGCCGATCCCCGCATCCACTGGACCGGGGTCTCCAGAACGGGGTGACGATTACTTGGTGAAGGCACGGGGTGACGAGCACGAGGTGATGCCGGTTTGAGGCGGGGCGACCCGTTCCGCCATAGCCGAACCCACCCGCTCTCACCCCTGCCCTCACCCCTGATCCCGAGTCGCAGCCGGTGAAGCGCTACCTGCTCGGGCGGGTCGCCCAGTTCGCGATCGTGATCGGCGGTGCCCTGCTGATCACCTTCGTCGCGCTGCACATCGTCGGCGATCCCGCCACGCTGGGCCTTCCGATAGGCACGCCGGTGGAGGCCATCGAGGCGTTCAACGAGAAGCACGGCTTCGACGACCCGTTCCTCACCCAGCTCGGAAGGTTCTTCTGGGACGCGCTGCAGGGCGACTTCGGCGACTCGCTGTGGCTCGGCGGCGACTCCCTCGGCCATGTCTTCGGGCGGCTCCCCGCGACGCTGATGCTGGTGGTCCCCGCGGTGCTGGGCGGGGGCTTGCTGGGAGTGCTCATGGGGTCGGTGGCGGCTCGCCGGCCGGACTCGGCCCTGGCCAACGGACTCAACGTGCTCTCGTACTCGGTGATCTCGATCGCCGAGTTCTGGCTGGCGATCATGCTCGTGCTCGTGTTCGCGGTGAACATCGCCTGGCTGCCGACCGCGGGGTACACCCCCAAGCCCCAAGTGATGATCCTGCCCATCCTGGTGCTGGCGCTGCGTCCCTTCGCCCAGAACTTCCAGCTCACGCAGGCGACCATGTCCGCCGAGTACGGCAAGCCCTACATCCTGGCGGCCCGAGCCAAGGGTCTCAGCGAGGGCCAGGTCGCCCGCCGCCACGTCCTCAAGAACGTGGCGGTGCCGGTGGTGACCCTGCTGCTGTTCGAGCTCGGCCGGGTGTTCGTCGGCACGGCCATCATCATCGAGATCGTCTTCGCCTGGCCCGGCATAGGCCGCCTGGCCGCCGACGCCCTGTTCAGGGGAGACATCTTCCTGGTGCAGGCCATCGTGATGGTGGCCGCCACTGCCACCGCGGTGCTCAACCTGCTGGCCGACCTCTTCTACTTCGCGGTCGATCCCCGCACCCGCCACCTCGTCAAGGCGAACCGGCAATGAGCGCTCGCCGGCTCTGGGCCGAGCTGCGACGGCGTCCCGTCATCATCGCCGCCATCCTCGTCGCGGTCGCCCTGGTGGTCTCGTCGGTGCTCGTGCCGATCATCTCGGACCTGGACGCCTCCTCGCCCAGGCTGGCCAGAAGGCTCCAGGGACCGTCCTGGGCCGGCGGGGAGGGGGGTCTTCTCGGCACCGACTCGCTGGGCCGGGACCTGTTCCTGAGGATCATGCACGGCATGCGCACATCGTTCGCCGTCGGTGCGCTGGCCGCGCTCCTGGGCGCCGCGCTGGGAACGCTGATCGGGCTGGTCTCCGGCTACTTCGGCGGTGCGGTCGACGCCGTGCTGATGCGCTTGACCGACATCGAGCTCGCCTTCCCCGGGATCCTGCTGGTGATGGTGCTGGTCCGGGTGCTCGAACGGGGCATCGTCGGGCTGGTGATCGTCCTCGGCCTGATCTCGTGGATGCTGTATGCCCGGGTCGTGCGGGGCGCGGTTCTGACGCTGCGGACCAGCGAGCTGGTCACCGCCACGACCGGGCTGGGCGCATCCACACCCCGGATCCTGTTCGTGCATGTGCTCCCTAACGTGGCTGCCGCGGCCATGTCGCTGATGGCGGTCACGTTCGCGGCCCTGATGCTGGCCGAGGCCAGCCTGAGCTTCATCGGGTTCGGTGTGCAGCCGCCCCAGATCTCGCTGGGCGCCATCTTGTCGTCGGGCCGCGAGTACCTCTCGACGAGCTGGTGGATCTCGACGTTCTCCGGTCTCTTCCTGCTGCTGGGGGTGCTCAGCACGAACCTCATCGGCAGCTGGCTGCACCGGGTCACCGACCCCCTCACCGTGCGGACCGCGTCATGAGCGCGCTGCTCGAGGTCCGGGATCTCCAGGTCGCCTTCCAGCGCCGCCGTGACGCCGAGCCGGTCGTGCCGGTCGCCGACGTCAGCTTCGACATCCGGGCCGGCGAGCGGGTCGGGCTCGTCGGCGAGTCCGGCAGCGGCAAGAGCCTCACCGCTCTGGCCGTCATGGGCCTGATCCCCCGCATCGGGGGGCATCTGGGGCCCCGGACGTCGATCTCGCTCGGCGGTGAGAACCTGCTGGCCAAGAGCGAGCGGGAGATGCGCTGGATCCGCGGCGGCCAGATCGCCATGATCTTCCAGGATCCGCTCTCCTCGCTGAATCCGGTCCTGAAGACCGGTCGCCAGGTCATCGAAGCGCTCGAGCTGCACCGCCCCGGTCTCGATAATCGGGAGATGCGAGCCATCGCGGTGGACCTCCTCGACCAGGTGCACCTGCCCCGGCCTGAGCGTCTCATGGACTCCTACCCCCACGAGCTGTCGGGCGGGATGCGCCAGCGGGTGATGATCGCCATCGCCCTCGCCGGCGACCCCGACCTGCTCATCGCGGACGAGCCGACCACCGCTCTCGATGTGACCATCCAGGCCGAGGTGCTCGACCTGCTCCACGAACTGGGCGAGGCCCGCGACCTGGCTGTCCTGCTCATCACCCATGATCTGAGCATCATCGCCGGCTTTACCCACCGCGTCCTGGTGATGTACGGCGGCCGGCTCGTCGAGCGGGCCCCGACCCGCGATCTGTACGCCGACCCCCGCCACCCCTACACCGGGCTGCTGCTTCGCTCGATCCCCCCGCTGGACCGGACCGAGGAGCGTCTCGTGGCCATAGCCGGGTCTCCGCCCGAGCCCGCGGCCCGTCCCGATGGTTGCGGCTTCAACCCGCGCTGCCCGTTCTCCATGGACCCGGCGTGCACCACCGAGCACCCGCCGCTCATACCGCTCGACGGCGCCGCCGGCGCGTCCCGGGCCACAGCGTGCGCTCGGGTGGACGAGATCACCCTGGGATCGCTCGCTCCCGCGCCCGTATCCGCGGCCGCCGCGGCCGGCACCGCGATCGACGATGGGGTGCTGGTCAACCTTGAGCGTCTCTCCAAGACGTTCAAGATCAAGGGCGAGGGCCTCGTGGGCCATGAGTTGATCACCGCAGTGGACGACGTCTCGCTTGAGCTGCGACGAGGCGAGGTGCTCGGCATCGTCGGCGAGTCGGGCAGCGGCAAGTCGACTCTGGCCCGTTGCATGCTCCACCTGATCGAGCCCAGCCGCGGGACGGTCCGTTTCGACGGCCGGGAGCTCGGAGCCCTCGGCGTGCGGCAGCTGCGCCGGTTGAGGCTCCGGATGCAGATGATCTTCCAGGATCCAGCGTCGTCTCTCGATCCCAGGATGCGGGTGGGCCGTATTCTGGCCGAGCCCCTCCGCATCCACGGCCTGTGGGGGACGCCCGGTCACAACGAGGCCGCGCTGCAGGATCTGATCGAGCTCGTGCAGCTCCCGCCCGACTCCCTGAACCGGTTCCCGCACGAGTTCTCCGGCGGGCAGCGCCAGCGCATCGCCATCGCCCGGTCCCTGACTGCCCGGCCCTCGCTGCTAGTTTGCGACGAGCCTGTCTCCGCTCTCGATGTCTCGGTGCGATCATCGATTCTCAACCTGCTGGCCGACCTGCGAAAGGAGTTCGGGCTCACCATGGTTTTCATCGCCCACGACTTGTCGTTGGTCCGCTACCTGTGCGATCGGATAGGGGTTATGCACCAGGGTCGGCTGGTCGAGCTCAAGAGCACCGAGGACCTCTTCGCTGACCCCGTCCACGACCACACCCGGGAGCTGCTGGCCGCCCAGCCGGTGCCCGACCCGGCCACCGAGCAGGAGCGGCGGACCCATCGCCGGAGCCTCGCGGGGGTGAGCCGGTGACTTCCCATCGCGGCAGCGAGGAACCCGGGGACACCGCCGCGGAGGAACTCAGCCCGCCATCGGGAACGGCGCGCCGGTCGCCCAACCCCCGCGGACGCCCGCCGGGAGACACCGCGGCGAGGACCAAGCAGGCGCTGCTGAAATCCGCCCGGCAGGTCTTCGCCGAGTTCGGCTACCACGGCGCCACCATCGCGGAGATCACCCGCCGGGCCGAGGTCAGCACGCCGGTGCTCTACCACCACTTCGGCAGCAAGGCCGGGCTGTACAGCGCGGTGATGGCGGAGGTGACGCAGCTCCTGGCCGAGTCGTGGGGCAAGACCATCGCCGGCACCGGCGACCTCCGGAGCAAGGTCAACGCGATGTTCGACACCGCTATCGACATCCACGCCGCCGACCCCGAGCTGGCCCGGTTCCTGCTGGCCACCCGCCTCGAGGTGACCCGCACGCCGGAGCTGGTGGCGGTATCCGAGTACCGGGACTTCACCGCCGGCCTGTTCCGCTCCGTCGCCCTCCAGTCGGGTGTCGATGCCGACCGGGCCAGCGCTGTCGCCCATGTCCTGGCCGCGTTCTTCGCCGGTCTCACCGTCATCGCGGTGGCGTCGCCCTTCGACTACGACACCGCGGCCGAGTCGCTGCGATCTCTGCTCGACAGCGAACTCTTCGACAGTTAATATAGCGCATCGAATATAGCGCATCGAACAATCCACTGGGGGACAGCGATGGCTCTTCAGACCGTTGACGAACATGAGGGGCTTGCCGGCGAGCGGCTCATGATGATCTCGTCGGACACCCATGCCAGCCCACCTTTCGAGGGCTTCGCCGACTATGTCGAGCAGAAGGACATGGCCGCCTTCCAAGCCGAGCTCGACACCCGGAACGCGTTCCGTCACGCGGCCCTCGGCAAGGCCCAGGGCAAATCCGAGGAGATGAACACCCTCCAGGCCGAGCAGGGCTTCGGGCCCGGCACCCGGGATCCCGACGTGAAGGCCCGCCACGAGGAGGCCGACGGCGTGGTCGGCTGCGTCATCTTCCCGAACGGCCCCCGCCCGTTCGCTCCCGAGTTCCGCGAGCGCGCCCCGCTCGGGCTTCCCGCGCCCTCACTCAAGCAGCGTGTCGCCGGTGCGCGCATCTACAACCGCTGGCTGGCCGACTTCTGCTCCGCCTACCCGGACCGCTTCTTCGGCATCGCCCAGATCGAGATCGAGGACGTGGACGCGGCCGTCGAGGAGGTCAAGTGGGCTGCCGAGAACGGCCTGCGCGGTGGTATCGCCTTCCCCGGGGTGGCCCCCTCGGGCGAGTACCCGGGCCTGCACGACGAGATCTACGAGCCGCTGTGGTCGGTGTGCGAGGAGTACAACATGCCGCTCAACACCCACGGCGTGGACTCGATCCCGGCCCAGCTCTACCCGTTCGGGCACGTCGCCAACATCCTGTTGACGCTCACCGAGGCGTTCTTCTTCAGCACCCGGCATCTGTGGTGGCTGATGTGGACCGGCGTCTTCGACCGCCATCCCAAGCTCAAGCTCACCTTCGCGGAGCTGCTCGCCGACTGGATCCCCCGCACCCTCAGCGACCTCGACAGCACCCTCAACAGCAACCTGGGTGCGGAGGGCCGCGCCGTGCTCGAGCTCACGCCGACCGAGTACTGGCAGAAGCACTGCTTCGTCGGGGCGAGCTTCATGTCCCGGACCGAGGCCAATGCCCGCCACGACGTCGGTCTCGACAGCGTGATGTGGGGATCGGACTACCCCCACGTCGAGGGCACCTGGCCCCACACCCGCGAGAGCCTGCGCAACACCCTCGCCGGCCTTCCCGTCGAGGACATCCGCAAGATGCTGGGCGAGAACGCTCTGCGCTGCTACAGCTTCGACCCCGACAGGATGAGGGCTCTCGCCGACCAGTTCGGGCCGACGATCGACGAGATAAGCACCCCGCTCGAGGAGATTCCCGACTCGCCCCAGGCCCGCCTCGGCATGGCGTTCCGGGAGGGCGACCACTGGACGTGAGGCCTTCCGCGCCATGATCGACATGGGCGAGGCCTTCCATGTGGGCGTGCGGGTCACCGACCTCGACGCGGCCATGCAGCAGCTCGGCCCGGCGCTCGGTGTCCGCTGGGCGGAGCCCCGGGACCGCGACGACCAGCCCGTCTGGACCCCTGGGGGCGGGCTGGAGAGGGTGCCGCTGCGGTTCTGCTACTCCGTCGAGGGACCCATGCACATCGAGCTGCTCGAGAGCTCCGGCGGATCGGTCTGGGACGCCGGTGATGCGCCCGGCACCCACCACATCGGAGTGTGGGTCGACGACGTCGACGCCGAGTCCGAGCGGCTCATCTCCCTCGGCTGGTCGCTCGAGGCCTGCCGCAGCGATCCCGACGCCGACGGCACCCACGGCATATTCGCCTACCTCCAGCCGCCGACCGGCCTGCTGGTCGAGGTAGTCAGCCGCGAGATCCAGCCCTTCTTCGAAGCCTGGTGGGCCGGCGACTGAGGCCGAGCGAGAAGGCGAGGTTGGCTGCGGCTACCTCCAGTAGGGGGCACGCAGCGCCCGCTTGTTGAGCTTGCCCATGGCGCTGCGGCCGAGGTCGTCGACGAACTCGACCGAACGGGGGCACTTGATGCGCGACAGGCGCTCACGGCAGAACTCCAGGATCGCGTCGCCGTCGGGGTCCCAGCCGTCGGCGGTCACCACCAGCGCCCGCATCTCCTCGCCCATCTCGTCGTGGGGGATGCCGATGCAGGCGACATCGGCCACCCCCGGATGCTCGATGAGCACGTTCTCGGCTTCCGCCGGGTAGAGGTTCACGCCGCCGGAGACCACCATGTCCGAGAACCGGTCGGTGATGTAGACGAAGCCGTCGTCGTCGACGTAGCCCATCTCGCCGAGAGTGAACACGCCCGGCTCCAGATGGGCGGCCCGGGACTTCTCGGGATCGTTGTGGTACACGACACCCCGTCCGGTGGTGTCCCGGAAAAAGAGCCTGCCCTCGTTGTTGGGTGGCACCGGCCGGTCGTCGTCGTCGACCACCAGGGCCTCGAACGGCGGCACCGGCCGGCCGACCGACCCGGGATGGGTCAGCCAGTCCTCGCTGGTGATCGAGCAGGTGGTGCCCACCTCGGTGGCTCCGTAGGCGTCGACGAAGACCGGTCCCCACCAGTCGATCATGGCCCGCTTCACGTCGATGGGGCATTTGGCCCCGGTGTGCGCCACCAGCTTCACCGAAGACACGTCGTAGCGGTCCCGGACAGAGGCCGGAAGGCCGAGCATGCGCACGAAGTGGGTGGGAACCATGACGGATGTCTCGACGCGGTGGCGCTCGATGGCTGCCAGGGTCGCCTGAGCGTCGAACCGGCCGAGGATCACTGTCGGGACGCCGGCGATGAGGGTGCGCAGCCCCGACAACGGACCGGTGTGGTACATCGGTCCGACCACCAGGTGAGTGCCGTACCTGGCGTACCGGCTGCCCTTCAGCGCCTCCAGGTGCTCGACCATCGTCGCGCCCCCCGCGAACATCGTGGGCGGCAGGTCGGTGCCCTTGGGCCGGCCGGTGGTGCCCGAAGTGAACATCAGATGGGGTCGGGGAGTCACATGGCCGGGAGGGTCCGTGTCCGGCCCGGCTGCCAGCCACTGGTCCCAGGCCACGACTCCCGGAGGAAGCCCCTCGCCCCATCCCACGATGGTCTCGACCCCGGTCCCTTGGGCCGCCTCCACGCCCCGCGGCGCGGTCTCTGGTCCGACGAAGAGGATCCTGGAATCGGACTCCTCCAGGATGTAGGAGGCCTCCGGGGCGGTCAGGTGGAAGCTCACCGGGACGGTCGAGGCTCCCCCGAGAAGTCCACCGAGGTGGGCGAACGCGGTCTCCGCCGCGTTCTCGGCGAAGACGGCCACCCGCCGGGACGGGCCCAGGTCGGCCGAGAGCAGTAGCCCGGCGGTGCGATTGAGGATCGAGTCGACCTCGGCCCACCCGAAGGCCCGCTCGCCGTTGACGAGGGCCGTCTCGCTGGGACGGTTGTCCGCCAACAGGCGGGAGAACGCCGGCACGGGTGAAGGCTATTCCAGCCGGCCGCGACGGGCGGCCCGCCGTCAGGCTCGCTGGCCTACCATGGTGAACTGCTGGCAACTCGATCGAATTGGGGGCGACAGTGGACCTCGGACTGGCAGGCAAGCGGGCTTTCGTCACCGGCTCGACCAAGGGAATCGGCCGGGCCGTCGCCGAGACGCTGCTCGCCGAGGGGGCGTCGGTGGCGATCTGCGCCCGCAGCAGCGACGACCTCGAGCAGGCGGTGGACGAGCTGTCCGGGGCCGGGACCGTGGTGGGCGCCGCGCTCGACGCGGGCGATCTCGACTCGCTCGAAGCCTGGGTCGCAGCCGCGGCCGAGGCTCTCGGCGGCATCGACATCTACGTGCACAACACCTCCGGCAAGGGTCAGCGACAGCTCGAGGACTGGACCACGAACTTCAATGTCGATCTCAGGGCGCTGGTGGGCGGGGTGACCGCCGCCGCCGATGCCCTGGCCGACGGGGGCGGCTCGCTGGTGAGCATCGGCACCACCGCCACCGCGGAGCACTTCGGTCCCGGCTCAGGCAGCTACAGCGCGCTGAAGGCGGCCGTCACCAACTGGACGTTGGGCCAGGCCCAGGTGCTCGGTGCCCGAGGCATCCGCTGCAACGTGGTGTCGCCCGGACCGATCTTCATCGACGGCGGCGACTGGGACCGGATCAAGGGCCGCATGCCGGACTTCTTCGAAGCCACCCAGAAGACGCATCCCGGCGGCCAGATGGGGACCGCGCAGGATGTCGCCAACGCGGTGGCCTTCCTGGCCGGCGACGCCGCCCGCCACATCAACGGAGCCAACCTCACCGTCGACGGCGGCTTCCTGAAGCGTGTCGACTACTGAAGCGCCTGCCACTGGGCGCGTCGATGCCTGCCTGGTGGCGGGCGGCAAGTACCACGACATCGACTTCGCCCGCCGCGAGCTGCTACGGCTGATGGCCGAGCATCCCCATGTGCGCACCCGGGTAGACGCCACCTACGAGGACACCGGCGCGCTCGACGGCTGCCGCTTCCTGGTTAGCTACACCTGCGACGTGCGGCCCTCCGAGCGGGCCCAGCGGGCCCTGCGGTCGTGGGTGGAGCGCGGCGGCCGGTGGGTGGCCCTCCACGGCACCAACTCGGCGCTGGACCTGCCCCGGCCCAACGGCGTGGAGTCGCCCCGCTGCTTCCCGGTGTTCGCCGAGACCCTCGGCAGCCAGTTCATCGCCCACCCGCCCATAGCGCCTTACCAGGTCGAACCGGCCGATCCCGACCATTGGCTGGTGGCCGGCATCGAGTCGTTCACCACTGACGACGAGCTGTACCTCATGGAGCACGCCGACCGCGGCACCCTCCAGCCGCTGCTGCTCACCCGGTGGCGGGGCGAGGCCCGCGGCTTCGCCGAGAGCGACTGGACCGCGGGCCCGGGCGAGCACCTCGTGCAGTACCTGCGCCCTCTCGGTTCCGGCGCCGTGCTCTACAACACCCTCGGGCACTGCCGGGGCCACTGGGACATGTTCCCGC
>VYCW01000077.1:66519-79017 GCA_009843735.1 Acidimicrobiaceae bacterium | reverse complement strand
TCGATCAGCGGGTCGCGCATCTCCACACCCCGGTCGAGCAGCGGGCGCATGAGGGACTTGCCGTCGTGCGCGGCCAGCGGCCGGTGCCGCTCGCCGGTGCCGGGTTGGCCGCCTGCGCCGGCGCCGACGAGCCCGGCCAGCGCCTCGGAGACCTCGTGGTCGTCCAGCAGCTCGCCGGCAACGAAGGCCACCCGGCCCGCGTCGGGGTCGACCGCCCAGGCCAGGCCGGCAGCCAGGCCCCCGGCCGGGGTGGCCAGCGCCAGCCGGGTCCCCGCGGCCTCGGGGGCGGCTGCGGCTCGCAGCGCCTCGACCGCCTGCGCGGCGGTGGCCAGCACCGACACCACGGGCTCGGGGGTCCGGGCGGCAAGCTCTGCGCCATCCGACGCGTCGGCGCCGAGCGCGTCGCCGAGCACGTCGGCCAGGCGGCCGTGCAGCGACCGGAACTCCAGGAAGTCGAACAGCTTGCGCACCGCCTCCGCGTCGACCTGTCCCAGGGCCAGCTCGTCGAGCCCGGCATGGAGGGGCACGTCGCGCACCAGCACCATCACCTCTGCGTTGGTGCGCACCTGCGCCTCCGTGGCGGCCAGGTTCTCCCGCAGCTTGGGCGACAGCTCGTCCAGCGAGGCGAAGATCCCGTCGAGCCCTCCCCTGTCGTTGACGAGCTTCGCCGCGGTCTTCTCCCCCACTCCGGGCACTCCGGGCAGGTTGTCGCTGGCGTCGCCCCTAAGGGCCGCGTAGTGGACATAGTCGGCGGGACTCACGCCGGTGCGCTCCAGAATGCCGGCCTCGTCGTACAGCTTGTAGTCCGACACTCCCCGCATGTTGTAGAGCACCTTCACGTGCGGGTCCTCCACCAGCTGGTAGGTGTCGCGGTCGCCGGTCACGACGATCACGTCGTCGCCCCGGTCGCGGCCCGCGGTGGCCAGCGTGGCGATCACGTCGTCCGCCTCGAAGCCGGCCGCGTCCACCATGGGCAAGGCCAAGGCGTCGAGCACCTCGCGTACCAGGCCCATCTGCTGGCGCAGGATGTCGGGCGCGGCGTCGCGGGTGCCCTTGTAGGTGGGGACCTTGGTATGGCGGAACGTCGGCTCGGGTCGGTCGAAGGCGACGATGATCTGGTCGGGCCCGTGGTCGCGCCACAGGTTGATGAGCATCGAGGTGAATCCGAACACCGCGTTGGTGATCTGCCCCGAGGCGGTGGCCATGTCGGTGGGCAGGGCGAAGAAGGCGCGGTAGGCCAGGGAGTTGCCGTCGATCAGCATCACCTTGGCCACGACGAGAAATCTACGGCACCCAGACCCGGTGCCGGGCAGTCACGGCGAGATGCGGCCCTCCAGCACGTCGCCGGCCACGTCGCGCATGGTGCGGCGCTGCGACATGGCTGTGCGCTGGAGGAAGGCGTAGGCGTCCTGCTCGCTCATCCGATGATCGTCGAGGAGTCGTCCCTTGGCCCGGTCGACGACCTTGCGCACCTCCAGGCGGTCCTCGAGGTCGCCGATCCGGCCCTCCAGCGCCTCCATCTCCCGGTAGCGGGCCAGGGCCAGCTCCACCGCTGGCACCAGGGAGTCGCGCCGGTAGGGCTTGATCAGGTAGGTCATGGCCCCGGCCTCGCGAGCCTGCTCCACCAGCTCACGCTGGCTGAAGGCGGTGAGGATCACCACCGCGGTGCCCCGCTGCGGAGCGATCCGCTTGGCGGCCTCGATACCGTCGAGGCCGGGCATCTTCACATCGAGGATGGCCACATCGGGACGGTGCTCGGCCACCAGTCTCACCGCCTCGTCGCCCCGACCGGTGTCGGCCACGACGTCGAAGCCCTGCTCGCGCAGGGTCTCCACCAGATCGAGCCGGATGATGGCCTCGTCCTCCGCCACCACCACCCGAACCGCGCCGGCGGCGCTCACAACGCCGTGAACCGATCCAGCAACGCGTCCTGGTCGGCCTCGAGGCGGACGATGCGGGCCGCGATCTCGTCGCGGTGCCGCTTCAGCCGGTCGGCGTGGCGCTGCGCCTCGCGGTACTCGCGCTCGGCCAGCGGCGTCTCCGACACCAGGGCCCGCAGCCGGCACTCGTCGGCCTCCTCGCTGACCTGGACCAGCTGCTCCTCGCAGACGCGAAGGTCGGTCCGCAACGCGTTCAACTGCTGTCCAACCCCCCGCAGCCGACGCTCGATCCGGTCGCGCGACATGCCCCCCAGTCTAGGAGGAGCCCCTAGAGCTGCTGTTCGATCTGGTGGAGCACCTCGTAGCAGGGCAGCACCGAGGCCGCGCCGGCGACCGGCTCGCGGTCCTCGGCGATGGCCGCGATGAAGTCGCGGTCCTGGAGCTCGATGCCGTTCATCGAGACGTCCACGCCGGACACGTCGACGGGCTCGTCGTCGCCGGTGACGAGATCGTCGTAGCGGGCGATGTAGGTCCCGGTGTCGCCGATGTAGCGGAAGAACGTGCCGAAGGGCCCGTCGTTGTTGAACGACAGCGCCAGCGTGCACAACTGGCCGGCCCCGGTCTGCAACTGGATCGACATGTCCATGGCGATGCCGAGTTCGGGGTGGATCGGCCCTTGCACCGCCTGGGCCGCTACGACCGGGCTGCCGGTCTGGTACTGGAACAGGTCGACGGTGTGGGCGGCGTGGTGCCACAGAAGGTGGTCGGTCCAGCTGCGGGGCTCGCCCAGGGCGTTGGTGTTGGTTCGGCGGAAGAAGAAGGTCTGCACATCCAGGTGCTGGATCGAGAAGTCACCGGCCTGGATGCGGTTGCGCACCCATTGGTGGCTGGGGTTGAACCGGCGGGTGTGCCCGCAGGCGGCCACCTTGCCCGAGCGTCGCTGGGCTTCGACGACGGCCCGCCCGTCGGCCAGGTTGTCGCACAGTGGGATCTCGACCTCGACGTGCTTGCCGGCCTCCAGGCAGGCGATGGCCTGCTCCGCGTGCACGGGTGTGGGCGTCGCCAGGATCACCGCGTCGACGCCGTCGTCGGCCAGCACCGCGTCGAGGTTGGTCTCGACCCGCTCTATGCCGCGGGACTCCGCAGCCTTGCGGGCTGCAGCCTCGACGGGATCGACGACGGCGACCACATCGGCTCCGGGGATCGACGCCAGCCCGTCCAGGTGCTTGTTCCCGAAGGCGCCCGCACCGGCCACCGCCACCCTCACCATCTCGCACCCCTTCCCGTGCTGCCGGGTCCGGCGGGGAGGATTCCCACAATCCCGCCGAACTCTGGCATCCTCTTCGCGGCGCCCAGCGGGCGTCTGCCGAGCAGTATGGCCGAGCAGTATGTCGGTCCGCCCTACCGGTACCAAAAGCGGAGCACCATGGCCCTCGACAAGCCCTATCTCGACGTCCCGGGGACCACCGTCTTCGACACCGACCAGGCCGCGAAGGGATACCACCTCAACCAGTTCGCCATGTCCCTCATGAGGGCCGAGAACCGCGAGCGGTTCAAGGCCGACCCCGACGCCTGTCTCGACGAGTGTCCCATGACCGGCGAGCAGAAGCAGGCCGTGCGCGACCGCGACTTCAACCGCATGATCGAACTCGGCGGCAACATCTACTTCCTGGCCAAGATCGGCGCGACCGACGGGCTCGACTACGTGCAGATCGTCAGTTCGATGACCGAGAACGACGCCGACGCCCACACCGAGATGATGCTGAACGGCGGCCGCTCGCCCGACGGCAACCGCTACCTCCACGAGTGGCAGCACGAGCGCGAGCGTGACTAGGTGAGAGCCCTACGCTCCGCATCGGTGTGTCACTCCCGCTCTTGTTCGCTTCGCTCACGGGCCGCTCGGGCCACGGCCTCGCCCGTGCGGGCCCGGGTCGGCCCGCGGTTCCGCTCGGCCTCAGGGCGCTGACCATGGCCAGGATCACCGCAAGCGTCTACACCAGCCATGTGCCCGCCATAGGCGTGGCCATGGACCTCGGCAGGACGGAGACGCCCTACTACGCGCCGCTGTTCGCCGGATACAGGCCCGCACGCGAGTGGATGGCGGACAACACGCCCGACGTCGTGGTGCTGGTCTTCAACGACCACGCCAACGCGTTCAGCCTCGAGATGGTGCCCACCTTCGCGCTCGGCATGTCGGCGCGGTACGAGCCCGCCGACGAGGGCTGGGGCGCCCGGCCGGTGCCTCCCGTCGTCGGGCATCCGGCGCTGTCGGCCCACATAGCGCACTCCGTCATCCGGGAGGACTTCGACCTGACGCTGGTCAACGACATGCCTGTCGACCATGGCTGCACGGTGCCCCTGTCGATCATGTTCGGGCAGCCCGACGCGTGGCCGTGTCGCGTCGTGCCGCTGGTCGTGAACGTGGTGCAGTACCCCGTTCCCTCCGGGCGTCGCTGCCTGGAGCTCGGCAAGGCCATACGCCGGGCCGTCGAGAGATTCGACGAGGACCTGGACGTGCAGGTATGGGGCACCGGCGGCATGAGCCACCAGCTCCAGGGGCCGCGGGCCGGCTTGATCAACCAGGAATGGGACAACGAGTTCCTGGACCGGATGATCAACGATCCCGAGGGCCAGGCCGCCGTCGAGCACGTGGAGTACGTGCGCGAGGCCGGGTCGGAGGGAATCGAGCTCGTGATGTGGCTCGTGGCCCGCGGCGCCATGGCCGACCTCGCCGGCGGCGGCGCGCCCACCGAGGTCCACCGCTTCTACCACGTGCCCGCCAGCAACACCGCCGCCGGCCAGCTGATCCTCGAGGACGCTCCGGACTGAGCCGGTTCAAGAATGTGCCCGGAGAGGGATTCGAACCCTCACACCCTCGCGGGCGGCGGATTTTGAGTCCGCTGCGTCTGCCAGTTCCGCCATCCGGGCCGGAAGGGCCGAAGCATACCGGCGGCCGGTCCGGCGGACCGCGGCCCCGGTCGTCGGGGTAGCACCCGGCGCCGCGCCGTCTAGCCTGTGAAGTCTTGCGTCCGCCGGGCGGTCAGTCGACGAATCGAGCCAACCCTTGCCATGAGCAACCGCAGTGAAACGCGAACGGCCCGCAGCGAGTCTGAACATGAACCGGCCCGGAGCATCGGCGGGTCCATCGTCGCGGTGAGGGAGATCCACCGATGATCGTCTTCATGTATCCGGGCCAAGGCTCGCAGCAGCCCGGCATGGGCGAGGCCTGGATCGATCATCCCTCCTGGGAGCTGGTGGCGGAGGCCTCGGAGGTCACAGACCGTGACGTCGCCCGCCTGCTCCTCACGGCCGGCGCCGACGAGCTGACCGAGACCCGCAACAGCCAGCTGTCCACCTTCGTGATGTCGATGGTGGCCCTCGACGCGGTGACCCGGCTCGGCACCGAGGCCGCTGGCCACGCCGGCCACAGCCTCGGCGAGTACTCGGCGTTGACCGCGTCGGGTGTGCTCGACTTCGGTGACGCCGCCGCGCTGGTGGCCGAGCGGGGCAATGCCATGCAGGCCGCCGCCGACGAGCGCGAGGGCACGATGGCGGCCATCCTCGGCCTCGACGACGACGACGTGCAGATCGCCTGTAGCCGCGCTCCCGGCGAGGTGTGGCTGGCTAACCACAACGCCCCCGGCCAAGCCGTGATCGCGGGCACGCCCGAAGCCATCGACAAGGCGGCGACCATCGCCCGCGAGCTCGGCGCCAAGCGGGTCATGCCCCTCCAGGTGGGCGGCGCCTTCCACACGCCCTTCATGGCGCCGGCACGGGACCGGCTCACCAAGGCCATCGATCGCACCGAGTTCCGCGACCCGCAGGGGACGGTCGTGGCCAACGTCGACGGAACGGCCCACAGCCGGGGCCCCGAATGGCCGGACCTGCTCAAGGCTCAACTCACCAGCCCGGTCAGGTGGCGCCAGACCCTGATGACCCTCAGCGACGCCGGGTTCACCACCTTCGTCGAACTGGGGCCCGGCGAGGTACTGGGGCGCCTCGTCAAGCGCACCCTCAAGGGAACCCGGCCCCTGTCGGTGGCCGCCCCCGACGACCTCGACAGCCTGCTGGAGGCGTTGGCCACGACTCCGGCCCGGGCCGCGACTGCCCTCGAAGGAGAGCATCTCTTCGCCACCGAGAGGCTGGTGGTGAGCCCGGCCAACGGCGTCTTCCAGCCCGGCGAGGGCATCACCGCCGGCGCGCCAGTCGGCGTCGGCCACCTCATCGGCCTGGTGGGCGACCACGAAGTCCGCAGCCCCTTCGCGGGCGAGTTGATGGGCATCCTCGCGCTGGAGGGCGAACGGGTGACGGCCAGCCAACCGATCGCATGGCTCAGAACTATCTGACAGGATCTAGGGACCAACGGGGGTGACCTGATGGGCGCAAGGGTGATAGGGATCGGCACGTCGCTGCCGGAGAAGGTCCTCACCAACGACGACCTGGCCGCGATGATGGACACCAGCGACGAGTGGATCCGGGAGCGCACCGGCATCCGCGAGCGCCGCATCGGGCTGCCCACCTCCACCATGGGGATCGAGTCGGCGCGGGGAGCCATGGAGATGGCCGGCCTGGGACCCGACGACATCGACCTGTTCATCCTGGCCACCACCACCCCCGACCAGCGGGTGCCGGGAACATCGGCCGTGATCCACGCCGAGCTCGGGCTGGGCTGCGGGGCGTTCGACCTGAACGCAGCCTGTGCCGGCTTCACCTACGGGTTCGTCACCGCCCACTCGCTCATCGCGGCGCCCGGCGGGCCCGAACGGGTCCTGCTCATCGGCGCGGACTCCCTCTCTCCCCTGACCGACTGGAGCGACCGGGGCACCGCGATCCTGTTCGCCGACGGCGGCGGGGCCGTGGTCCTCGAGCGCACCGACCGCCCGACCCTGCTGGGCTGGGACCTGGGCGCCGACGGCAACCACCGGCGACTGCTGATGGGCGACCACGACTCCTTCATCACGATGGAGGGCCGGGAGGTGTTCAAGGTTGCGGTCCGGGCCGTTACCGACTCGCTTCTGACTGCTCTGGACCGGGCCGGCGTCAGCCCCGAAGAGGTCGACGTCCTGCTCCCCCACCAGGCCAACATCAGGATCATCGAGGCCATCTGCAAGCGCAGCGGAATCGACTTCGCCAAGAGCCACAACGTCATCGACTACACCGGCAACAACTGCGCGGCCACCATCCCGCTGTCGATGGCCCAGGCCCATGCAGACGGCGCGCTGAAGCCCGGCGCGATCGTGGTGATGACCGGCTTCGGGGCCGGCATGACCTGGGCCTCCACCGTCGTCCGCTGGTGAGGCCCACCCCGGACTCAAACGACGGACCAGCGCGCCGGGTGGCCCTGGTCACCGGCGGCAACCGCGGCATCGGACTGGCCACCGCCCGCCGGCTCAGCCGGGCCGGGCACCGGGTGGCGGTCACCTACCGCAGCGATCCACCGCTGGAAGCCGACGCCCACAACCTGACGTGCGTCCGCTGTGACGTGACCGACCCCGAGTCGGTAGGTACCGCTCTGGCCGAGGTGACCGAGCGGCTCGCAGCGCCCGAGATCGTGGTGTGCAACGCCGGAATCACCCGGGACAGGCTGGTGCTGCGCATGTCGGAGGAGGACTTCGGCGCGGTGATCGACGCCAACCTCACCGGCGCCTTCCGGGTGGCCAAGCAGGCGGTCCGGTCGATGGTACGGGCCCGCTGGGGCCGGATCGTATTCATCTCGTCGGTGTCGGGCATCGCCGGCCAAGCCGGCCAGGCCAACTACGCGGCCTCCAAGGCCGGCCTGATCGGAATGGCTCGGTCGCTGGCCAAGGAGTTCGCCTCCCGCAACGTGACCGTCAACGTGGTCGCGCCCGGCGCCTTCAGCACCGACATGCTGGCCGCACTCGACGAGAAACAGCTCGGCGCCATCGTGGAGCGGGTGCCGCTCGGACGGGTCGGAGACCCCGACGAGCTGGCCGCCGCCGTCGAGTTCCTCACCTCGGAGGACGCGAGCTACCTCACCGGTATCGTTCTTGCCGTGGACGGCGGCCTCTCGATGGGCTGAGGCTCCGCCCGCGGCAACGACACCGGCCCGACCGAACCCGACCGCAAGCAGGAATGGAAGGACAGAGCCGTGGATGAGAACTTTGAGCGATTCAAGCAGTGCACCGTGGAGGTGCTGTCGGTGGACGAGGCCGACGTGGTGCCCGAGGCAGATTTTGCAGACGACCTGGACGCCGACAGCCTCGACATCGTCGAGTTGGTGATGGCCCTCGAGGAGGAGTTCGACGTGAACGTCGACGAGGAGGAACTCGAGGGCGTGAGCACCGTCGCGGAGGCCTTCGAGCTGATCACGTCGAAGCTCTGATGGGCAGACCCGAGCGCAGGCGGGTCGCCGTAACCGGCCTGGGGGTCGTATCGGCGGCCGGCATTGGCACGGAGGCCTACTTCGAAGGCCTGTGCAGCCCTGCGCCCGTAGGCGAGCGTCGGGTCACCGGCTTCGACCCGAACGAGCACTTCGACAGTCCGAAAGAGGCCCGCCGGGCCGACCCCTACACGCAGTTCCTCGTGGCGGCGGCCGATCAGGCCATGGCACAGGCCGGCGAGATCGACGCCAATCCCACCCGGTGCGGAGCCATGATCGGCACCGGCGTGGGCGGCATCTCCACGCTGGAGCTGCAGATCGGCGTCCTCAAGGAGAAGGGTCCCCGCCGGGTCTCGCCGTTTCTGGTGCCGATGATGATGGCCAACGCCGGCGGAGCGACCCTTTCGATGCGCTACGGCTGGATGGGTCCCTCCGAGAACGTGGTCACCGCCTGCGCGGCCGGCACCCACGCCGTGGGCAACGCGGCCCGGCTCATAGCCGACGACCGGTGCGACGCCGTGCTCGCGGGTGGCACCGAAGCGCCCTTCACCCCGACGGCGGTGGCCGGCTTCACCAACATGACCGCGCTGTCGTCCAGCGGCATCAGCCGCCCCTTCGACATCGAGCGAGACGGCTTCGTCATGTCCGAGGGCGCCGCCGTGCTGGTCCTCGAGGACTGGGACACTGCCCTGTCACGGGGCGCCGAGATTCTGGCCGAGGTGCTGGGGTCGGCCTCCACCGCCGACGCCCATCACATCACCGCTCCATCACCGGGAGGCAGCGGCGCGGTCCACTGCATGCAGCTCGCGCTCGATGACGCCGGTGTGGGTGCCGCCGACGTGGTCCACGTGAACGCGCACGGCACGTCCACCGACCTCAACGACGCGGCCGAGGCCGAGGCGCTGTCCAAGGTCTTCGGGACCTCGCCGGGCCCGCTGGTCACGTCGACCAAGGGAGTCACGGGCCACGCGCTGGGAGCCGCGGGCGCGCTCGAGGCGGTCGCAGTGGTGCTGGCGATGCAGAAGCGGCTGGTGCCGCCCACTGCGGGGCTCACCGTCCTGGACCCGGAGCTGCCGCCGATCAGGGTGGTCATGGACGAGCCCGAGCCGTGGGACCCGGGCCTCTCGATCTCCAACTCGTTCGGCTTCGGAGGCCACAACGGCACGCTGGTGATGGCCCCGGCCTGAGCGCCGGGTCGAGCCGGTCAGGCGTCGGCGATCACGAACATCAGGTCACACTCGGCCGCGACCTTCCCGTCGAGCAGCGCCCGCCCCGAGCCCCGGCCGGCACGGCTCGAGAGACGGGTCATCTCCGCTTCGAGCTCGAGGGTGTCACCGGGGCCGACCTGGCGCCGGAAGCGGGCCTTGTCCATCCCTCCGAACAGCGGCAGCCGCCCGGCGTAGCGGTCATGCGAGAGCAGCGCCACCGCGCCGAGCTGCGCGATGGCTTCGCACATGAGCACCCCGGGCACGGTGGGCACTCCCGGGAAGTGGCCCTCGAAGAAGGGCTCGTCACCGCGCAGATGCCAGCGGCCACGAGCCCGTTCTCCGGGGACCAGTTCGGTTACCTCGTCCACGAACAGGAACGGTTCGCGATGAGCGATGATCTCCTCGGGACGGGGCAGGCCCATGATCGGGCCGGGCGGCGGGGTTTCAGCCCCTGGCCGCGGCCTTCAGCCTGGCGCCGGCCTGGATCTTCACCCCGGTGGACGCCGGAACGGACACCGACTCGCCGGTCTGGGGGTTCCGTCCCATCCGGGCGGCGCGCTGCACCGTCGAGATCTTCAGGTATCCGGTCAGGTTGACCTCGCCCCCATTGGCGACCTCGTCACAGGCGAGCTCGAGGAGCGCGTCGATGCACTTTGCGGCATCGGCTTGGGACACGCCGGCTCTGAGAGCTACAGCACCAACAACATCACGCTTGTTCATTCGTTGCTCCTTTTGATGACGGCGCCGATCGCCGCACCGGTTGCGGCCCGTGACTCTAGGTGAGGCCATCACGAGAATCGGGGATGCTCCCCGCCGCGGGGTCCGTCGAGGGTTGTGGCTGGGCGGGTGTCAGCGGCGGACGATCACCGAGGATCCGTGGCCGAAGAGTCCCTGGTTCACGGTGATCCCGACTCTGGCTCCCTCCACCTGCCGGGCGCCGGCGGTGCCCCGGAGCTGCCAGACCAGCTCGCAGACCTGGGCTATGGCCTGGGCCGGGACGGCCTCGCCGAAGGCGCCCAGACCGCCGCTGGGGTTGACCGGAAGGCGTCCCCCGATGGCGGTGTCGCCGTCTCGCAGGAGGCGCTCGGCTTCACCGGCGGCGCAGAATCCGAGCTGCTCGTACCAGTCCAGTTCCGTGGCCGAGGACAGGTCGTACACCTCGGCTACATCGACGTCGGCGGGTCCAATACCGGCTTCGGCGTAGGCCCGGGCGCCGATCGACTCCTTGAATCCGATCGTCGCAGTGGCTGAGCCGGCGAGGGAGTCAGCGGCTAGGTACGGCAGGTCGATCACCGGGTCGGGGTATGTGGGCGACACCGTGGAGATGCCCACCACCCGGACCGGGTCGCGGTAGCCGTGGTCGCGGGCCCACTCCATCGACGACACCACCAGGGCCGCTCCCCCGTCGGATGTGGCGCAGATGTCGAGCAGGCGCAGCGGATCCGACACGACCGGCGAGTTGCGCACGTCGTCGAGTCCGTACTCCTTGGTGAAACGGGCGTTCGGGTTGTGGGCCCCGTGGCGCGAGTTCTTGACCTTCACCATGGCGAAGTCGTCGGTGGTGGCCCCGTAGAGGTCCATCCGGCGGCGGGCGTGCAGGCCGAAGTAGACGGGGTTGCTGGCGCCCACAAGGTGGAACCGCAGCCAGTCGAGGTCGTCGGGACGGCGGCCCTCGTGGGGCGCCAGGAAGCCCTTGGGGGTGGTGTCGGCTCCCACCACCAGCGCCACGTCGCAGGCGCCCGAGAGGATCTGCCCCCGGGCGACCTGCAACGCGGTCGCCCCTGAGGCGCACGCCGAGTAGCTGCTAGCCAGTTGGGCGCCGGTGAAGCCGAGGGCCCGGGCGAAAATCGAGCCGGCCACGTAGCCCGGATAGCCGCAGCGCACCGTCACCGCGCCGGAGACGAAGCCGACGTCCGTGTAGTCGACGCCAGCGTCGGTGAGGGCGTCGCGGGCCGCTGCCACCCCGTACTCGGTGAAGTTGCGGCCCCACTTGCCCCAGGGGTGCATCCCCACTCCCAGAACTGCGATCTCGTCCATGGTTCAGTCCTCAGGTTCGGCGGCGGCCACGGGGCGCCACTTCCAGACCAGATAGTCGTGGTCGTCGTCGCTGTAGAGGATGTCGGTGGTGAGTTCCACCTCCATGCCCACTTCCAGGTCGTCGGGCCCGACACCGGCGATGCACTGCCCCAGCACCACCATCTTCTCGGCTTCCAGCTCCACCGCCGCGACGGTGATCGGCTCGTACGGCTCGGAGGTCACCACGAACGGCGGCGGCGGCGGGTAGTGGCTGGTCGTGTAGGACCACACCCGTCCCCGCCGGCTGAGCAGCACCTCCTCGAGTTCGATCGGGCCGACGCGGGGGTCGGCGCCGCCGAGGTGCCTGGGGAAGAAGTACGACTCGGTGCCCGGCACCCGCCCACCGATCAACCGCGGCTCGTCACCGTCGGTGGTGAACAGCCCCTCCACCGCGGGCACCTGCGCTCTCTGCATGGGCCGCAAGGCTAGCGACGCTGGCCTTCAAGCCGGGACGGGTGCGGCGTTGCAACCCGCCGGATGTCCGATTCTGCGATTGCCACAAGGGACCGGCGCCGCGAGTCCTAGTAGAAATAGTAGTAGGTATGGCGAACAGGGATCTTGTTCGGAGCAGAGGTCTGGTGATCCGTGCCTCGGTGGCGCTGGCCGTCGTTGCGGCGTTGCTGGGTGCCGCGCCGGCTGCCGCGGAGGCCCAGCCAGCGGATGCCGGCTACTTCAGTGACGATGACGGCAGCGTGCATGAGCCGGCCCTGGATGCGTTGGCCGCTCGAGGTGTCCTTGCTGGCACGGAGTGCGGCGAGGGTCTTATCTGTCCGGGCGCGCCGCTGAAGCGCTGGGAGATGGCGGTGTGGCTGGTGCGGGTGCTCGATGGCACCGACCCTGGCCCGGCCGATGCCTCGCGCTTCGAGGACGTGAATGCTGAACTCTGGTGGGCACCGTTCGTTGAGCGGCTCTCCGAGTTGGAAGTCACCGGGGGATGCTCCACCGAGCCGGCCCGCTTCTGTCCCGGCCGCGCCGTCACCCGGGCCCAGATGGC
>VYCW01000077.1:0-66419 GCA_009843735.1 Acidimicrobiaceae bacterium | reverse complement strand
CCACCGAGCCGGCCCGCTTCTGTCCCGGCCGCGCCGTCACCCGGGCCCAGATGGCGACCTTCCTGGCCCAGGCCCTGGCACTCGTCGAGACCCCGCCGCCCGTCACCTACACCTCGGTCGATATCGGCCTGCACCACACATGCGCTCTCCGGGCCGATGCCACAATCGTGTGCTGGGGGGACAACTCGCAAGGGAAGACTGAGGTCCCCGACGGCGGATTCCGTGCCATCGCGGTCGGTGAGGCGCATGCCTGCGGTCTCCGACAAGACGGGGTTGTCACCTGCTGGGGACGCAACGACCACGGGCAGGCTGTCGCCCCCGAAGGGCAGTTCATGGCGGTCTCCGCGGGCGGGTCGCATACGGGCGGATCGCATACGTGCGGGTTGGGCACAGACGGCTCGATCGTCTGCTGGGGCGATGACTCGTCCGGAAGGACCGCCGCTCCCGACGGGCAGTTCAGGGCGGTCTCAGCGGGCGCGGCGCATACGTGCGGATTGCGGACTGACCGCTCGATCGTCTGCTGGGGCGATGACTCGTCCGGAAGGACCGCCGCTCCCGACGGGCAGTTCAGGGCGGTCTCAGCGGGCGCGGCGCATACGTGCGGATTGCGCACGAACAGGTCCGTCACGTGCTGGGGCCGAAACGGCTGGGGGCAGGCCAACTCACCCGTCGGAGTCTTCGAGGCGGTTGCTGCGGGCAGCACCCACTCGTGCGGACTGCTCGCCGACGGCACCGTCACATGTTGGGGCGAGGGCTTCCTCGGAGAGGCCGACCCACCCCCGGGTCAGTTCCAATCCATCGCCGCAGGCAGCCACCGCTCATGCGGCGTCACTGCTGATGGCACCGTCGAATGCTGGGGGAACGACTACGACGGACCGGCTGAGGCGCCCGCGGGGCAGTTCAGCACGGTCGAGGCCGGCCTCTACCATCGGTGCGGTCTGCGGCTCGACGGCACCGTCGAATGCTGGGGCGAGGACCGCCAGGGCGAGTCCTCCGCCCCGCCCGGACGGTTCGTGGCGATCTCGGTCGGGTTGAGCCACTCGTGCGGAGTGCGGATCGACGGCACGGTCGACTGTTGGGGGGACAGTTTCCGGAGGCCGGTCGACCTGCCCGAAGGCCCCTTCGTCGACATCGCGTCAGGCCGGTTCTACTCGTGTGGAATCCGCGTCGAAGGCACCGTCGAATGCTGGGGCGAGGTTCCCGATTCGTTCAGGAGGAATATTCGAGGCGAGTTCACCTCGATCGAGGCCGACTTCACCTGGATGTGCGGGCTGCGACCCGATGGCTCGGTGTCGTGCCAGGGCGCGCCGGCCGATCCGCCGGGAGGGAAGTTCAACTCGATATCCGTCGGCGCGGATCACGGCTGCGGTGTACGCGCTCAGGGTGAAGTCGCATGCTGGGGGGACAACCGCTTCGGGCAGACCGATGCTCCCGAAGGCCGGTTCGAAGCGGTCGCCGCGGGGGCGCAACACTCCTGCGGTCTTCGCGACGACGGCATTACGGTCTGCTGGGGCGACGACTCGGCGGGCCAGGCCGACCCGCCCGACGTGAGACTCAAGGCGGTGACCGCGAGCCGCTCGTACTCCTGCGGGCTGGACACCGGCAACAGCATCGTGTGCTGGGGCGATGCCCGAACCGATCCGGCGCCGGCGGGTGTGACAAGAGTCGCCGGAGTCAACCGGCCCGATCCTCGCAAATGCCGTCCCTGGGGTACCGGATACCTGTCGGCCGGGTTCCCGCAGGCCTCGTTCGCGCCGCCGACGGTCGGGAGGCTGCGGATTGCGGTCCTGTTCGCGGACTTTCGCAACGCCTCAGCCCTCAACAGCGCCCAGCAGGAGAGCCTCAAGGGACTGTCCTACATCAAGCGGTACATGGAGTCCGCGAGTTACGGCAGGCTCCGGATCGAGTTCCAGCCTCTGTACGAGTGGCTGCGGGCGGAGCGCGGCTACAAGGACTACGAGGGACCGGTCGCCACGGCAGGAACCACCCACATCACCCGGGGCATCGATCGGGAAGCAGTTCGGCTGGCGGACCCCGATTACGACTTCGGCGGGGTCGATGTCGTGATGATCGTCATGCCCAGCGCCCACTTCGCCGCGGGTAACGCCCTAGGAACTGTCCAGACCGAGGAGGCGTCGGTATCGACGCTGCGGATCAACACCTTTCATGGCGCCTCGACCAGTAACTGGGGCCCGGTCGCCGTCCACGAGTTGGCCCACAACCTCGGGCTGCCCGACCTGTACCCCTACATCGCCAACCAGCACTTCGTGCCGACGATCCCTCCCGAGGGCAAGAGTTGGCGATATGTCTCTCTGGGCCTGATGGGTCTGACCGGAGTGGTGCCGTCGGATTCTCGAGACTCGAGCAGACCCATCGCCGCGAGCGAGATGCTGGCGTGGACCCGGTGGCAGCTCGGCTGGCTCGGGGGCGAGCAGGTCCGGTGCATTGCCGAACCGAGCGCCACCGTCGCGCTGAGTCCGATCGCTGAGCCCGGCGACGGCGTCGCCATGGCGGCTGTGCCGGTCTCGTCGAGCGAGGTGATCGTGGTCGAGAGCCGGCGCCGGATCGGCTATGACAAGCACGCCGCTGTCGGCGAAGGGCGCGTCGTGGTGTACACCGTCGATGCGCGCATCGAAAACGGGGACCTCCCCATCAAGCTGGCCGGCGACGCTGGTCGGGGACACACCTTCGTGTCACCGATCCTGGACGTGGGCGAGAGCGTCACCGTGTCGGGCTACACGATCACGGTGACAGCCGATGACGGCGACACCCACACCGTCACCATCACCAAGGACGGCGAGGGATAGGACGGCGGTCGGGCCGCAGCTAGCGTCCTCGGCCATGACCTCGTATCGATCCATCTCGCCGTGGGACGACTATCCCGTCCACCAGACCTCCGAGTACGTGCGCCATCCGGCCACCTCGGACCGCAACTTCTACGACCGCTACTACTTCAACCTGCATCCCTCCAGCGGCGAGTACTTCGCCATCTTCGGGCTGGGCCAGTACCCGAACCTTGGCACCACCGACGCCTACCTGGCGGTGACCCGCGGCGACGACCACCTCGTGGTGCGGGCCAGCAAGCCGCTGACCGACCGCTCCGACATCTCGGTCGGGCCGATCCGCATAGAGGTGATCGAGCCGCTGCGCAAGCTGCGGGTGATCGTGGAGCCGGGCCGGCCCGCCGACTCGCAACTGGCCATGGATGTGACCTGGACCTCGCCAGTCGACCCCTTCGAGGAGCCCCGCCAGTACGTGCGGGCCCGCGGCACGGTCATGTTCAACACCCAGCGGTTCGCCCAGCTGGGCCGCTGGGAGGGCACCCTCACGGTGGATGGCACCGACATCGCGGTAACCCCCGACGTCTGCGGAGGCGCACGGGACCGGTCCTGGGGGGTGCGTCCCGTGGGCGAGAAGCAGCCCGACGGCATCCGCCAGACCATCTCGACACTGGCCGGCATGTGGAACTACATGCCCGCCGACTTCGGCGACCACTGGGTCATCTACCTGTGCCACGAGGAGCCCGACGGCAACCGGACAATGCAGACCGGGATGCGGGTCTGGACCGATCCCGAGCGGCCGCGCGATTTCCTCGGGCGCCCCGAGTGGACCCACGACACCATCAGCGGGACCCGCCTGCTGTCCGGATCCCACATCACGTTCGGTGACGCGCCCGGTGGACCCATCACCATCGACGTGGAGCCGCTGTGTACCAACTTCCTGTCCATCGGCGCGGGCTACGGCGTCGAGCCCGACTGGCGCCACGGCATGTGGCAGGGCGAGGACCTGGTGGAGCAGGCTCGGTCGTACAAGGTGAGCGAGATCCGGGGCTTGGGCCAGTACGGGGTGGTCGACTCGGTGGCCCGGTTCACCTACGACGATCCGGGCCGCGGGCCACAGGAGGGCTACGGCCTCTACGAGCACGGCTTCTTCGGCCCCTTCCCCAAGCTCGGCCTGACCGACCGGGGAGATCTCTTCGGTTAACCCGTTATCTGCCCGTCCATCGCCTCCGGATAGGGCCGGCCGGGCCCTCCGGGTAGATTCGCGTAACGATGACAGACACCAGACGGACCAGGCTCAGGTTCGACGATCTCCGCGACCGCCGAGCCTTCCACAGCCGCCACATCGGTCCGACCCCCGAAGACATATCCGAGATGCTCGCAGTGGTGGGGGTGGCCGACCTCGACGAGTTGATCGACCGCACCGTCCCCCACGACGTCCGCCAGCGCGAGCCGATGGAGCTGCCCACCCTCGGGCCCCGCCTGACCGACTACGACGAGCTGCTCGAGATGGCCCGCTCCAACCGCCTGATGGTCTCGATGATCGGCATGGGCTACCACCAGACCATCACGCCGGCGGTCATCCGCCGCAACGTGTTCGAGAATCCGGGCTGGTACACGGCCTACACCCCGTACCAGCCCGAGATCTCCCAGGGCCGCCTCGAGGCGCTGCTCAACTTCCAGACCATGGTCAGCGAGCTGACGGCCATGGACCTGGCCAACGCCTCGCTGCTGGACGAGGCCACCGCCGCGGCCGAGGCCATGACCCTGCTGCACCGGGTCGGCCGGGGACGGGGGCGCGACCGGTTCGCGGTGGACGAGGCCTGCCATCCCCAGACCGTCGCGGTGGTGGAGGCCCGGGCCGAGCCCATCGGCCTGGAGGTCGTGGTGTGCGATCCGGCCACCGCCGACCTCGAAGGCGTGTTCGGCCTGCTGGTGCAGTATCCGGGCACGACCGGGGCCATCCCCGACCTGCGATCCATCATCGAGCGGGCCCATGGCTCCAACACGCTCGTGGCGGTGGCCGCCGACCCGCTGGCCCTCTGCGTGCTCACCCCGCCGGGCGAGATGGGCGCCGACGTGGTCGTGGGCTCCACCCAGCGCTTCGGTGTTCCCATGAGCTTCGGCGGACCCCACGCCGCCTACATCGCGGTGCGCGAGGACTACCAGCGGGCGCTGCCCGGCCGCCTGGTCGGGGTGTCCAAGGACGGCGCAGGCCGCCCGGCGCTGCGGCTGGCCCTGCAGACCCGCGAGCAGCACATCCGCCGCGAGAAGGCCACCTCCAACATCTGCACCTCCCAGGTGCTGCTGGCCGTGATGGCGTCGATGTACGCCATCCATCACGGACCCGAGGGACTGTCCAAGATCGCGGGACGGGTCAACCGGGTGGCCGCCATCCTGGCCCACGGGCTGCGCGAGAACGGCGTCGAGATTGTCCACGACGAGTTCTTCGACACGGTGTGCATCCGCGTGCCCGGCCGGGCCGACAAGGTGATCGCGGTGGCCCTGGCCGGCGGCGTCAACCTGCGCCGGGTCGACGCCGACACCGTCTCGGCCACCGTCGACGAGAGGACGACGCCCGCCGACCTGGAGGCGGTGTGGAAGGCGTTCGGATACCGGGCCGACTTCCGGATCCTGGACCGCATCGTCGACGATCCCCGGCCGGTCGAGTACCGGCGGACCACTCCGGTGCTGTCGCACCCGATCTTCTCGGCCTTCCGCAGCGAGACCGAGCTGGTGCGCTACATGCGCCGCCTGGTGAACCGCGACATCGCCCTCGACCGGTCGATGATCCCGCTCGGCTCGTGCACGATGAAGCTCAACGCGGCCACCGAGATGGAGCCGGTGAGCTGGCCCGAGCTGGCCAACATGCACCCATTCGCCCCCCTGGACCAGACCGTCGGCTACCAGCGCCTCATCGACCAGCTCGAGCACTGGCTGGCCGAGATCACCGGCTTCGCGGCAGTGTCGCTGCAGCCCAACAGCGGAGCCCAGGGCGAGCTGGCCGGCCTGCTGGCCATCCGGTCCTACCACCGCAGCCGGGGCGACTCCGGCCGCGACGTGTGCCTGATCCCGTCGTCGGCCCACGGCACCAACGCGGCCAGCGCGGTGATGGCCGGGATGCGGGTGGTGGTGGTCGATTGCGACGACATGGGCAACGTCGACGTGGACGACCTCAAGCGCAAGGCCGTCGACCACAGCGACGCCCTGGCCGCCCTGATGATCACCTACCCGTCCACCCACGGCGTGTTCGAGACGGCGGTGCGCCACATCTGCGACGTCGTCCACGAGCACGGCGGGCAGGTCTACCTCGACGGGGCCAACCTCAACGCCATGGTGGGCCTGGCCCGGCCGGGCCGGTTCGGCGCCGATGTCAGCCACATCAACCTGCACAAGACGTTCTGCATCCCCCACGGCGGAGGAGGCCCGGGGGTCGGGCCCATCGGCGTGGCCGAGCACCTGATCCCGTTCATGCCCAACCATCCGCTCGCGCCGGTGGCGGGACCGCCCACCGGGCCGGGGCCGATCGCAGCCGCACCCTGGGGATCGGCGGGCATCCTGGCCATCCCGTGGATGTACATCCACATGATGGGGGCCGAGGGCCTGAAGCGGGCCACCGAGGTAGCCATCCTCAACGCCAACTACGTGGCTGCCCGGCTCAGCGAGGCCTATCCGATCCTCTACACCGGATCGGAGGGGTTCGTAGCCCACGAGTGCATCATCGACACCCGCGTTCTGCGCGACACCTGCGGCATCACCGTCGACGACATCGCCAAGCGGCTGATCGACTACGGCTTCCACGCCCCCACCATGAGCTTCCCGGTGGCGGGCACGCTGATGATCGAGCCCACCGAGTCGGAGGGCAAGGCCGAGCTGGACCGGTTCTGCGACGCCATGCTGGCCATCGCCGAGGAGGCCCGGCGGGTGGGACGGGGCGAGTGGCCCGCCGACGACAACCCGCTGGTGAACGCCCCCCACACCTGCGAGGACGTGACCGCCGACGAGTGGACCCACCCCTACACCCGTACCGAGGCCGCCTACCCGGAGGCGCACGAGCGGGCCAACAAGTACTGGTCCCCGGTGGGTCGCATCGACGGCGCCTACGGCGACCGCAACATCATGTGCAGCTGCCCGCCGATCGAGGACTTGGCAGAGGTCCTCGAGGGCTGACCCCGCGGCTGTACGGCTCATTCAGCCCCTGACGGGAGAGTCCCCATGCCTGACGCCCTGGTCGAACGCGACGGCCACGTGATGATCGTCACCATGAACCGGCCCGCGCGGATGAACGCCATCACCGGGCCGATGCTCATCCGCATGTACGACGCCTACGAGGAGGCCTCGAACGACCCCGACGTGCGCTGCATCGTCGTGACCGGGGCGGGCGGCAACTTCTGCTCCGGCGCCGATCTTCGGGCCATGGCCGGCGACGCCGACGACAGCGACCCGCTCGATACGAGGGCCCGCATGGCCGAGGACCCCGACATCGTCTACAAGGCCCTGTTCCGCCACTACCGGCCGACCAAGCCCATCGTGGCCGCGGTGGAGGGCGTGGCCATCGCGGGCGGCACCGAGATCCTCCAGGCCATGGAGATCAGGGTGGCCGGCGAGTCGGCCCGCTTCGGGGTGAGCGAGGTCCGCTGGTCGCTCTACCCGATGGGCGGTTCGGCGGTGCGCCTGCCCCGCCAGATCCCCTACACCCACGCGGCGGAGATCCTGCTCACCGGCAAGCACATCAGCGCGGCCGAAGCCCTCGAGATCGGTCTGATCGGCCATGTCGTGCCCGACGGCCAGGCCCTGGAGAAGGCTCTCGAGATCGCCGGGGTGGTGGCCGCCAACGGCCCCCTGGCCTCCGCGGCGATCACCCGCACACTGCACGAGTGCGACGGCATGGAGCTCGACGACGCCCTGCGCCACGAATGGGACTACGGCCAGGCGGTGTTCCGCTCCAACGACGCCAAAGAAGGCCCGAGAGCCTTCGCCGAGAAGCGAACCCCCAACTTCACCGGCACCTGATCCCCGGGACGGTAGGGTGCCGCGCTCGATGCGCCACTTCGACTTGCTGATTATCGGCGCCGGCTCGGGCAACTCGGTGATTGGGCCCGAGCACGATGACTGGGACATCGCCATCGCCGAGCACGGTCTGTTCGGCGGCACCTGCCTCAACGTGGGGTGCATCCCCTCCAAGATGTTCGTGTACGCCGCGGAGGTAGCCGAACTGGCCGCCGACTCCGAGCGCCTCGGCGTGCACACCAGCTTCGACGGAGCCGACTGGCCCGCGATACGCGACCGGATCTTCGGCCGGATCGACCCCATCGCCGAGGGCGGTCTCGACTACCGCATGGGGCTGCCCAACGTGACGGTGTACACCGGCACCGCCCGGTTCACCGGGCCGCGCACCGTGACGGTGGGAGACGAGACCATCACCGCCGAGCGGATCGTGGTGGCGGCCGGAGCCCGGCCCGCCATTCCCGCCATTGAGGGCCTGGAGAGCTGCGGCTACCACACCTCCGACACGATCATGCG
This sequence comes from Acidimicrobiaceae bacterium, assembly GCA_009843735.1. Classification (GTDB taxonomy): domain Bacteria; phylum Actinomycetota; class Acidimicrobiia; order Acidimicrobiales; family Aldehydirespiratoraceae; genus Aldehydirespirator. The sequence goes on along the minus strand of VYCW01000077.1, from coordinate 58,116 downwards.
CCTCGACGCCCTTCCGGAGCGGCTGGTGGTCCTCGGCGGGGGCTACATCGCGGCCGAACTGGGCTCGGTAATGGGCGCCTTCGGCTCGCAGGTCACGTTCGTGCTGCGAGGCGACACCTTCCTGCGCCGCGAGGACAACGAGATCCGGGAACGCTTCACTACGGCCTACAGCCGCCGCTTCGATGTTCGCATGAACACGCCGGTGCTTGCCGTGCGCCGCGACGGACCCGAGGTAGTGCTGGTAGTGCAGGGTGACCAGGGTGAGCGCACCGAACTGCGGGCCGACGAGCTGCTGGTGGCCACGGGCCGCATACCCAACGGCGACCGGCTCGACGTGGCTGCCGGAGGCATCGACACCGACCCGGCCGGCTATGTGGCCACCGACGACCAGTTGAGGACCACCGCCGAGGGCGTGTGGGCGCTGGGCGACGTGACCAACCCGGTGCAGCTCAAGCACGTCGCCAATCACGAGGCCCGGGTAGTGCGCCACAACCTCTCGCATCCCGATGACCCGGCCCATGTCGACCATCGCTTCATCCCCCACGCCGTATTCGGCTACCCGCAGGTGGCCAGCGTCGGCCTCACCGAGAGGGAATGCCGGGAGCGCTCACTCCCCTATCGCAGCCATGTGCAGCCCTTCAGCTCGGCCGCCTACGGCTGGGCCATGGAGGACACCTCCAGCGCGGTCAAGGTGATCGCCCACGCCGAGACCCGCCGCCTGCTGGGAGCGCACATCATCGGCCCCCAAGCGTCGACGCTGATCCAGCAGCTCATCCAGGGCATGCACTTCGACCTGACCGTCGACCAGATGGCCCGCCACCAGTACTACATCCACCCCGCCCTACCAGAAGTGGTCGAACAGGCTCTCCTAGAGCTCTAGACAACCCCTCAAGGTCCCGGCAGGCTGGCCAGGCTGTAGCGCCACCCACGGACCGCCCAGCACGTGCGCGCCAGGCCGGCGGGTGGCGACGAGTCAGATGACCGACGAATAGGGCGAAGCCCGTGTCGGTCATCTCGGCTCGGCGACAGGACCCGCCGGCCGGACACCCCCACTTGCAGCACCGGGGCGGTCCGTATGCTGGATGGCATGGCCAGCACGTTCGGGACCGTCTTCAGGGTCACCACCTTCGGCGAGTCGCACGGCGGCGCGGTGGGCGTCGTCGTCGACGGCTGCCCGCCCAGGCTGGCCCTGGACCCGTCCGAGATCCAGGCCGACCTCGACCGGCGCCGCCCCGGCCAGAGCAGGCTGGTCACCCAGCGGGACGAGTCCGACACCGCCGAGATCCTCTCCGGCGTCTTCGGCGGCTACACCACCGGAACGCCCATCGCCGTGCTGGTGAGGAACAAGGACGCTCGCCCGGAGGCCTACGAGCATCTGCGGGACGTGTACCGGCCCTCCCACGCCGATTTCACCTACGACGTCAAGTACGGCTTCCGGGACTGGACCGGCGGCGGCCGGGCCTCGGCTCGCGAGACCGTCGGCCGTGTGGCGGCGGCCGCCGTCGCCCGCAAGCTGCTGCAGGTCGCCGCCGGCGCCGAGGTGCTGGGATGGGTCCAATCGGTGAACGACATCGAAGCGGCTACCGATCCGGCTGCGGTGACCCGCGCCGACGTGGAGGCCGGTCCCACCCGCTGCCCGGACCCGGCTGCGGCGGAGCAGATGGTCGAGGCCATCGAGGCCGCCCGGCGTGACGGTGACTCTCTTGGAGGCGTCGTGGAGTGCGTGTGCCGCGGCGTGCCCGCCGGGCTGGGAGAGCCGGTGTTCGACAAGCTGGAGGCGAATCTGGCCGGCGCCATGCTGTCGCTGCCGGCTGCCAAGGGCTTCGAGATCGGCAGCGGCTTCGCTGGAACCCGGCTCACCGGCCTGGCCCACAACGACCCGTTCGAGCCGGGCAACGACGATGGGATCCGCACCGCCTCCAACCGGTCCGGAGGCGTGCAGGGCGGCATCTCCAACGGAGAGGACATCGTGATCCGGGTGGCGTTCAAGCCAACCTCCACCATCGCCTCACAACAGCAGACGGTCACCCGCGATGGGGAGGCCACCACACTGGTGGCCCGCGGCCGGCACGACCCGTGCGTGCTGCCCCGAGCGGTCCCAATGGTCGAAGCCATGGCACTGCTAGTACTGGCCGACCACTGGCTGCGCCAGCAAGCAGTAGACGTACTCCCACCCCTGGCTGACCGTCCCTAAATGCGGCCGTCCCGGCCGCGCCCCTGAGGGGGACGCGCTAGGCCGGGGGGTGGCGGCGAGTCAGATGACCGACGAATAGGGCGAAGCCCGTGTCGGTCATCTCGGCTCGGCGACAGGACCCGCCGGCCGGGACGGAGAATCGACGACAGGAGTCAGCGGTGGAAGGGAGGCTTGACCACCTGTGCGGCCAGGTCCCGGCCCCGTACATCAATGACGACCTCGTCGCCGATCGCGATGTCGGGCGCCAGGAAGGCCAGCGCGACACCCTGGCCCAGCACCGGCGAGAAATTGCCGCTGCTGACCACACCGACCTCGTCGCGACCCCGACGGACTGCACAGCCGTCGCGCGGCGGGCGGCCCTTGGAGGCCAGGAGGCCCCGAAGCCGCCGGTGCGGTCCGGCCTCCCGCTCGGCCTCCAGCGCGGCCCGGCCCCGGAAGTCGCCCTTGTCCCAGCGCACGACCCAGCCCAGACCGGCCTGGAGCGGCGTGATGCCGGGACCGAGCTCGTGGCCGTGCAGGGGCAGGCCTGCCTCCAGGCGCAGGGTGTCGCGGGCTCCCAGGCCGGCCGGGGTGACCCCTGCATCGACCAGGCGCTGCCACACGGTGGGGGCGTCCTCGACGCCGACGGCCATCTCGATGCCGTCCTCGCCGGTGTAGCCGGTGCCGGCCACGGTGACCGGGATCTCGCCGAAGCGGCTGGCGCTGACCTTGAACCGCCCGACCGAGGCGACCTCATCGCCGCCCGCGGCTGCGAGCCGGGCCCGGGCCTCGGGGCCCTGCACCGCGATCACGGCTCGTTGCGAGGTTACGTCGCCCACATCCAGGTCGCCCTCCCCCTCCCGCAGGGCGTCGACGACCCGGTCGGTGTTGGATGCGTTGGGCATCACATCGAAGCGCTCGTCGCCGACCCACCACACGATGATGTCGTCGAGCACCGAGGCGTCGGTGGCGTCCAGCAGGTGGGTGTACTGGGCCGACCCGACCGCGACCCGGTCCAGGTCGTTGGTCAGGGCCCACTGCAGGGCGCGGTACGCGCCGGAGCCCTGCACCCGCACCGTCCCCAGGTGCGACACGTCGAACAGAGCGGCCCCCGTGCGGCAGGCCATATGCTCGGCCACGGTTCCGGTCTCGTACTGGAGAGGCATGTCCCAGCCCCCGAACGGCACGAGCTTCGCCCCGGACCGGGCGTGCACATCGTGCAGTGGGGAGCGCCGCAACTCGGACATGGTGAGAGTCTGGCTCAGGCGGCGACGGGAAGCCCGTACTTGCGGCCGATCCACTCCATGTCACGGCGGTTCAGGAACTTGACCTGAACATCCGGGTAGTTCTCGGCCAGCAGTCTCAGCTTCTGCTTCTTGCGGTTGACGAGCCGCTGGCGCAGGGTGGTGAGCTCCACGTAGGTGTCGAAGTCGGGCAAGTAGAAGTCGGGCGTGAATCCGCAGGCCGTGTTCCCGGTCGAGTCGCGCTCAAGCACGAACATCCGCGGCTCGTACTCCCAGCGGATGCCATAGGAGTCGAGCAGGCTGGCGAACGCCTGCTCGGAGGGGTGGGCGAAATCCACGCGCGGCCTTTAGGACTCGCCGACCGCGGTCTGAGCGTCGCCTTCCTCGTCCTCGTCGCTCTCGTCGGCTGCGGCGGGGTGGAGCTCGACTATGGCTGCGTCCACCTCACGCCCGATGTTCGACAGCGGCAGCACGCCCTGGCCGCGCTGGAGGGCGTCGATGAGGTCGTCCTGGCTGCGCACGATGGCCGCGTTGGGCCCGTCGATCACCAGGTTGGCGGAGGAGATGTCCTCTCCGAGTTCGTTGCGGAGGTAGTCGAAGATGGTCCGCACCTTCTCGAGCTTGATGCCGTTGTCGAGCAGCCGCTTGATCACCTTCAGCCTGACCAGGTCGTCGTAGCTGTACAGGCGACGGCTGCCGCTGCCGGTGGCCTGGACGAGCGAAGGAGTGACCAGCCCGGTACGGGCCCAGTAGTCGAGCTGCCGGTAGGTGATGCCGACAACATCGGCAGTGAGCTTCGCGCTGTACCCCTGGAAATGCGCCATGTCTCGGTCCATGAACTGCTCCCTTGCTTGTCGCTGGTGCCCGTCTCGGACTCTGAAAGCAATGACAGCATCGGAATTACGATGCTGTCACCTGTGGAAACTCTACGGTGAACCGGCGCGCGAGTCAAACACCGATGCTCGAAGGCCGTTCCTCGCGGCCATTCGAGAAGGCCGCGGCTGACGATTGCTAGGCGCCGAAGTCCTCGGGAGAGACCGAGTCGATGAACTCCCGGAACTGCTCTACGACCTCTTCGGCCGGCTGCTGGTCGGCGACCGCGGTGCCTTCCGCTGTGTAGCCGGCCTCCTCTATCACCGAGTCCTCAGCGAAGATCGGCGTGCCGGTACGGGCCGCGAGGGCGATGGCATCGGAGGGACGGCTCGAGAGCACGAACCGGCTGCCGTCGCGGAGCAGGTGCAACTCGGCGAAGAAGGTCTTCTCCCGCAGTTCGGTGACCACGACCCGCTCGAGGTCGGCCGACAGCTCCTCCAGCACGTTGCGCAGCAGGTCGTGGGTCATCGGTCGGGGTGTGGTCATGCCGTCGAGGGCTATGGCGATGGCGGTCGCCTCGGGCGCGCCGATGAAGATGGGAAGCAGCCGCGCCGAGTCGGACATCTCCCGCAGCAGCACGATCGGGGCGTTGGACGGCAACTCCACCCGTACTCCCAGCAGTTCCATCTGCTGCATGTCGGCATCCTACTCCGCTAGGGGTTCGGCGATCCGTAGAAGACCGGAACGTACACGTCGGGGTCGTCGGACAGCAATTCCACATCGGCGGCCGCGACCAGTCGGAGGTTCCGGTACCGGCCCTCGTGGTCGAGGCCGTAGCCGACCACGAAGGCGTCGGCGACCTCCATGCCCGCGAAGTCGATCTCAACCGGCACCACCCTGCGGATCCGCCGGTCGAGCAGCGTGCACACTGCCACCGACCTGGGGTTACGACGCTCCAGCTCCCTCCGCAGGAAGGCGGTGCTCAGTCCGGTGTCGACGATGTCCTCGACGATCACCGTGTCGCGGCCGGCGATGTCGAGGTCGAGATCTTTGAGCAGGCGGACCCGGCCCGAGCCGGGTGTGTAGGGGGTGATGGCCATGAAGTCCACGCTCACGGGCACGGTCATGGCCCGAACCAGGTCGGCGAGGAACGGCACGCTGCCTCGCAGCACACCGATCAGCACCACACCGTCGTGGTAGCGGGCCGACATCTCCGCGGCCAGGCGGGCCACCGTGGAATCGATCTCCTCCGCGGTCAGCAACACGCGCGGCTGCCGGAGCGCCGCTTCCTGAGACGGCACGGCCCTCAGTCCAGGTGCGGCCGCAGCAGGCGCCGCAGCAGAAGGCGATGCAGGGACTCGGTCAGCTCCACGACCTGGCCCAGCTCGGAGCGCAGTCTCGCGGTGGCGCCCCGCGCCATGAGCGGCCCGAGCATTTGCTCGTACACGCCGGCCTCCCGGTCGGCCGCGACTTTGAACATCCGCAGGTTCCGCGCCGCGATTCCGTGCTCGGCCAGGGCTGCGACCGTTCTCGCCACCAGCAGCGCGTCCTGATCGAACACGGCCTCGGTGTCGGGTCCGCCGGATACGCCCGCCGGGGCGATGAGGCCGAGACGCTGGAGCTCGTAGATGTGGTCGACGTCGCTGCCGACGGCGTGGGCCAACTCCTGAGCGGTGAGGGTCACGGTGTCCTCCGCGGGCTCCGCGGAGCCCCCGGCGTCCTCGGAGTCCGCCTCACCGCCATCGGTGTCGTGGCTGGCCGCGAACAGCGACGGGGTCCCCGCCGGGGCGTCGCCTCCCGGGGCTGCGCTCCGCAGCGCCGACGGTGGCACCTCGCCCGCGACGAGCCGGCGCTTGATCTCCTTGAGGGGCAGGAAATGGTCGCGCTGCTGGACCAGGATCCAGTTGAGCTTCTCAATGTCGGTCTCGAAGAACTTCCGGTAGCCCGACGGGGTGCGCTGCGGGGCGATCAGGCCCTGGCTCTCCAGGAAGCGGATCTTCGAGATCGTCAGGTCGGGATGCTCGGCCGACAGCAGCGAGAGCACCTCGCCGATGGACCGGTGACCGCGGTTCACTTCGGCGAGGTCCCGTGCACGAAGACCAGCTTGAACTTGCCGACCTGCACCTCGTCGCCCTCGCTGAGCTCACCGCGCTCGATGCGCTTGCGGTTGACGTAGGTGCCGTTGAGCGAGCCCACATCCCGGATCGAGTACCGGGCACCGTCCCGCTCAACTTCGGCGTGACGGCGCGACACCGTTATGTCGTCGAGGAAGATGTCGCTGGAGGGATCCCGGCCCAGCGACACCACATCTGAGTCGAGGGCGTAGCGGGCACCGGCCTTGGCCCCCTGGTTGACTATGAAGAGCCCCTGGTGGCGCCCGAACGCCGAGCGGTCCACGTAGACGGTGCCGGGTGAGGCGTCAGGCTCCACCGGCTGGTGCTCGGAGGTGGCGTCACTGGGCATCAGTCGCACCCGCATGAAGCGCAGGTCTCTGCCCGCCGGCGGTTGCTGTGACCGCACTCCAGGCTCGGCGCCGACGCCACGTCCCTACCCCGCTATGAGGTCCCTGTAGCCGTCCGCGTCGAGCAGGTTGTCGAGTTCTGCTGCGTCGTCGAAGGTGACGGTACAGATCCAGCCGTCGCCGTAGGGGTCCTCGTTCAGCCGCTGCGGCGCGCCGCCCAGCTCGTCGTTGACTTCGGCCACCACCCCGCTCACCGGCGCGAACAACTCAGACACGGACTTGGTCGACTCGACCTCTCCGAAGGCCTCGCCCTGCTCGACCCGGTCGCCCACCTGTGGGAGCTCCACGTAGACCACATCGCCCAGAGCGTCCTGCGCGTAGTCGGTGATGCCGATCCGGACCGCGCCGCCTTCTACCAGCGCCCACTCGTGATCGCTCGAGTAACGGAGATGCTCCGGAATGCTCATGACCCGAAGCTACCCCATCGCAGAGACGAACTCGCGACTCAGAGGCCGAGCCGCGGACGTTCATGGAAACCTCGACGGGCTACAGCATCGACCCGCCGTCGGGCCTATCATCGCACTACGGCAGTGCTATCGTGGCGCTGAAAACGTTTTCACATATCGGAGAGGGTCCAGTGGCCGACGTCGTCCTAGAGGGCTTGAACAAGGAGTACGACAACGGGTTCAGGGCGGTGACCGACTTGAACCTCGAGATCAACGAGGCCGAGTTCCTGGTGATGGTCGGCCCGTCGGGCTGCGGCAAGTCCACCACCCTGCGGATGATCGCCGGGCTAGAGGACATCACCTCGGGAACCCTCAAGATCGGCGACCGTGTGGTGAACGAGCTGCCTCCCAAGGACCGCGACATCGCCATGGTCTTCCAGAACTACGCCCTGTACCCGCACATGAGCGTGTACGACAACATCGCCTTCTCACTCAAGCTGGCCCGGCGCCCCAAGGCCGAGATCAAGGAGAGGGTCACGGAGGCGGCCCGCATCCTGGAGCTGGAGAGCCAGCTCGACAAGCGCCCCGCCCATCTGTCCGGCGGCCAGCGCCAGCGGGTGGCCATGGGGCGCGCCATCGTGCGCCGGCCCCGGGTGTTCCTGCTCGACGAGCCCCTCTCGAACCTCGACGCCAAGCTGAGGGTGCAGATGCGGGCCGAGATCACCGCCCTCCAGCGCGAGGTGGGCGTCACCACGTTCTACGTGACCCACGACCAGGTGGAGGCCATGACCATGGCTGACCGGGTGGCCGTGATCAGCCAGGGAGTGCTCCAGCAGGTCGACACGCCGATGACGCTGTTCAACGAGCCCGACAACATCTTCGTGGCTGCCTTCATCGGGTCGCCCTCCATGAACATCATGGAAGGGGTCCTGACCCGCAACGGCCAGGGGCTGAAGCTCGCGCTGGGAGGCCAGTCGCTGGCCGTGCCCGAGGAGGTGCTACAGCGCCGACCGGCCCTGGACGGCTACCTGAACCAGAAGGTGGCCGTGGGGCTGCGGCCCAAGGACCTTGAGGACGCCGCGATCGCGTCGGACCATCCGGCCGACCAGCGGTTGAGAGCGTCGGTACTGCACACTGAGGCTCTCGGCTTCGAGATCATCGCCTACTTCGATTTGGACGCCAAGCCGGTCATCTCCCAGGAGGCTCTGGAGCTGAGCGACGAGGAGATCAGCGCGGCTGAGAGCTCCTCGACGAGGGTTCACGCCCGCTTCAACCCCACCACCGGTGTGCGCTCCGGCGATGCCATCGACGTGGCCGTCACCGTGGCCAACGCCCACTTCTTCGACCTGGAGACAGGCCTGGCCATCAGAGGCTGAGCCCGACCTCCGGAGACACGCCGGAGGGGAGACCGTGGCCCGAGTGGACATAGCCGGCCGGCTGATCGTCGGGCCCGATTCCGGAGACGCTGAGCTGGTCGCGGCGGTGGACGAGTGGATCGCGACCGCGGTGCCCGAAGGCTGGCGACGGGCTGCGGTCAAGGGCCGCGAAGCGATCCGGGCCGTCCGCAGCCGCGACGACTACGCCGACTGGTACCCGGTGTTCGCGGCCTCCGGCCTGGTCGTCGCCACCTGGCCGGAGGCCTACGGCGGACTGGAACTCTCGCCCCGGCAGGCCCGCCTGGCCGAAGACCGCTTGGCTCCCTACAACCTGGGCCGGCTCAACCCCCTCGGGCTGCACAACACCGCGCCCGCGCTGTTCGCCCACGGCACGGAGGCGCAGCGGCTACGGTTCCTGCCGCCCATAGTGGCCAACGTCGAGCGCTGGTGCCAGATGTTCAGCGAGCCCGGCGCCGGGTCGGACCTGGCGTCGCTGGCGATGCGGGCGGTGCGCGACGGCAACGAGTGGGTGCTGACCGGTCAGAAGGTGTGGAGCACCTGGGCCCACCGCTCGGAGTTCGCGATCTGCCTGGCCCGCACGGACCCCACAGTGCCCAAGCGCAGGGGGATCACCTACTTCCTGGTCGATCTACGCAGCCCGGGCGTGGAGGTGCGTGAGCTGAGACACATGGGCGGCGAGGTCGACTTCAACGAGGTGTGGCTGGACGAGGTGCGGGTACCGGACTTCCACCGGGTCGGAGGTGAGGGCGACGGCTGGCGGGTGGCCGCGGCGACACTGTCGGGCGAGCGCCAGATGGTGGCCGGCTCGGGATCGGGCGGCGTTGACCGCATCGGGGGCAGCGGGGTGCGCCGGCTGATCGGCATCGCGCAGGCGCGGGGGGTCGAGCCGGTCATGCGCGACCGTCTCGTGCGCCTCTACTGCGAGGAGCGGGTCAGGGGCTGGACCAACGAACGGGTGCGGGCCACGGTGAAGGCGGGCGGCACGCCCGGTCCGGCCGCATCGATCGGCAAGGTCCACCAGTCGACGCTCAACCAGGCGATCCAGATGCTGGCCACCGACATGCTGGGCGCGGCCGCGCTGGCCTATCCGGACGCCGGAACCTGGGCCGGGGCGCTGCCCTATGAAGTCTCCGGTATGTTCCGGAGCCGAGCGAACACCATCGAGGGCGGCACGACCGAGGTGAACAAGAACGTCATCGGCGAGAAGGTGCTGGGCCTGCCGCGGGAGCCCGACCCGTTCCACGGCAGCAGCTGGCAGGACACTCCTCGATGAGCTTCCCGCCCTCGGACCGCGCCAGGGAGACCCGATGAGCTACCAGCATCTGATCGTTGAGCGCCAGGGGCCGGTGGGGTGGCTGATCAACGACCGCCCCGAGGTTCGCAACGCCATGAACAGCGCGATGCGCGACGAGTTCGCCGACGCCTGGACCGAGCTCGACAACGACCCGGCGGTTCGGGTGATCGTGCACACCGGCAACGGCCGCGACTTCCAGACCGGCGTGGACGTGGGCGAGATCGCGTCAGACGGCGTCGGCATGGAGCGGTACCGCCAGTCGATGGAGGACTTCGACGTCCACTTCACCTCCTGGCACCAGGGCGTGTGGAAGCCGGTCATCACCGCGGTGAACGGCATCTGCTGCGGCGGCGGTTTCCACTGGGTGGCCGACTCCGACATCGTCATCGCCGCCAGCGACGCCCAATTCTTCGACCCGCACACCTCGGTGGGCCAGGTGGTGGCCATCGAGGCCATCGGCCTCATGAAGAAGATGCCGGCCGAGGCGGTGATGCGGATGGCGTTCATGGGGAGCTACGAGCGCATGGGGGCCGAGCGGGCCTACGAGCTCGGCATGATCTCCGAGATCGTCGATCCGCCCGAACGGCTGAGGGAGCGGGCTCAGGAACTGGCCGAGACCGTGGCCAGAAACTCCCCCGCCGCCATGGCGGCCACCAAGAAGGCGCTCTGGGGCGCATTGGAGGCCGGACTGACCGACGCCTGCAAGCAGGGCGCCCGTCATCTGGTGTCGATGTGGGGCCATCCCGATCAGACCGAGGGTCCGGCGGCCTTCGCCGAGCGCCGCGACCCGGACTGGCAGCCGCGGTGACCACGACGCGCCGTCCGTGCCGATGAGCCTGCTTCGGCTCCTGGTCGAGCATCCGTTCTCAAGCGAGGATCCGCTGGTCCACACCCTCGACGGTTCGCTCACCAAGGGCGAGGTCCTGGCCAGGGTCGAGGCCCGGGCCGAGGAGTTTCATGGCCTCGACGGGCAACTCGCACCGGTGGCCGCCGACGGGGTCGAGGCGCTGATCGCGATGTTCGCATGCTTCCGGGCCGGCGCGGTCTACGTGCCGATCAATCCCCGCCAGCCCCAGGCTGCGATCGACGATGTCACCCGAGCGATGCCGGAGGTCGCCGTGCTATCCGACGCAGCGTTCGTGCTGTGGACCTCAGGGACGACCGGGCGCCCCAAGCCGGTGGTGCACACCCACGACGGCTACATCGAGATCATCGATCGAGTCCTGGAGCCCTTGCGAGCCAAGCAGGGGGACCCTGCGAGGCCTCCGTCGCCGAACCTCATCCCAGTGTCGATGGCGCTCAACGCGGGCATCTACAACGCCTTGTTCGGTCTCCGGGCCGGTGCTCCCCTGGTGATGATGGACGGCTTCGACCCGTCCTCATTCGCCACGCTGGTTGCCCGTCACCGGATCCGGTCTACTGTGCTGCCGCCGGCGGCCATGGCCATGCTCAGCGACGACGCTTCAATCGAGTCATTGGCGCCGCTGCGCTATGTGCGCTCCATCACCGCGCCGCTGTCGCCGTTCCAGGCTCGCCGGTTCGCCGATCGCTTCGGGGTGACCGTGCTCAACGGCTACGGCCAGGCCGAAGTGGGCGAGGTCATCGGATGGACCGCCGACGACGCCAGGAGCCACCCCGACAAGCTCGGTGCCGTGGGCAGGCCCCACCCCGGCGTCGAGATCGGCATCGACGACCCCGACGGCGACGGCGTGGGAGAGTTGCTGGTCAAGCCGCCCAGCACCGCCGCCGGCCTGGACCCGCAGCGCCTCACCACCGGCGGGTTCGTACGCACCGGCGACCTTGCCCGCATCGACGGCGACGGGTTCGTCTGGCTCGAAGGACGGCTCAGCGATCTCATCAACCGGGGCGGCAACAAGGTCCACCCTTCAGAGATCGAAGAGGTGCTCGTCGCGGTGCCCGGCATACGGGAGGCCGCCGTGGTCGGAGTCTCCGACAGCCGCGTGGGCGAGGTACCGGTGGCGTTCGTGGCGGGTGACACCGATTCCGACCTCGAGGCGGTCTGCCGCCGGCACCTGGCCGCGTACAAGGTGCCGGTGCGCTTCGAGTGGGTGGATCGGCTGCCTCGCAGCGAGACTGGCAAAGTGCTCCGCCGGGAACTGGCCGTCCCGCCATGACCTTGCCGGTGAGGATCGAGCCCGGGATCGTCACCGACGACGGCGCCGCCCTGGCCGGCTTCTACTGTGACGCGCTGGGGTTCTCGCTCGACGCGGTGCTCACATTCCCGCAAGGCGTGGTCCGCCGGCTGCGGCGGGACGAGGCCCGGCTCAAGCTCTACCAGCCCGCACGATCCCGAGGGGCGGCCCTGCATGCCAACGAGTGGCCGGACCGGGCGGGGTGGGCGTACGCCGCTCTCCATGTGGCCGACGCGGCGGCCGAGGCGGAGGCGGTCCGGGCCGGCGGCGGGACGGTCATCGCAGAGGTGACCAACCACCGTCCCGGGGCCTGCTTCGCGTTGATCGCCGATCCCGAGGGCAACGTCTGGGAGTTGCTCCAGGAGTCTCCTCCCGCATGAACTACGAGACCCTCGACGTGCGGGCCGACGGCCCCGTGGGATGGCTCGTGTTCGACCGGCCGGATGCGGGCAACGCCATCGACGCCCGCATGTTCGTGGAGCTCGAGGCCGCGTGGGCTGAGCTCGAGGCCGACCCGGGGGTGCGCGCCATCGTCAATACCGGCAACGGACACTCCTTCCAGACCGGCCTGGACGTGAAGCAGCTCGCCACCGACCGTGAGGCACTGCGGGCCAGCTCCCGGCAGACACGCGACTTCGCCCTGCGGATGACGGCGTGGCACTGCGGCGTCACCAAGCCGGTGGTCGCGGCGGTCAACGGCACCTGCGCCGGCGGCGGCCTCCACTTCGTGGCCGACGCCGACATCGTCATCGCCGCCGACGACGCCACGTTCCTGGATCCCCACGTGTCGGTCGGGCAGGTGTCGGCGTTCGAGGCTATCGGCCTGCTCAAGAAGGCTCCTATGGAGTCGGTCGCCCGGATGGCGTTGACGGGCGCGTACGAGCGGCTCAGCGCCGAGCGGGCCCGCCAGCTTGGCATCGTCTCGGAGGTGGTGGCCGCCAGGGATCTGCGGGACCGCGCCGGAGAGCTCGCCGCCCGGGTGGCCGAAGAGGATCCGGCCCGCATGCGCTCTCTGAAGCAGATGATGTGGACTGCGCTGGAGGCACCGTGAGCGTCAACGAACAGGCCTACATCCATGAGTTCATCGACATCAGGGGAACCAACCGGGCCAACTACATGCACCACATGGCAGCCAACTGGAGCCCGGGCGCTCAGGAGAGCCGCAACCAGTTGTTGTTCGGAATCTGGGCTGTGCTGGGCAGCACCGGCCCATGGCCCCAGGTGTGCAACATCTGGGAGGAGCAGGGCCTGGATGGGCTGGCCCGCTCGTTCGGCGGTGAGGCAGTCGGCGAGGGGCTGCAGGATCCAACCCTGGAACGGTGGTGGACCAAGGCGGCCGAGTTCCGTCGGGGCGGCTTCGACCGCATCCTGCTCCCCGCCCCGTGGATGCCGACCATCGAGCAGTGGATGGCCGCCGGCCTCCGGGCCAGCGTGTTCGCCCACGAGATCCTGAGGTGCCGGCCCGGCACCGCGCCCGATCTCCTCGATCTCGCCCGGACATCGGCTTCGCCTGCCTACGACCGGTTCGGCTGGACGCTCGTCGGAGCGTGGATCACCGCTATGCGAGACGACGACGAGGCTGTCCTGTTGTGGGCTGTCCCCGGGTGGCAGGCCTGGGCTGACGCCGAGGCCGCCCAACGATCCGACGAGGGACTGCTCGCCTGGCGCTCCGAGGCCCGCCTCACCACCACCGACTGGCATCGCATCCTGATGGTGGCCGGACCGCTGTGCCCGTTCCGCACCGGGCGCCAGCCCAACCGCGAGGATCAGAAGGAACTCGATTGAGCCCATCGGTGCCCCGGACGTCGCACTCGCTATGGGACCTCATCGAGCGGGCCGCTCAGCTCTGGCCCGGCCAGCCGATGCTGGTGTCGCGTCAGGGTGACCGGGCGACGTTCGGCGAGTACCGCGACCGGGTCCTGACCATGGCGGCCGGCCTGGCCGGCACGGGCGTCCGCCGAGGCGATGTAGTGTCCTGGATCCTGCCGACGTGGGTCGACACCGTGGTGCTGGCGGGCGCACTGTCCCGGCTCGGAGCGATCCAGAACCCGATCATCGGCATCTACCGCCAGCGGGAGGTGGGCTTCTGCGCTCGCCAGACCGGCTCCAGGTGGCTGATCTCGCCGGCGACGTTCGGTGGATTCGACTACGCGGCCATGGCGGCCGACATCGCCGGCGACTTGGAGGGTCTCAAGACGCTGACGGTCGAGCCGGGGTCGTTCCCCGAGGGTGATCCGGCCGATCTGGCGCCCGTCGCCGCCGCCCAGCCGGGCGAGACCCGCTGGATCTGCTACACGTCGGGCACGACCGCCGACCCCAAGGGAGCCCGGCACTCCGACCAGACCGTCGGCTCGTTCGGAGGGCCCATGGCTGAGCGCCTCGACGTGCAGCCCGGGGACCGCTACTCGCTCACCTTCCCGTTCCCTCACATCGGCGGCATCGGGCTGCTGTTCATGGCTCTGGAGCGGGGATGCACCCACCTGCTCGACGAGACCGTCGACCCGGAGGCGACGGTGAGGTTCCTGTCCGAGCAGGGATGCACCCACGCCGGCACCGGGAGGCCGTTCTATCTCATGTACCTGGCTGCCCAGCAGCCGATGGACCGCCCGCTGTTCGGCGATCTGAAGGTGTGTCCCGGCGGAGGGGCGCCCATCCCGGCCGCGCTGCACCGGCGGGTCGTCGAAGAGCTCGGCGGCGTCGGGGTGGCCTCCGGATGGGGGCTCACCGAGGCGCCCGTGCTCACCAACGGCGCCATCGACGACCCCGACGAGAAGCTGGCCACCACCGAGGGGCGGGCCCTTCCCGGCGTCGACCTCGTCGCGGTGGCCGGCGACGAGACGGTTTGCGATCCCGGCGTCGAGGGCGAGCTGCGGGCCAAGGGTCCGCAGGTGATGCTGGGATACATGGACGGCTCGCTCGACGGGGATGCCTTCGACGCCGACGGCTACTACCGGACCGGCGACCTCGGCGTCATCGACGCCGATGGCTACGTGACGATCACCGGGCGGCTCAAGGACATCATCATCCGCCACGGGGAGAACATCTCGGCCAAGGAGGTCGAGGACCTGCTGTTCGGGCTGGACGGCATTGCGGACGCCGCCGTCATCGGGCTTCCCAATGCCCGTACCGGCGAGTCGGTGTGCGCGGTGGTGGTGCCCGCAGAGGGTTCGGAGGTCACCCTGGACGGACTGGCAGCGGCGCTGACCTCGGCTGGTCTGAGGCGGCAGGCCACACCGGAACGTCTCGAGATCGTTGATGCGCTGCCCCGCAACCCCGCTGGGAAGGTGCTCAAACGCGAGCTCCAGCAGCGCCTCGGATGAGCAAGCAGGTAGAGCGGCGGTTGGGATTCTCCCCTCCGCTGTCAAGATGGAGACGATGATGAACGCAACAACCAACGGAGACCGCTACACGATCGTGTCGGCGGACTGCCACGCAGGCGGCGACATCGACGACTACCGCCCCTACCTGCCGTCGAGGCTCCACGCCGACTTCGACGTCTGGAAGCAGGACTACATCAACCCATTCGACGATCTCAAGGACTCCAAGCGAGTCCGCAACTGGGACAACTCGGTACGCCAGCGCGACCTCGAGGCCGACGGCCAGGCCGCCGAGGTCGTCTTCCCCAACACCGTGCCGCCGTTCTTCCCGTCGTCGCTGCTGGTCGCCCGTCCCCCGGCGACCACCGCCGAGTTCGAGCAGCGGTGGGCGGGCCTTCAGGCCCACAACCGCTGGCTCGTGGACTGGTGCGGCCAGCTGCCGGGACGCCGGGCCGGTCTGGCCCAGGTGTTCCCCAACGACATGGATGCGGCCGTGGGCGAGGTGGAGTGGGCCGCCGAGAACGGCCTGAGCGGCGTGCTCGTGCCGGCCATCCCGCCCGACTCGCCGGTCCCGCCGCTGTGGAGCGAGTACTACGACCCGCTGTGGGCCGCCTGCCAGCACACCGGGCTATCGGTCAACCAGCACGGCGGCGCCGGCATACCCGACCTCCAGGACTCCCCCAACCGCGCCTTCCTGATGTTGATGGAGGTGCCGTTCTTCGCCAATCGCAGCCTGTGGCACCTCATCGTGAGCGGCGTGTTCGAACGCTTCAAGAAGCTGCGCTTCGTGATGACCGAGCAGCGTGTCGGATGGGTGCCGGCGACGCTGTCCAAGATGGACGCCTACTGGCGGCTGTTCACCAGCGCCGGCACCGTCGGGGAGATGCCTGCGGACCCCGCGCAGCTGCCCAACCCGCCGAGCAGCTACTTCAAGACCAACTGCTACATGGGAGCCAGCTTCCCCGGCCGGGACGAGGCCGAGGCCATCCGCCAGATCGGCGTCGACCGGTTCATGTGGGGCAGCGACTACCCCCACAGCGAGGGCACGTTCCCCGATTCGGTGGCGTCGCTGCGGCACGTGTTCTGCGACTGGTCTCAGGACGACCTTCGCAAGCTCCTCGGTGGAACCGCCGCGGAGGTCTACAACCTCGACCTCGACGCACTGGCCTCTGTAGGCGTCGGGCCGACGGTTGCCGAGGTGGCCGAACCCCTCACCGAGCTGCCCGACAACCCCAGCATGGCGTTCGGCTTCCGCCCCTAACCAGAGCCGCGTGCCGGCGTGACTAACTTCCCGACATCGCCGGAAGCGCTAGGTCCGGTCGAGTTGACCCGGTACCTGCAGGCTGCTGGCGTCCTTGGTGAGGACCGAGTCACCGATGCACGCTGCGAACTGATCGGCGGGGGGAAGATGGGCGACAACGCCCGCTACTTCCTGTCTTATGGCGGCGCCGCGGACCAGGCTCCGTCGACTCTCGTGGCCAAGTTCCCGGCCGCTGACGAGCGGGCCCGGACCATGGCCGGCGCGGCGGGCGCCTACTACAACGAGGTGATGTTCTACCGGGTGCTGGCTCCGAAGACCTCGATCCGCATCCCGGCCGTCTACGGCAGCGAGATCAGCGCCGACCGCGGGTCGTTCCTGCTGCTGCTGGAGGACATGGCCCCCGCCGAGCCGGGCATCCAGACGGTGGGCGAGAGCCGGTCGCACACCGCGACCGCGCTGCGCGAGGCGGTGAAGCTGGCCGCGGCCTTCTACGGCGACAGCAGTCTCGCCGGCATCGACCATGTGGTCGGCTCGACCCGCGGCGGCGAGAACGCCGAGTTCGCGCAACTGCTGCTCCAGGACGCCTGGCCCGGCTTCGTGGACCGGTTCGGCCATGTGCTCGACGCCGACGGCCTGGCGTTCGGCGAGCGTTATGTGAACAAATTCGCCTCGGCTGCCTCCTCCTACGAGGGGGTCACCACGCTCGTGCACGGCGACTTCCGCAGCGAGAACATCCTGTTCCACCGCGACACGGCCACCACCGTCGACTGGCAGACCCCGGCCGAGGCCAACCCCCTCACCGACATCGCCTACTTCCTCGGGGGAAGCGTCGAGGTCGACGACCGCAGGCTCTGGGAGCGTGAGCTGGTGGCAGGCTGCCGCCGCCAGTTCGCAGAGGCCGGCGTCGAGCTGGGCGAGGCCGAGTGCTGGGATATGTACCGGCGGGCCGCCATGCACGGGATCATCATCACCGTGCTCGGCGCCACCTTCAGCAGCCCCGACCCACGCGGCGACGAGATGTTCTCGACCATGATCCGCCGCCACACCCAGCACTGCCTAGACGCCGGAGCCTCCGAGTACCTCTCCTAGCTTCATTCGCGGGTTAGCACGATGGTCGTCTCGGGCGGGACGGAGACTGTGTCGTGGGCCGGCGTGTCGAAGCGGCTGCCTTGCTGGCTGGTGAAGGCGGGTTCCCATCCGGGTGAGCCCAGGCGGACGCTGGTGCGACGCTCGGACAGGTTGGCGACCACTGCGATGGTGCCTCGCCGCAGGGCGGCCACCTGCGGGTTCGCCGTCTCAATCCACTCGAGTGGGGCCCGCCACATGTCGGGATGCTGCCGCCGCACGTCCAGCAGGCTGCGGTAGCGATGCACCGGCGCGTCGGGATCGGCCTGCTGGCCGGCGACGGTCTGCTCCGGCAGGCGGGGCTCGGAGTCGATCCACGGATCGCCCGCTGAGAAGCCGTTTTGGGCGCTGCTGTCCCAGGGCATGGGCGTCCGGCACCCGTCGCGGCCGCTGGTCGCGCCATCGTTCCTGACCGACACCGGGTCGTGATAATCCCGTAGCACTCCGTCAGCCAGAGCGAGTTCCTCGCCCTGGAAGAGGAAGGGAGTGCCTCCGAGCGCCATGAACAGGGTGCTGACGGCCAGGGACCGGCGCACGCCGGCCTCTCCGCCGCCTAAGCGGGTGACCGGCCGGGAGCGGTCATGGTTGCTCAGTACCCAGGAGATCCCGTGGGGCGCGGCGTCATGCATGACCCGCACCATCGTCAGCAGAGTCTCGGGGTCCCAGCCCAGGAAGGCGGATTGCAGGAAGAAGGCCTGATCGAGCGCGCCCGCACCGACGTAGCGGGCCATCCGGTTGGGCCAGGGCGCGTTGACCTCGCCCAGCAGCATCGCCTGCCGGGGGGCGCAGACCTGGTTCCAGCGGCGGAAGATCTCGACGTTCTCGGACTGGTCCATGTCGTGACGATGCTCGAACGCGTTGAAGGCGTCGAAGGGGTCCATGCCGGGCACGACCGGCGCGATCTGGGGGTTGTCACGCAGCTGGGTGTCCTTGACGAGACCATGGGCCACGTCGACCCTGAAGCCGTCGACTCCCCGGTCCATCCACCACTCCAGGATCGAGTCGAAGTCGTCTCTCACCGTGGGGTTCCGCCAGTTGAGGTCGGGCTGCTCAGGTAGGAAGAGGTGGCACCAGTACTGACCGGAGGCCTCGTCGAGGGTCCAGGCCGGTCCGCCGAAGTGACTGAGCCAGTTGTTGGGCGGCCCACCGTCGGGGGTCGGGTCGGCCCACAGGTAGCGGTCCCGATCGGGTCCCCCCTGGTCTCGGCGGGCCCGCGCGAACCACTCGTGCTCGATCGACGTGTGGTTGGGCACGATGTCGACCATCACCCGCAGGCCCCGGCGGTGAGCCTCGCTCACCAGCACGTCGAAATCGTGGAGCGTGCCGTGGCGGGAAGAGACCGCGCAATAGTCGCTGACGTCGTAGCCGTGGTCGTGGCCCGGTGACGGGTAGAAGGGGGTCAGCCACAGCGCGTCGACCCCCAACCAGCTCAGGTAGTCGAGCCGGCCGGTGATCCCCGCCAGGTCGCCGACCCCGTCGCCGGTCGAGTCGGCGAAGGAGCGCACATAGATCTCGTAGCCGACCGCTCCTCGCCACCAGGGCTCGGTTCTGTCAAACCCGGCAGTGGCCTGTTCAGACGTGCTGGCCCTCACTTGGCAATCCTCCGCAAACGTTTACAGTCCGGCCACTCTACTGACAGCCGGGACGGTCATGTCGAAGCGGAGCCCGGTCCTAGATCGGGGCGAGTCGGCCGTGGTCCAGGCGGGGCAGTACGTGGTGCCCGACCCGGCTGCACTCCTCGAGATGCGGGTATCCCGACAGGATGAACGCGTCGATCCCGACCCGGCGGTATTCCTGCAGCTTGGCCACCACTTCGTCCGGGTCTCCGACGATGGCGGCCCCCGCGCCGGAGCGGGCCCGGCCGATGCCTGTCCACAGGTTGGCCTCGACGTAACCGTCGGTGTCGCTCAGGTCGCGGAGTTCGGCCTGCCGGTGAACCCCGACCGAGACCGCGTCGAGGGACCGTCCCCTGATGGCTGCGCCGACCTCGTCATCCAGGCGGCTGACAAGTGCGGCCGCAGCCGCCTGGGCCTCTCCCGGCGTCTCCCGCACGATGACATGGCTGCGCAACCCGAAGCGCAGCTTCCGGCCGCGCCGGTCTGCTCTGGCCTCCATGTCGGCGACGGTGGCGGCGACGCCGGAGACGGTGTCGGGCCAGGTCAGGAACACATCGCTGGCCTCGGCCGCGGTCTCCTTGGCCGCCTCCGAGAAGCCGCCGAAGTAGAACAGCGGGCAGCGGCCCGACACGGTCCGGGCTCGGGGCGGGTCGAGGGTGAGGTCGACGAACTCGCCGTGGAAGTCCACCGGCCGGCCGTCGAGCAGGGCTCGCAGCACGTGCATCCACTCCAGCGTGCGGCGATAGCGGGGGGCCGACTCCAGCGACTCGCCGGGCATGTCGCTGGAGATGATGTTCACGGTGAGCCGACCGCCGAGCATCCGGTCGATGGTGGCGATCTGGCGGGCCAGCTGCGGCAGCCACAGCTCCCCCATCCGCACCGCCAGCAGCAGCCGCATGCGCTCGGTGAGGGGCGCGATCCCGGCCGCGAAGGCAGTGGCGTCAATGCCGAGCGTGTAGCCCGAGGGCAGCAGGATGTTGTCGAAGCCGTTGCGCTCGGCCGCGAGGGTGATGTCGCGACAGTGCTCCCAGCTGCTGGCCAGATCCGGGTCGGACACGCCCAGATGCCGGTAGTCGTCGTCGCACAGGGCGCCGAACCAGGCGACCTCCGCGGGTTCGGCTCCGTTCGTCCCGTCTCCGTTCATGGCAGCCGTGCCCCCTCCGAGGCCTCGATCACGTCGTACACGTCGCTGCGGTCGAGGTGCACGCCCGTGGCGCCGGCCAGCTGGGCGAGCCGGCCGGGGCGCTGGGTGCCCAGCAGGGCCACCGGCCTGGACGGATGAGCCAGCACGAACGCCACCGCCAGCGTGGCCCGGTCGACTCCCTCGCGCTCTGCGAGACGGTCGAGCACGGCCAGCAGCTCGGCTCGCACGCCTGAACCGTCGGCCAGGCGGCCTCCGCCCAGCGGGCTCCATGCCAGCGGCAGCACCCCGTCTCGCATGCACAGGTCGAACGTGCCGTCGCGCAGGGGCGCCAGGTGCGCGGCGGAGTACTCGGGCTGGGAGCTGGCCAGCGGGAACGGCAGGTGGGCGGCCAGAGCCTCGTACTGGCTCGGGGTGAAGTTCGAGACGCCCACCTCGCGGATCTTGCCCGCGGCCCGCAGGTCGTCGAGCGACCCGGCCAGTTCCGCCGGGTGTGTCAGCATGTCCGGGCGATGGATCTGGTACAGGTCGATCACGTCGGTGCGCAGGCGGCGAAGCGACGCCTCGCAGGCTGCGGTGATCGCGTCGCGGCCCGAGTTGTACGGGACTGTCGGGATGATGCCGCCCTTGGTGGCCAGCACCATCCGGTCGCGCAGACCCGGAGCACCGGCGAGGATGCGCCCCAGGTTCTCCTCGGCCTCGCCGAAGGCCTGACCGCCCCATCCGAGCCCATAGATGTCGGCGGTGTCGACCAGGTTCATGCCCAGGTCCAGTCCGGTCTCGACCACCGCCCTCAACTCGTCCTCGGGCCGGGCCACGAGCCTCCAGCAGCCGACGCCGAGGGGCCCCACTTGGAAATCCCGACCGAGCGGGCGACGATTAGGGTCTGTGAGTCTTGATGTCACTCGATCACTCCATCTGCGAGAGCCGCGACACCCGAAGTTCCGGGCCACGCCGCGACTGGGATAGGAAAGTCGGATGAGCGGGCCCGAACTGCGCTGCGGCGTGATCGGCACCGGGATGATGGGCCGCGAGCACATCGCCAACCTCTCGCGCCTGCCCGGCGCCCGGGTCACGGCACTGGCCGATCCGCACCCGCCCTCGCTGGAGGAGGCTTCGAAGCTCGCGCCGGCCGCGGCCCGGTTCAGCGGCCATCGCGACCTCATCGATGCCGGCCTTTGCGACGCGCTGGTGATCGCCACGCCGAACATGACCCATGCGGCTGTGCTCGACGACGTTCTCGGCACCGATCTGCACGTGCTGGTGGAGAAGCCTCTGTGCACCACCGTGGCCGATTGCCAGAGGGTTCTCACCGCGGCCGCCGATCACCGGGGGCTGGTCTGGGTGGGTCTGGAGTACCGCTACATGGCGCCGTTCGCGCGTCTCATCGACGAGGTGCGGGCCGGCACCGCGGGCCGGGTGCGCATGGTGTCGCTGCGCGAGCACCGCTTCCCGTTCCTGGAGAAGGTCGGGGACTGGAACCGCTTCGCCGCCAACACCGGCGGCACGCTGGTGGAGAAGTGCTGCCACTTCTTCGACCTCATGAACCAGGTCATGGCGGGCAGGCCCGAGCGGGTCTACGCCTCGGGCAGCCAGCTGGTCAACCATCTCGACGAGCGCTACAACGGGAGCACTCCCGACATCATCGACAGCGCATATGTGGTCCTCGACTACGACGACGGCGCCCGCGCCCTGCTCGACCTTTGCATGTTCGCCGAAGCCACCCACCACCAGCAGGAGTTCGCGGTGATGGGCGACGAGGGCAAGATCGAGGCCTGCGTCCCGTCCGACATCGTGCGGATCGGGATCAGGGGGACCCACGGGATCGGCGACGTGCGGACCGTCGCCGCGCCCAGCACGGCCGCCTACGAGGGCCTCCATCACGGCTCCAGCTACGTCGAGCATCAGCGCTTCCTCGAGGCGGTCAACTCGCTCGACGCGGAGGGCCGACAGGTGTCGTCGCGGGCCAGCCTGTCGGCAGGACTGCTGTCGGTGGCCATGGGCGTCGCCGGGCACCGGTCGATCACCACAGGAGCGCCGGTGCCGATAGCCGACGTGCTGTAGGCCCGCGTCTCCCGCTCCTGTTCGCTGCGCTCACGGGCCGCTCGGGCCACGGCCTCGCAAGCTCGGCCTCATGATCATCCCTTGACGGAACCGGCCAGCAGGCCCCGCACGAAGTGCCGCTGGAGGCTGAAGAACACGATCAGCGGTACCACCATGATCACGAACGCGGAGGCGAAGCGGAGCTGGAAGTTGGAGCCGCGCTCGCCCACCAGGTTCACCAGGGCGATGGTCATCGGCTCGTTCTCGTTGAGGAACACCGAGGCGATCAGGTAGTCGTTCCAGGTCCACAGGAACTGGAACACCGCGAACGCAGCCAGCGCCGGGCGGGCCAGCGGGACGACCAGCCGGCAGAAGATGGTGAAATGGCTGGCCCCGTCGATGCGGGCCGCCTCGAAGATGTCGCGGGGCAGCTGGCTGACGAAGTTGTGCAGCAGCAGCACGGCCAGCGGCAGACCGAACGCGGTGTGGGTGAGCCAGACCGCGGCCGCAGTGTTGGCGATGCCCGCGTCGGGCAGCAGCGCCAGTGTCCAGTCGACGCCGGGGATGGTGAACCGGGCGCCGCCGTTGAAGAGCTGGAGAAGGGGAACGAACGCCATCTGGTTGGGCAGCGCGATCATCGACACCAGCCCGATGAAGAGCCAGTTGCGGCCTCGGAAGTCCATCCAGGCGAACCCGTAGGCCGCGAAGGCCGCCACCGCGATCGGGATGATCGTGGCCGGCACGACGATGGCCACCGAGTTGAGGGCGAACTCCCACATCGAAGGCTGGGCCGCGGACTCACGGAAGATGTCCCGGTAGTTCTGGAGCGTCAGGTTGTCGAGATCGTTCCAGGCGGTCCACCATCCCGACGAGTCGATGTCGCGCACCTTGCGGAACGACGAGACGAACAGCCCGATGGTCGGCACGGTCCACACGACCACGATCAGCCACATCACCCAGGTGGGCGCCTCCGCGGCCAGGCGCCGCAGCCGGAGCCCGGTGGGCGCCGAAGCGGCCTGCAGCGAGGTCATGGGAGCCCCCTGAGCGGGGCGCGCGCCGGGGTCACGCCAGCTCCCGCTGGAGTCGGCGGATGTTGTAGATCATCACCGGCAGCACCAGGGCGAACAGCACGACCGCGAAGGCGCTGCTGGAGGTGAAGTTGCGGTCGCGGAGCTGGTCGAACATCTCGTTGGCCAGCACGTTGGTGCGGTTGGCGCCGTTGGTGGTGGCCTTGACCAGGTCGAAGACCTTGGTGACGATCACTATGAGGGTGGTGACCACCACGATGATGGTGGGCCTGATCTGGGGCATCACCACCCGCCAGAAGACCTGTGCCCGGCTTGCCCCGTCGACCTCGGCCGCCTCCGTGAGCTCCTCGGGGACGGCCCGGATGGCTGCGGCCAGCACGACCATGGCGAAGCCGGTCTGGATCCACACCATGATGAACATGATCCAGAAGTTGTTCCAGGGGATCATCGTGGCGTTGATGAAGAAGCCGCGGGGCGTGAAGCCGAGCCCCTGGAGGACCGCGTTGAACAGCCCGGTCTGGTTGCCCATGGGCTGCACCTCGTACATGAAGTCCCAGATGACGGCCGCCCCGACCATCGAGATGGCCATGGGCATGAAGATCAGGGTCTTGCCGATCCGCTCTCCCCGGGCCCGCTCGGCCAGCACGGCCAGCAGTAGGCCGAGGACGGTGGACAGTCCGGCCACCGTCACCACCCACCAGATGTTGTTCCAGACCACGCCCCGGAGGGTCGACAGCGCACCGAACACGATCAGGATGGAGGCCGCGACCACCAGCGAGGACGCGGCCGGCGCTCCCCAGTCGAGTTCCGCCTCATGGCCGCGGGCGCGCGCCGCGAGCCAGGCGGTCAGGATCAGCGCGGCGGCGACCACCGCGATCCACAGCGTTATCCGGCTCGACACGACCACGGTGAGCACATCCATGATCTCGGAGCGGTTGGGCTCGCGCACCAGCGACTCGATGAACGCCACCGCTACGGCGACCACCAGCAGGACCGCCACGACCTTGAGGGCCCGCATCAGCCGGGTGGCCGCGGCCACTCGCGCCGGCCCGCCGACGATGAGTGACGAGCTCGCCCATGCGGCCGCCGCGGCGATGACCGCGGCGGCCAGCCCGACTATGAAGAGCCGGCCGGTGAAGATGGACGGCCACCCCTCGAAGGTGAAGAAGGTCCGGTTCGTGAAGATGTCGGTGTAGTGCTCGAGCGTGAAGCCGGGCTCGCGGCCCCGGGTCCCGTTCTTGAACGACAGGAACAGTGTGCGCAGGCCGGGGAGGACGAGCCCGCCGGCCACGAAGACCAGCGCCGGACCGACGAACACCCAGGGTCGGAGGCGCTCTTCCCAGTGCGAGCGGCGCGTCAGGGCCGGCTGGGCCAGCTTGCCGATCAAGGCTCCGACGGCCGCTCCCGCGATCCCGCCTGCACCGATGAGCAGCCAACCCTCCTTGAGGGGGCCTCCCACGGCCGGTCCGCGGGGCAGCCAACCGTTGTGCTGTACCACCGCGCCCACGAGCAGGCCTGCGAGCACGCCCAGCGAGGCCGTGAAGGCGGGCCAGCGGCTCCGGACACTGTCCACGGCGCGGTTCGCGCCGATGAACACCACCGCCGAAACCAGGAGCGCCCCGCCGACGCTCACGAGCATGGTTAACAACTGGGCCACGGACCCCCCTGGGCTGCGGGTACCGGTGATCTATGTTCGCCGTAGCGGACGGGGGGCGCCAGCGCGCCCCCCGTCGCTGAGCGGTGTCAGGACGGCCAGGCGTCCTCGGTGTCGTCGGCGAACTCCTGAGCGGTCTTGGAGCCCGACACGTAGTCGGTGCCCGACCGCCAGAACTCGCCCGCACCGACCTCGCCCGGCATCAGGTCCGAGGCGTCGAAGCGGAACGGGTTCGCGCTGACCAGGATCTCAGCGAGGGCCCGGTCGAACGAGGAGCTGTACAGCGACGTGTCGTGGTCGCGGTTGGGCGACAGGAAGCCGCCCTTGTCGGACGCGATGCGGGCGTTGGCGTACTCGGCCGTGCCGATGTACTCCAGCACCGCCAGGGTCTCGGGCTTGTCGGTGAAGGCCACCGCATGGGTGCCCGCGCCGAGCACCACGGTGCCGAACTCGGCGCTGATGGTCGGCAGGTAGAACACGTTCACGTCGCCGTCGGGACCGAGCGACGACGCGCCTGCCTCGAGGTAGTGGGCGCCCGCGAAGTTGGCCTGGCGGTGCATCATGCACTCGCCGTTCAGGTGGGCCGCCGCCATCTCGCGGAAGCTGCGCTGGGAGATCAGGTCGCGGCCGCCGCTCACGTTGCCCTCCGCGAACCAGATGTTGCCGACGAACTCGGCCACCTCGACGACCCTGGGGTCGTTGAAGGGGATCTCGTGGCTCACCCACTGGTCGTAGACCGCGGGCCCGTGGAGGCGGAGCATCATGTCCTCCATCCAGTCGGTGAAGGCCCAGCCGGTGGCCGCGCCGGACTCGATGCCGACGCACCACGGGGTCTGGCCGTTGCCCTTCATCTGCTCCATGAGCGACTCGAGCTCGGCCCAGGTCTGCGGGATCTCGTAGCCGTTGTCGGCGAAGCCCTGCGGGCTGTACCACACCAGGCTCTTCACGTCGCCCTTGTTGGGCACGCCGTAGACGTTGCCGCCCGTGGTGGCCAGGTCGAACCAGAACTGGTCGTAGGAGCCGCCGATGTTGGCCATGATCGAGTCGGGGATGGCGACCGCGTCACCGGACTCGCCGAACTGGAGGATCCGGCCGGGCTGCGGGATGATCACGATGTCGGGCGGGTCGCCGGCCTCCACCGCCAGGTTCAGCTCGGTGGTGGCGTCGCGGGTGCCCGAGTACCGGACGACGATCCCGGTGCGCTCACGCAGCGGCTCGAAACCGGCCAGGAAGCCCTCGGCCTCGGACCCGGTCTCGGGACCGAGAATGGTGACGACGCTGCCGGCGAGGCTCATCTCCATCTCCTGCATCGCCGCCTCGGCCTCGGCCGCTCTGGCGGCAGCCGCGTCGGCCTCAGCCTGGGCCTCGGCCATCTGGGCCTCTAGTTCGGCGACGACCTCTGGGTCGACCGCCCCCTCGCCCTCGGCCATGGCAGCCGCGAGCGCCGCTTCGGCTTCGGCTGCTCTGGCGGCAGCCGCGTCGGCCTCAGCCTGAGCCGCGGCAGCCTGAGCGGCCGCTTCAGCCGCATCGGCCTCAGCCTGGGCAGCCTCAGCCGCGGCCGCGTCGGCCTCAGCCTGGGCCGCGTCGGCCTCAGCCTGAGCCGCGGCAGCGGCCGCATCGGCGGCGCTGGTGTCCACCACGGCCGGCTCGTCGTCGCCGCAGGCCGTAGCCACTAGGGCGAAGGCAAGCAGGGCGCCGAGGATCAGCCATAGGCGCGAGTGATTCTTCATGGAATTCCCTCCCAAGGAATGCAAACGTTTACAGGACGGACGGTAGCGCGGGCTCCACCCAGAATCAACCCAGGGTTGAAGTAGTCTCCCGCACGATCAGGGGCACCTCCCAGGTGATGTCCGTGGGGGGCTCGCCGTCGATGAGGCCCAGCACCGTTGCTGCGGCCCGGACCCCCATCTCATCCACCGCCTGGCGCATCGTCGTGAGCCCCATCGCGCCAGCCAAATCGTGGTCGTCGAAACCGACCACGGAGAGATCCTCCGGCACGGCCAGGCCCCGTCTGGCGGCCGCTCGCATCACGCCGAAGGCCATCTCGTCGGACATGCAGAACACTGCGGTGGGCGGGTCGGTGAGGTCGAAGAGCGACGACAGGGCCGCGGCGCCGCCGGACGCGGTCCATTCGCCACGGACTGCCAGATCCGGGTCGACCGGCAGCCCGGCGGCTCGCAGCGCGTCCTCGTAGCCGATGCGGCGCTGTTCGGGGACCGGCGTCGGCAGGTCGGGAAGCGGCGGTCCCGCCACCAGCCCGATACGGGTGTGGCCCAACTCGATGAGGTGCTCGACGGCGCGCCGGGCCGCAGCGCGGTTGTCGATGGTGATCGACGACGCGCCATCGAGCCTCTCACCCACCGCCACCGCGGGCCGATCGAAGAATGCGTCAGCCGAGCCGCCTTCGAGGCTCACGAACGTGTCGATGAGGACGAGCCCGTCGACTCGCCGGCAAAAGGACCGTGCGTCCTGAAGGAAGCGCCGGCGGTCGCCCGGGGCGGTCATCATGGAGATGAGCACGTCGTAGCCGGCCCCGGCGAACACCGAGTTGATGCCGCCCAGCGCCCGGAACGGGAACCACGTCCCGAACAGGGGCGCCACCACACCGATGGTCCAGGTCCGTCCGGACACAAGCCGCGAGGCCTGAGGATGGGCCTCGTACTGGAGCTCGGCCGCCGCCTCGACCACGCGCGAACGCGTCTCCGGCGCGACGTAGGGGAGGTCGCGCAGGGCACGGCTGACGGTGGCCACCGAGACTCCCGTCACCCGTGCGATGTCCTTGATGGTCGGCCGGCCGCTTGACACGGCTCCCGAACCTACCCTGCCTCTGGGCTAGCCCATCCACTGGCCGCCGTTGACGTCGATGGTGGCGCCGGTGATGTAACCGGCGTGCGATCCGCACAGGAATGCCACCATGGCCGCGAGATCCTCCGGGTCTCCGGGCGGGTTGCCGGGGACGGTGGCCAGGATGCGATCACGCAGAGCCGGGTCGAGCGCATTCCACATCGGTGTGTCGTGGGGACCGGGAGCCACCGCGTTGACGGTGATGTTGTCGGCGGCGTGTTGCAGGGCCAGGAAGCGGGTGAACGTGACCAGCCCGCCCTTGCTGGCCGCATAGGCCGGTCCCGACAGCGGCGATCCACCGAAGCGGGCGTTGACGGAGGCGATGTTGACGATCCGGCCCCCGCCGGCTGCGGTCATGCCCGCCACGACCTGCCGGGTGCACAGGTAGGCGCCGGTCAGGTTCACGTCGATGATGCGACGCCACATCTCGGGGCTCTCCTCCAGCACTCCCCCGGACCCGGTGACGCCCGCGTTGTTGATGAGCACGGTCGGGTCGCCGTGCTGTTGCCTGATCGCGTCGAAGGCGGCCGCCACCGACTCCTCGTCGGCGAT
This sequence comes from Acidimicrobiaceae bacterium, assembly GCA_009843735.1. Lineage (GTDB taxonomy): Bacteria > Actinomycetota > Acidimicrobiia > Acidimicrobiales > Aldehydirespiratoraceae > Aldehydirespirator. Next base: position 29,554 of record VYCW01000077.1, on the reverse strand, counting down.
GTCGCAGAACAGGATCTCGGCGTCGACGTGGTCGGCGTCGCCGGCCGTGTCCAAGCCGACGACGGTGTCGTCTCCGGCCCGGAGGCGGGCGCACACCGCGGAGCCGATCGCTCCGGCCGCGCCGGTCACGACCGCGACCCGGCTCATGGGACCGCCCACTGCTTGCTGCGCTCGACCGCCCTCCTCCAGTCCGCGTAGGCACCGTCCACGGCGGGGCTGCCGGTGCAGGGCACAGCCTCGAAGTCGAGTTCCCAGTGCCCGCCCACCGAGTCCAGAGAGGGCCACACACCGGTCGCGAGCCCGGCCAGGTAGGCGGCCCCGAGGGCGGTCGCCTCCTGGAGCTTGGGCCGTTGCACGGGCACGCCGAGCTGGTCGGCTTGGAGCTGCAGCATGGAGTCCATCGCGCAGGCGCCCCCGTCGACTCGCAGGCTCCGCACCGGCGTGCCGGTCGCGGCGGCCATGGCCTCCACCACGTCGCGGGTCTGAAAAGCCATGGCCTCCACCACCGCCCGGGCGATCTCGGGACGTCCGGTGCCCCGGGTGAGGCCCACGATCGTGCCCCGGGCGTAGGGATCCCAGTGCGGGCTGCCGAGACCCGCGAACGCGGGCACCAGGTACACGCCGCCGGTGGACGAGCACTGGGCGGCCAGGCCCTCCAGCTGCGAGGCCTCGTCGATGATCTGCAGGCCGTCACGCAGCCACTGCACTGCGGCACCGGTCACGAAGATCGCGCCCTCGAGCGCGTAGGTGGCCGCCGGACCCTGCGGGGTGTCGAGCAGCCAGGCGACGGTTGTGAGCAGGCCCTCCGCCGGCGGCGGGAGTTCCGGGCCCACGTTCATCAGCACGAACGACCCGGTGCCGTAGGTGTTCTTGGCGTCGCCGGGCGCGAAGGCGGCCTGCCCGAACAGGGCCGCGTGCTGGTCGCCGGCGACCCCGGAGATGGGAACTCCCGGCCCGCACGCCGCTTCGGGGCTGGTGGTGCCGAAGCTGCCGCTGGAGGGCCGCACCTCGGGGAGGGACTCGGCCGGAACTCCGAAGATCGCGCACAGGTCGGGGTCCCATTGCAGCGAGCCGATGTCGAAGAGCATGGTCCGGCTGGCGTTGGTGGCGTCGGTGGCGTGGACCCCGCCGCCGGTGAGGTTCCAGATGATCCAGCTGTCGATCGTTCCGAGGGCCAGGTCGGCACTCACCGCCACGCCGCCGTGGAGGAGCATCCATTCCATCTTCGAGCCCGAGAAGTACGGGTCGAGCACCAGGCCGGTGCGCTCCCGCACGAGGGGCAGGTGCCCGGTCTCCTCGAGCTCCGCGCACCGGGGCGCGGTGCGGCGGTCCTGCCAGACGATGGCCGGATGCAGCGGCTGGGAGCTCCGACGGCTCCACGCCACCACCGTCTCTCGCTGGTTGGTTACCCCGATGGCCGCGGGGGGCTCCGCGAGGCGGCCGGTCACCTCTCCGAGAGTCGCCTGGACCGCGTCCCATATCTCCGACGCGTCGTGCTCGACCCGGCCCGGCTCGGGGAAGTACTGGGTGAACTCGCGCTGGGCGGAGTCGGCGATGCGGCCGGCGTCGTCGAAGGCGATGGTGCGCACGCTCGTCGTCCCGGCATCGACCGCCAGTACGACGGTCATGCGGCTGCACTCCCGCTCTTGTTCGCTGCGCTTACGGGCCGCTCGGGCCCCGGTCCGAACAGCAGGCTCGCGGCCCGCTCCACCCCCGGATCGCTCTCCAGCGTCTCGGAGGTCTCAAGCATGGCGAGCATGGTGCGGCGGCGCAGGAAGTCCTCCATGGTCAAGATGTGCTCGTGACGGCCCATTACCATCACCTCGGCCGCGCTGTAGTCGACGACGTCGCTCAGCGGCAGGCCGAGCTCGGCTGACTCCTCCACCAGGTCGGCCACCTCCAGAGCCCGGCGACCGTGGCGACGCCACAGACGCGCCGCGGTCAGCTCGTCGATTCCGGCCCGGGCCGCGCTGCGCTGGAAGCGGGCCTGCACGCCGTCGGGGGGCTCGCCGAACCAGGCCCGCTCCGGAGGCGACGGCTTGAGGCCGCAGGAGCGGGCGGCCGCCACCACCTCCTCGCCCACGTTGAGGCAGTCGCTGAGCTTGCCGCCGAGAATCGAGATCGTCCCGCGCCCCTTGTCGGCCTCCACGGCATGGCGGCGCGACAGTTCTGTCCAGTCACGGTCGGTGTCGGTGTCCGCGCTGATCACCAGGGGGCGAACGCCGCAGCGGTACGCGATCACGTCCTCGTTCCGCAGCGGCGACGAGAGCTGGAGCCGGGCGTTGGCCTGCTCGAGCAGGAAGTCGCGGTCGTCGTGGGTGATGGACACGTCCGAGTCCTCGACGCGGGTGTCGGTCGTGCCGATCAGGGAGCGATGGCCCATCGGAATCACGTAGAAGAGCCGCTGATCGTCGTCGAAGAAGGCCAGGATCCGTCCCGATTCGGTGACCCTGGGTACCACGATGTGGGTTCCCTTGGAGAAGCACAGAGTCGATCGCAAGGTCGATCCGGTCAACTCCGCCAGGTCGCCCGCCCTGGGCCCGGCGGCGTTGATCAGCACGCCCGCCGACACGGTATGGCTGCTTCCCGTCAACTGGTCGGTGACCTCGGCCCGCCAGCCCTGCCCAGCCCGCTCGGCGTCGTTCAGGCGCAGGCGCGACACCGCGACCGCTCCCTTCTCGACGGCGTCGAGCAGCAGTTGGAGCACGAACCGGGCGTCGTTGTCCACGAGGAGGTAGTCGGAGTACTCGACCGCTCCCCGCACCCCCTCGGAGTCGATCGTGGGCTCGGCGGTTGCCAGCGCACGGGCCGACAGCCGCCGGGGGCGCCCGGTGGCGAAACGTCCCAGCGCCCAGTAGGCGTGCGCCCCGAGGGTGGCGTAGGTCGGGGAATACGGCGATGTGGGGCCGAGCGCGGCGAGGAACCGGACCTCCTGGACCCGGCTCGCGTACGAGCGGGCCAGCAGGTTGCGGGAACGGCACAGCCCGGCCACGAGCCCGAGTTCGTAGGTCTGCAGGTACTTGAATCCGCCCCAGATGAGGTTGGAGGACTCCTGGCTCACGCCCGAGCCGAAGTCCTCGGAGTCGATGAGGGCCACGTCCAGGCCGTGCGCCGCCAGCGCCAGCGCCGAGACCGCGCCGTTGATGCCACCGCCCACGATCAGGGCGTCGTGGCCCTCGCCGGTCAGCCTCTCCAGGTTCTGCTGCCTGGCCGCGGGCGCATAGAGATCCTCGTCCGTGGTGCCGGGAGCGGCCTCGCCGGTCATTCGAAGACGACCGGATCCGCTGGCGGCAGCGGGAAGTTCCATGCGCCCCCGAGATGCTCCGACAGGGTCTTGGCGGCCGAGCACACCAGTGCGGCGCACTTGGAGATCATCTCGCCGTGCAGGCGCGTCGCGGGACCCGAGATGCCGATGGAGGCACGGATGTTGCCGCCGATGTCGACCACTGGCGAGGCCACGCAGCGGACCCCGATGTTGAGTTCCTCGTCGTCCAGAGCGAAGCCTCGCTGCGCGGTCGCGGCGAGGTCGCTGAGAAGTTCTTCCCTTCCGGTGATGGTGTGCTCGGTGAACTCTTCGAGGGCATCAAGATCCATGACCTTCCCCAGTTCCTCGGCCGAGGAGCGGCAATATAGGGCCTTTCCCGTCGAAGTCGCGTGCACCACCACCGGCGCCCCGATCTCGGTCTCGACTGTGATCCTGCGGGCCAGCCGTTCTCTGGCGATGTACACGCCTCCGGTCATCGTCCGGTGTGCGAGGTGGACCGACTCACCCGTCACGTTCATCAAGTCCAGCATTAGCGGACGGGCCTGGGACACGAGGTCCATGCTCCGCAGCAGTGAGCCGGCCAACTGCACCACTCCGGCGCCCAGCGTGTAGGTCTTGTTGGCCTCGTCGCGGTGCACGTAGCCGCGCTTCGTGAGCACGCCCAGCAGCCGGTGCACATGGCCGTTGTCAGCGTTGAGCATCCGGGCCAGCTCGCTCAGCCCGACCGGACCGGACGCCGACCCGAGCGCCTCCAGGACGTCAAGGCCGGTCATCAACGCCCCGCCCACTCGCGGTTCTGCACCCGCCATCTCAGCCTCCTCCGCCTTCTGTGGCGAGGCCGGAGCCGGTCGGCGATACCAGCGCGGCCCGCACTGCTTCGGGCGCCCGGCCGATGGGGGCCTCTACTCCGACCACAGCCCCCGTTCTCGCTGACCGCTGGGCCGCCAGCGCGGCCGCGAGGATGTCGCGCCCCTCGGCCAGGGTGAGTATCGGTTCTCGTCCCGTCGCGATCGTGTCCAGAAGGCTGCGGGTCGCCCTGATGAAGGAATGCTCCCAGCCCGTCGCGCACTCGTGAGCCTCGACGTTCCCGTCGGCGTAGCTGACGACCGGCGGCGAGTTCCCGATGCGGCCGTGGCCCCGGTTGACCCAGATCACGCCTCTGGTGCCGGTGATCTCCATCCTGTCGTCCTGCGCGTAGTGGGCGGTCCCCTCGATTAGCAGATCCGGCGAGTACACCACCTCCAGGTTCGCGATCGCGCCGGACTCATACCGCATCGAGACCAGCGACGGGGAGTCGAGCTCGAAGGACAGCACGAAGGTGGACCCGATCCAGGCGTGCACCTCCGCCGGCTGTCCCAGCACGATCCACGCCAGCGAGAACTTGTGATGGCCGTCGTCGAACACCAGCGGTCCGCCGCCGCACTGCTCGGGCGCGTGGCGCCACAGCAGCGCCTCCATCGGGATGTCCCACGCGTCAGGGCTGTAGCCGGCGTTGCTCTTGAGGCGCACCGAGAGCGGCTCGCCGATCAGGCCCTGCTCGACGAGCTCCAGAGCCTTGAGCACCGGCGGGTAGAACAGGAAGTTCTCGTAGAGGCGGACGACCTTCGACGATTGAGCGGCAGCGCTCATCAGCCGGTCAGCGTCAGCCAGGTTGAGCGACTGGGGTTTCTGCATCGACACGTGCAGGTCACAGCCGACAGCGAAGGCAGCGATCTCATAGTGGAGGTGGTGCGGGACGATGATCTCGACCAGGTCCACAAGGCCCGACTCGCACAGCTCGCGATAGTCCTCGAACACTGCCGCTTCGGGCAGACCCCACTGCTGGACCTTGGACGCCGCGTTGTCGGGGTCCACATCGCACAGGGCCACGATGCGAGCGTCGTCGCGGCCCTCGTAGCCGAGGACGTGGAGATCCGAGATCCGACCGCAGCCGATGATTCCGACGCGAAGCATGACTACTCCTTGAGAGCCCCGGAGAGCAGGCCCCGGACGAAGTGCTTCTGGAAGACGAAGAAGATGACGACGGTGGGAATGCTGGCGATCACCGCCAGTGACGCCTGGGTGCCGTAGGCCACCGTGAACTGGCCCTTCACGTTGAGGAGGCCGAGCATGATCGTGGCCACGTCGTCGCGGGCGCTGGTGAACACCAGCGGGTACAGGAAGTCGTTCCAGATGAAGGTGAACTGCAACGTGGCCAGAGCGGCGAGGGCAGGCCTGGCCAGGGGCAGCATCACCCGCCAGAAGACCTGGCCCTCGCTGGCGCCGTCGATCAGGGCCGCGTACCGCAGCGAGTCGGGGATCTGATCGAAGAAGTTGCGCATGACCAGGGTGCAGATCGAAAACCCGACCGCGGAGTGGATCAGGATCATGGGCCACAGGGTGTTGAGGAGGTCGAGGTCCCGGAACAGGGTGAACAGCGGCACCAGCAGCACCTGGGGAGGGACGAAGAGCCCCGAGACGATGACCAGCTGGATGAGGGTTCCCCCGCGCGGCCGGAACTTGGCCAGCGCGTAGCCGATGAGGGTGCCTCCCGCGATGGAGACCACCACCGCGGGAATGGCGACGTGGAACGAGTTGATGAGGTAGCGGCCGGTGTTGGCTGTGCGCCACACGTCTACGTAGTTGGCGAAGGTCAGCTCGCCGGTGAGGGCCCAGATTCCCCTTCGGGCGATCTCCGCGTTGGTCTTGAGCGACGTGGACACGACGCCGGCCACCGGCACCAGGTACGCCGCCACGAACAGCGCGATCAGCACCATCCCGACGCGGCGGCGCACGGCCCGGGCCCGTCCCTCAGGGGTGAGCCGTGCCGGCGTGGCGGGGGCCGCGCTAGTCGACATAGCTGCCTCGCCTGCCCCACCAGGTGAGTCCGCCGATCACTACCAGCGTCATGACGAACAGGATGAGAGACACCGCGCTGGCCAGTCCCTGCTCCTGCTGGCGGAACAGGATCCGCCACACCAGCATCGGCATCGTCTCGGTCTCCCGGACCGGCCCTCCCTGGGTCATGGCGTACACCAGGTCGAAGTTGCGCAGCGAGTTGATGGCGATGAGCGACAGCACGACGGTCGTGATGGGCCGCAGCAGCGGCAGGATCACCCGGCGGAAGACCTGGAGCTGGCCCGCGCCGTCGACCCGGGCCGCCTCGACGAGCTCCGAGGGGATCGACGTCAGCCCGGCCAGGTACAGGATCATGGCCAGCACGGCCTGCTGCCATGCCCACGAGATGAAGACCGCGTACAAGGCGGTGGAGCGGTTCGCCAGCCATGCCTCCTGGAGGCTCTCCAACCCGACCGCGCCCAGCAGCTGGTTTATCAGGCCGTCACCGGGCTGGTAGATCCAGATCCAGACCTGGCCGACCACCACCAGGCTGATGGAGATCGGCACGAACAGGGCCGACTTCATTATCGCCGCGAAGCGGCTGTTGGCCTGGAGCACCATCGCGACGGTCAGCCCCAGCGCCGGCGGGACTACCGCTCCGAACAGCGTCCACACCAGGGTTATGCGGATCGACTTGCGGACGTGGTCGTTGGTGAAGGCCTCGGTGAAGTTGTCGAGGCCTATCCACTCACTCGACTGGCCGAGCAGGCTGGCGTCGGTGAAGCTGAGCCGCAGGGCCATGGCTGTCGGCAGCACCACGATGGCCGCGAACAGCGCTATGGGCGGCCCCATGAAGAGAAGGGCCCAACGCGTTGTCGGCTTCAAGGGCGCCGCCTCCTGGTATGCGCTAGCCCGATGTCCGGGTACCGAGACTAGGGCGCGGGACTCAGCCGCAGGCGGCGCCGGACCCCTCCGACCGGGGTCCGGCACCGCCTGGGCTAGTCGTCCGACGGGGGTTGTGGTCCGCTAGCCCGCGAACGCGGCTTGCGCGTCGGCTTGGGCGCTCGCCTGGAGGTCAGCAAAGCTCGACGGGTCGTCCATGAACGCCTGGAACATGTCCAGCCCGACCTCGGCGACCGGGGGCGGCGTGGCCAGGTCGTAGTTGAAGGAGTAGGAGTCGGCCTTACCGACCTCAACCAGAGCCTTGGCCATGACCGGATTCAGCTGGGTGGTGTCCGCGTTGGAGTTCGGCGGCAGCGCGCCCTGCTCCAGCGCCCACGTCAACTGGTTGGCCGGATCGGCGTAGTGCACCAGCAGCGACATGGCCCCCTCGGGGTTGGCCGCGTCGGCCGACAGGGCCCAGCCGTCGATCGGTCCGAGGGCGGCGTTCTCGATGGCGGGGTTCAGGACCGGGAAGTTGAAGAAGTCGTAGTCGGTCACCGGCTCGAGTCCGATGCCGTTCCAGTAGCCGGTGATCCATGTGCCCATCAGGGTCATGGCGGCCTCGCCGTTGGCGACCTGGTCGGCCGCGTCGGTCCAGTCGTAGGCGTTGGCGTCGTCGATGAAGAAGCCCGCGTCCACGAGGTCCTTCCACAGCTGCAGGGCCTGGGTGACTTCCGGGTCCTCGTAGGAGGCCGCGCCCGACATCAGCTGGGCCCGGTAGTCGGGGCCGGCGGTGCGCAGGATGAGGAAGTCGAACCAGAACTGGGCGGGCCAGCGGAACTGCGAGCCCAGCGCGAAGGGCTTCACGCCGGTCGCGGCGATCTGCTCGGCCGCGGCGAACAGCTCGTCGCCGGTGGTCGGCATCTCGGTGATGCCGGCCTCGGCCATCACGTGGGGGTTGTAGAAGAAGGCCACGTAGTGGAATCCGAACGGCAGCAGGTGCGGCTCGCCGCCGTAGACGCCCGCGTCCACGAGCGCCTGGGGGAAGTTGTTCCACACGTCGGCCTCGTCGAAAGCCGCGGTGATCGGCTGCAGGTGGCCGTTGTCGTACACCGACTGGGTCCGGGCGCCGGCCCAGTACGAGAAGACGTCGGGCGGCTCGCCGCCGGCCAACGCGATCAGGATCTGGTCCTTGAAGGCCTCGTGCTCAATCGGACTGACCACCGCGTCGCCGTCCGCCCAGGTGGAGTTGACATCGAGGATTCCCTGCTGGCCGAGGTCGGAGCCGTAGTAGTGGCCCACCGAAACCTCACCGAGGCCCATCATCTCCTCCGCGGGAGCCTCCGTGGTGGTCGGGGCCTCCTCGGGGGCCTCCTCGGGAGCGGCCGCGGCCGTGGTCGTCGCCGGTTGGGCTGCAGGCTCGTCGGCCTCGTCGTCGCCGCAGGCCGCGGCGACGATGGCGAACACGGCGAGAACCGGCAGCAGCCAGCCCAGGCGCGTCTTCTTGCGGATCTTCATGTACCTGCCCTCCTGGGTTCGTGAGAGTTCAGCGCGGCTTCTGCCAGCGCCGTCGGGACATTACCAGGCGGTGCCAAATAGTCAACGGCGTTGCGAGATGATCAATGCACCGGCCGGCGCGGTCGGTCAGCCGAGCCGCTCCACATCGATGTCGGCACCCCGATCAGCCTGTGTGATCAGGCTCGACTGAAGGGTGCGCCACCGGGTGGCGTCCGGCTCGGGGCGCAGGCCGTCGCCAGGGGCGGCCTCCAGCCGGCGACGCTCCAGCACGGAGTCGTCCACCAGCAGGTCGAGGCGCCGGGCGCCGGCATCGAGCTCTATGAGGTCGCCGTCCCGGACCAGCCCCAGCGGCCCCAGCGCGCCCTCCGGCGCAACGTGCAGCACCACCGTCCCGAAGGCGGTGCCGCTCATGCGGGCATCGGAGACGCGGACCATGTCGGTCACCCCCGCCGCGGCCAGCTTCCTCGGGATGGGGATCGCGCCCGCCTCCGGCATCCCCGCCGAGGCCGGGCCGCATCCCCGCAGCACCAGCACCGAGCCGGGGGTCGCATCGACGCGGTCGATGCGGGCCTGCATGTCCTCCACCCCGTCGAACACCACGGCCGGGCCGCGGTGCGACAGCAGCGCGGGCGTCGCCGCGCCCGCCTTGAGGACCGCGCCGTCGGGTGCCAGCGAGCCGAACAGCGCCACCAGGCTCGGCTCGGCCGACACCGGATCGTCGACGCTGTGCAGCGCCGACGGCCATGCCGGCGAGCCTCCCACCCCCTCCAGCGACGCGCCGAGGGAGCACCCGAGGGCGGTGGTCGCCTCCATGTCGAGTCTGGGGGCCAGCTCGGCCAGCAGAGCGGGCACGCCCCCGGCGTCGTGCAGGTCGTCGAGAAAGCCCGCTCCCGTGGGGCGACAGTCGACGATCACCGGAACCGACGCGGCCGCGTCACCCAACTCCGACAGCGACAGCTCGATGCCGGCCCGGCCGGCCAGCGCCAGCAGGTGGACGACCGCGTTGGTGGATCCGCCCACCGCCCCCAGGACCACCGCCGCGTTGATGAAGCTGGACTTGGTCAGGATCCTCTGGGGGGTCAGCGCCTCAACGACCATCTCGACGATCCGGCGCCCCGAGCGCGTGCCGGCCCGGAGACGGTCCCCGCTGGGGGCTGGCGCGGTGGCGGACCCCGGGACGGCCAGACCGAGCACCTCGACAATGATGGCCATCGTCGAGGCGGTCCCCATGACCATGCAGGTTCCGCCGGTCGGGGCGAGCACCCCGGTGGCCGCCCGGATCTCGGTCTCGCCGACATCACCGGCCCGGTGGCCGGCCCACAGCCGCCGGCAGTCGGTGCAAGCGCCGATGCGTTCGCCCTGCCACCGCGACGCGATCATCGGTCCTGCCACCACCTCCAGCACCGGACGCCCCGCAGAGATCGCGCCCATCAGATGGCCGGGCACGGTCTTGTCGCAACCACCCAGCAACACCGCCCCGTCCATGGGCTGCGCCCGCACCAGTTCCTCGACCTCCAGGGCAAGCAGGTTGCGGAACATCATGCTGGTCGGGTCGAGGAATACCTCCCCCAGCGAGGCGGTCGGGAAGGCCATGGGCAGCCCGCCCGCCTCGATCACTCCCCGGCAGACCGCGTCGAGCAGTCCGGGCATGTCGCGGTGGCACGGCGTGAAATCGCTGATCGAATGGCCCACACCGATGATCGGGCGGTCGGTGTCGGTGTCGTCGTAGCCCGCCGACGCCAGGAACACCGAGCGCACGAAACGGCTGAATCCGGGGTCTCCGTAGGAAGTCGGGCCCTGGTGAATGCCGCTGGCCGCGGCCTGGGCCGCAGGCGGCGAGCCCGCGCCGTCGCTGGCAATCATGCCGGCGCGATGTTGATGTACTTGACGACGGTGAACTCAGCCACGCCCTCAGCGCCGCCCTCCCGGCCGAAGCCGCTGTGCTTGATCCCGCCGAAGGGCGCCTCCGCCAGCGCGATGGCAAAGTCGTTGATGCCGACCATGCCCACCTCGAGACGATCGGCGATGTCCAGGCAACGCTGGAGCGAACCACCGAGAACGAATCCGGCCAACCCGAAGTCGGTGTCGTTGGCGATACGCACTGCCTCGTCGATGTCCTCGTAGGCGCAGATCGGAGCGATGGGCCCGAAGGGCTCCGACACCATGACCTCGGTGTCGAGGCCGACGTTGGTCAGCACGGTCGGCTCGAACCACCAGCCGGAGTCGCGTTCGATCCTCCGGCCCCCGGACGCGACGACCGAGCCGTCACGGACTGCCGAGGCCACCATCTGCTCCATGGCTTGGACCCGCCGCTCGTTCTGGAGCGGGCCGATTTCGCAGGAGCGGTCGTCGCCGGGCCCCAAGGCCAGCGCCTCGGTGGCCTGCACGAAGCTGGCCACGAAGCGGTCGTGGAGTGTGGCCGGCACGAGGAACCGGCTCGGAGAGATGCACACCTGCCCGGCGTTGCGGAACTTGCCCATGGCGGCCAGCTCACCGGCCCACTCCGGGTCGGCGTCGTCGAGCACGATCACCGGTGAATGGCCGCCCAACTCCAGTGACACCGACTTCAGCTGCTTGGCCGCCTCCTCCATGATGTGGCGGCCAAGCGGCACCGAACCGGTGAGGGTCACCTTGCGCACTCTGGAGTCGCTCAGGATCATCTCGGAGATCATCGCGGGGTCACCCACCAGCACGCTCACAACTCCCGGTGGAATGCCGGCGGCGTCGGCTGCCGCGGCCAGCCACAGGGCCGCGCTCGGCGTCTCCTCGGCCGGCTTGACGACGATGGTGCAGCCTGCGGCGGTGGCCGCCGCGATCTTGCGGGCCGGCAGCAGGGCTGGGAAGTTCGAAGGCGCGAACGCGCCCACGACCCCCACAGGCTCACGTTGCACCAGCAGGCGACGGCCCTCGCCCCGGGCCGGGATCACCCTGCCGTAGATGCGGCGGGCCTCGTCGGCGCACCAGTCGAACTGATCGGCGGCCGCGGCGACCTCGCCCTCGGCCTGGGCCAGCGGCTTGCCCTGCTCGGCGGTGATGGAGCCGGCTATGTCGCCGAGATGGTCGCGGATGTAGGCAGCCGCGGTCCGCAGGTGCTGCGAGCGGGCCCACGGGTCGGTGTGCCGCCAGGACTGGAGGGCGCCCGAAGCGGCGTCGAGCGCTTCGGCGACCTCGACGGGGGTCACGGTGGCGACGGAGGCCACCGTCGACCCGTCCGCCGGGTTGACGACGGCCAGGCACGGCCCGCGGCCACCCCACGCGCCTGCGTAGTACGACGCGGCCGGTGTGCTTGCTCCGGCGCTGGTCTGGCTCGCGTCTGGGTCTTGTCGAGAGGTCACAGGCTCATCCTGTGTCGCAAGGCTTGCGTTTCCTCCACCCAGTTCCCCACGTTCCAGCGGCCGAAGGCCTCGATAGATCCCTGGGGGTCGTCGCCGTAGTAGACGGGAACGTGCACCAGTCCCACTCCCCCGTGTTCGAAGACTCGGTCCAGCGCGGCGACCAGCTTCTCGGCCCCGCCCGCTCCCGATGCGGCCTCCACCCCCGCGATCGACGACGCCAGCTCCACGTAGTCCACCACGGCGTCGTCGTAGGTTCCGTAGGCCTCGCCGTACTGGGCCTGCTGCAGGCCGGATATCGCGCCCATCCGCCGGTTGTCCAGCACCACCACCGCACCCCGTGCGCCGTGCACCACGCCGTCAACCAGCGCCTGCGGGTTCATCAGGAAGGAGCCATCCCCGACCACCGACAGCGAGTAGGGAGCGTCGCTGCTAAGTGCGGTGGCCAGCAGGGCCGAGGCGCCGAACCCCATATAGCTGGCACCGCCGTCGGTGAAGCTCGCGTCGGGTGAGTCGTCCCGGCTCACCTGGAAGGCGGTGGCCTGCACATCTCCTGCGTCGAACCAGCGGAAGGCGCCGTGGCGGGTCGCCCAGTCCTCGATAATCCGCAGGGCGGCGGCCTGGGACAGCACCGGCTGGTCCCAGCGGGAGTCCTTCAACAGCACCGGGTCGGTGCGGGCCTTGAGGTAGCGGTCCCACTCGGCCCGGGCCGACGCGCAGTCCGCGAGCCACGAGACGGAGCGGTCGGCGCCGCCGGGAAGGCGGTCGACTTCGTCGCACAGGCCCTCGAGGGTGCGCTCCAGATCGCCCACCAACGCGGTGGTGTTGGCGTAGTGGGTGGCCGCCGCCGGATCGGCGTTGATGTTCACGACCTCGCGGACGTTCGGATACCCGGTGCGGGAGCAGTCCGACTGGCAGACCGCCCGGGCTCCGAGGACGACCAGGGTGTCGGCGTGCTCCATGGCGAAGTTCCCTGAGATGGACCCCTTGGAGCCGCCGACCATCATGTTGCGCGGGTTGTCCGGACCGAGGGCGCCGACGGAGTTCGGCGATAGCACCGCCACCCCGTCCACAGCCTGAAGGAACCGGTCCAGCAGCGGACCGAGCGCGCGGGCCCCGCCGCCTACCTTCACGACTGTTCGTACGGCCCTGCTCAGCAGGCGAGCCGCCGCGGAGATCCTCGCCGGCTCGGCCGCCCCCAAGCGAGTCCCCCCGCCGCCGGGCAGGCGGCCCAGGTTGAAGTCCGGGACCATCTCCGGCTGGGTGTTGAGCGGCAGTAGCAGGAAGAACGGCCCGGCCCGGTAGGGATGGTCGACCACTGCAGCCCCCTGCTGTAAGGCGTGGGTCACGGCGTGGGGAGTGTGGAGGCTGTAGCTGCCGCCCATCATGGAGGTGAGCCGGAGCCACCCGGACTGAACCGATCCGGGGAGGTCCTGCATGTTGGGACCCTCGGCCTCGGTGGTGGCGTCTCCGTAGATGTGCCAGACGCCGACGCCGTTGAGCGCGGATGTGAGCGAACCGGCGAAGGCGTGCAGCGATCCCGGACCAATCGACGTGACCACCGCGGCCCGCTCGCCGGTGGCGATGCGCAGCGCGCTGGCCGCGTGGGCGGCCTCGGTCTCGTGACGCACGGCGGCGAACCGCACCACGCCCGCGGCCTCGTAGATCCGGAGCACCTCGCCGACGGTGGTGGACCCGTGTCCCAGCACCCCGATATAGGTGCGAACATCTTGTTCGAGCAGTCCCAGAACGACCAGCTCGGCCAGGGATGCTGTGGCCGTCGCGGGAGTCGCCTCTGCGTCGATGGCGGCTCTCAGCGAGCCATGAGCCGCTATGGCGGCAGCTCTAGCGTTCGGTTCGTCAGTGGCCGACATCCACGACTCCACGACGCGGCATGCTATCGCCCGCCCTGCGCGCGATTTCTGCGACCTGCCGCTCGGCCGTCATTCCCGCTCCTGTTCGCTTCGCTCACGGGCCGCTCGGGCCGCGGCCTCGCTCGGACCACGCAGGACTCTCGTCAATCGCGACCTGCCGCTCGGCCTCTAGGTCGTGGGCGCGGCGTCGACGGTTCGGGGCGCGTCGGGGTCGGTTATCCACTCGGTCCAGGACCCGTCGTACACGGCGACGTCGTGGTGGCCGGCTATGGCGTAGGCCAGCGCGGTGCCGCAGGCGCCGACCCCGCCCCGGCAGTAGGCGATGGTGGGCTCAGGGGCGCAGGCACCGGCCTCGGCCAGACGCCGGCGGGCCTCCTCGGGGTCGGTCCAGGTGCCGTCGGGGCCGGTGAAGGTGATCCCGGGGGCCACGATGCTGCCCGGGATGGCGCCACCGTCCTGCTGACGGGCGCCGTCCATGCGCCCGTCGACCAGGCGGGTCGGGGCGCCCACCGCGGCCCGCATCTGCTGGTGGGTCACGTAAAGGTCCGGATTGAAGCGGGGCGTGAAGTGGGCCCGCGGGTGGCTGGGAACGGCGCTGGTGGTGAGGCGGCTCTCGGCCTGCCACTTGGTGATCCCGCCGTCGAGGACGGCCACATCGGTGTGGCCGTAGGTCCGTAGCGCCCACCACAGCCGGGCCGCCACCGTCACGTGCTGGTCGTCGTAGGCCACCACGAACGTGCCGTCGCCGATGCCCCGGGAGGCCATGGCCTCCGCGAAGCGCTCAGGTCCGGCCAGCATCCACAGGTCGGGGCGGTCGGGGTCGGCCAACTCGGTGTCCCAGCGGGCGTGGACCGCGCCGGGTATGTGGGCCTTGGCGTACTCGTCGTCGCCGTTGCGGGTGTCGAAGGGGCGCAGGTACCAGCGGCAGTCCACGACCCGAACCCCGGGATCGTCGAGGCGCTCGGCCAGCCACTGGGTCGATACCAGAGGTCCTACTGCCATGAGGTGATCTTCGCAGACCCGGACGGGGGCGTCACGCCCTCAGGTCTGGACCACCGCGGGGCGGACCTGCTCGGCCAGCAGCCGCACTCCCTCGTCGCGGTCGGGCCCGAACGTGTACCAGGCCAGGGGCAGGTCGAGTCCGGCGTCGGCGAACGGGCCCAGCCCCTCGATGACATCGTCGGGCGTGCCGGCCACCGCGAACACGTCCACCAGGCTGTCGCTGAGCACCGCCGCTCCGGCCTGCTCGCCGCCCTCGGCCACCGCTGCCCGCACCGCGGCCACCGCCTCGGGATCCGCGCCTGCCTCGTCGACCACCACTCCCTCCACGCGGGCCAGGTAGTAGGCGAGGACCTCCTTGACCGCGTTGCGGGCTTCAGCCCGGTCGGGGCCCACGCTGGTGAGGACGTTGGCGCTCAGCAGCAGTTCGTCGACGCTTCGGCCCGCTCGGGCTGCTCCGGCCGCGAGCCGCTGGCGGGCCCAGCGGGTGTAGCCCACGCTGGTGATGGCGCCGAGTTGCACGCCGTCGGCGTACTGGCCCGAGACCTCCATCATCCGGCGGCTGACCGCACCCACATCGACCGGCACCGGTGAGGCCGGCGGCCGGTCCAGACGCAGCCGCGGCGCCACCGTGAACGTCGTTGGCTCGAAGTCGAGGGCCTCGCCGGCCGTGAGCCGCCGCACCGCCCGTACGGCCTCGACGGTGTTGGTGAGGGGTCGCCAGCCGGGCGGGGCCATACCGAAGCGCCGGACGGTCCACTCCGCCGCGCCCAGCCCGTAGCGCAGCCTCCCCGGCCCGATGTCGGCCAGAGTGGCCGCTTCGAGAGCCAGCAGCACCGGGTCGCGGAACACCGGGTTGGCCACGCCGATGCGCACGGTGACGCGCCGGGTGGTGTGCAGCGCGACGGCCGCCACCGGCATGACCGAGTTGAACAGCCGGCTCTCCGGCAGCGAAACCTCCTCGAAGCCGAGACGGTCCGCGGCGGCCACCACGGCTAGCGTGTCGGCGACGGGATCCTCGTTCGACAGCGACAGGCCTAGGCCTCGGAACCCGGTCATCTTCCTCACGATCGTCACGGCGACAGGAGCTGCGAATGTGGATCTCCACGATTCCATACGATGAGGCCGAGGGCGAGTTGAGGGACCATTACAACCGCCAGGCCCGGGCGCTGGGCGAGCCCACCGAGATGACCATGGCCGGGTCGCTGCACCCGGCGCTGGTGGCCGCCCGCCTGGACCTGTACGCGGCCACGGAGAAATGCCCGTCGCGCCTCACCCCCCACCAGCGCAACCTGATCAGCTTCGTGACCTCGGCCATCAACGGCACCGTCCACTGCATGAGCCAGGTGACGATCAAGCTGCGCCAGACCGGCCTCGACGATGAGGCCATCGCCAAGCTGGCCGCCGACCCCGATTGTTTCGAGTCCCTGGGGCTAGCCCCGGTCGATACCGCGGTGGTGCGCTACGCGGTGAAGCTCACCCGCTCTCCCGGCTCGGTGACCGAGGCCGATGTGGAGGAGTTGCGGGCCGCGGGCCTCGACGACCTCGACATCGTCGACGCCAACGCCCAGTGCGCGCACCTCAACTACGTGAACCGGGTGGCCATGGGCTTGGGGATCCACTCCGTGGTTGACCCGGATTTTCCCGCTTACTCGGCCATTCCGCAGGGGTAGTCGACACTCCCGGCCGGCGGGTCCTGTCGCCGAGCCCCACGACCGACACGGGCTTCGCCCTACTCGTCGGTCGTGCGACTCGCCGCCACCCGCCGGCCTTGCGGGACGGGCTCAGGAGTTGTTGAAGATCTCTGCGCTTTGGCGGATGTGGTCGGCTGCGGTGGGCTCGTCGTTCATGGGCAGCATGAAGTAGTCGAAGCAGTCTCGCAGCTGGCCGATGCGCGCTGAGATCTCCTCGGGCGTGCCGGCCAGGCCGTAGCGGTCCACCAGGGCGTCGGGCAGCAGCTCGGCCGCGTCGTGCATGCGGCCGGCCAGCATCAGGCGGCGGACCTCCTCGGTGGTGGCGTCGTCCAGGCCGTCGGCTGCTCGCACCTCGGCAGGCGCGTCCACCGCCATGTAGGAGAAGTGGGGCAGGACGCGGCGACGCTCGGTGTCGTTGTAGGCCAGGTAGGCCGACCAGGCGATCTCGGCCGAACCCGCCGAGCGGATCCGCTCGGCGAAGACGGGCAGGTCAGCGGGCGGTGCGGCCGACAGGATCACGCAGTCGGAATGCTCCGCCGCCAGCCGCTGCACCCGGGGTCCCCGCCCGGCCACCGCCACCGGCAGGGGCTGCTCGGGCCGGAACCAGGGCAGCGACGCCTCACCCACCGTTTCGCCCGTCAGCAGGCGCCGGTTGAGCTCGAACGTCTCCCTCAGCGCGGTGAAGGGACGCTCCGGGTCCATCCCCAGCGGCTTGAGCACCCGGCTGCCGCCCACGCCCAGGCCGTGCATCACCCGGCCCGGGGCCAGCTCCGCCAGGGTGGCGATGGCCGCCGCGGTGGCGACCGGGTGGCGGCTGAACGGGTTGGTGATGGCCGGAGCCACCTTGAGCTCGGTGGCCTCGACTATGGCGGTGAGGGCCACGTACACGTCGCGCTCGGTGCCCTCGTCGGCCACGAAGCAGGCCTCGGCCCCGAGCGACTCGCCCAGGCGGGCCAGCTCGACCAGCCGCCGCACCGGCTGGGTCGGCTCGAACCAGACGCCCCATCGCACGCTCACAACCCCGCCTCCGCTTCTGATGCCTTGATTGTGCTCACGGCGCTTCTTCCCTTTCGGCTCGTCCTTGGCGCAGGGACTCGCGTCCCAACGGTATGTACTGC
Source organism: Acidimicrobiaceae bacterium (assembly GCA_009843735.1). Lineage (GTDB taxonomy): Bacteria > Actinomycetota > Acidimicrobiia > Acidimicrobiales > Aldehydirespiratoraceae > Aldehydirespirator. The sequence continues at coordinate 12,055 of VYCW01000077.1, read as the reverse complement.
ACCGCCGAGAGGTAGCTGTAGACCAGCGAGGGCACCGCGCACACCCATCCCGCGACCCGGAAGCCTTCGGCCACCGCTATGTCGGAGGCGCCGGCCAGCAGCAGCGGGAAACAGAAGTAGAGACCGAAGGTGGCGCACTTGCCCCACCAGGTCACGTCGATCGGCTTGGCCCCCATCGACAGCAGCACCAGCCCCACGACGGCCACGATGCCCTCCCGGGCCAGGGTCAGGATCACCAGCCACCACGGGACCGAGCCGTCGATACCCACAGCGAGCACCCCGGCGAGCAGCACCCCTCGGTCGGTGATCGGATCGAGCAGCTTGCCGACCTTGCTGACCGAGTTGAACCGGCGGGCCCACCAGCCGTCGACCCAGTCGGTGGCTCCCAGCGCGCCCCACAGCAGGGCCGCGGCCCAGCGGTCCTCCGCGCCGAACAGCAGCCACAGGAACAGCGGGATGCAGGCCAGGCGGGCCGCCGAGATCAGGTTGGGGACGGTGAGGATCCGGTCCTCGCCGGTTCTCGGCGCTGCCATGGGGTTCAGCCTACGATCAGCGGATGCCCTCAATCTTCACCCGGATCATCGACGGCGAGATACCCGGCCGCTTCGTGTGGCGAGACGACGTCTGCGTGGCGTTCATGGACGTTCGGCCCCTCAACCGGGGCCACGTGCTGGTGGTGCCCCGAGCCGAGGTCGACCACTGGGTGGACCTCGACTCCGAGACCATCGCGCACCTGATGGCGGTGTCCCATGGCGTGGCTGCGGCCCAGCAGGCGGCTGGGCTTGCCCCGGACCGGGTCGGCCTGGTGATCGCCGGGTTCGAGGTCCCCCACGTCCACGTGCACGTGGTGCCCATCTCGACCATGGCCCACCTCGACTTCACCCAGGCCGACACCAGCCCCGACCCCGACGACCTCGACACGGTCGCGGACCAGCTGCGGAGGTACCTCGCCCAGTAGACCGGCCTTCTCCCCGCGAGCCAGGTCAAGCTTCGATCGGGTCGGCCCGCTCGATGAGGTGCGAGCCGTTGTTGCGGGCGTTGTTGACCTCGGTTGACACCGGGTGCATTCGGATCAGGCTCGAAGGGGCCGGCACCAGCAGGGCGGCTGCGGCCTCGGCGTCGGCGTTGGACGGCTCCAGCCAGAGGTCCCAGGCGCCGGGCGGCAGCACTACCGGCATCCGGTCGTGGATCTCGGCCATGGCGTCGTTGGCCTCGCAGGTGATGATGGTGCACGAGCGCAGCTCCAGGGGCTCGCCGTCGGCGTCGAGGCTGTTGTCGTCGCGCCACCTCTCCCACAAGCCTGCGAACGCGAACGGCTCCCCGTCGGGACGGCTGATGAACATGGGCTGCTTGCGCTTGGAGCCCTCAAGGCGCTGCCACTCGTAGAAGCCGTCGGCCGGGATGATGCAGCGCCGGCGGGAGAACGGCACCCGGAAGGCGTTCTTCTGGGCGACGGTCTCGGCCCTGGCGTTGATCATCCGGTTGCCGATCTTGGGATCCTTGGCCCAGAACGGCACCAGCCCCCAGTGCAGGGTGTCGAGGCTGCGGACACCCTCACGCTCCCGAACCGCGTACACGGTCTGGGTCGGGGCCACGTTGTGGTTGGGCGACAGGGCGTGCTCGGGCGCCGGAGCCAGCGCGCCGAAGTACTTGGCGACCTCGTCGGGCGGGGTGGCCGACACGTAGCGACCGCACATGGGACCGGACGCTAGTGGCGCTAGTGGGGTGCGACCCGGTCGAGGGCGGCGACCGCCTCGGCCACGATGCGCTCCACCAACTCCGCGCACGTCGGCAGGTCGTCCACCACTCCCACGCACTGGCCGGTGGGCAGGATCCCGGCGTCGATGTCGCCGTTCACCATGGTCGCCCGGGTCAGCATGGGCGCGTTGGCGGCCATGGCCATCTGGCTCCAAGTCATCTGCTGGCTGCGGCGCATGGCCATCCCCTCGCGCAGCATCGCCGGCACCGACATGCCGGTGAGGCCCCGGAACCGCCACGCATTGGCCGCAGCCCGCACCAGGCGGGTGATCCGGGCCGACTCCAACGAGTCGACCAGGCTGGTGCGGATCACCCTCTGAGGCTTGCCGTCGATGCTGCTCGACACCACCGTGCCCGTCACCGGAGTGCTCAGATACACCGACTTCACCGCGTCGGGGACCTTGGAGTCGGCGGTGAGCAGGAAGCGGGTGCCCATGGCCACGCCGTCCGCGCCCCAGGCCAGAGCCGCGGCCAGGCCCCGCCCGTCGTGGAACCCGCCCGCCGCGATCACCGGGACGTCCACCGCGTCGACCACCTGGGGCAGCAGCAACGAGGTGGGTATCGAGCCGGTGTGGCCGCCGCCCTCGCCACCCTGGCACAGCACCGCATCCACGCCCAGTTCGGCCATCTTCTCGGCATGGCGGCGGGCGCCCACGGTGGGCATCACCAGCACGCCGCCGTCCCGCAGACGCTTCACCACCTGCGCCGGGGGCGGCCCGGCGAAGCTGGCGACCCGCACCCGGGCGGCGACCAGCCGGTCGGCCCGCTCGGCCAGATCGACGGCGTCGGGCCGCAGGTTCACTCCGAAGGGCCGTTCGGTGCGGGACCGGACCTCGGCTATCGCCGCCTCCATCTCGTCGACAGTCATGGTGGCCGCGGCCAGGATCCCGAGGCCGCCCGCCTCCGCGGTGCCGGTCACAAGCGACGGGCCGGCCACCCATCCCATTCCCGTCTGGACGACCGGATAGGGCACGCCGAACAGCTCGGTGGCCCTGGTCTGGAGCCTCCGGTCGATGAGCACGGCTGCACCCTACTGGCCGCCTCGTTCCGGCTCGGCCGTTTCCCGGCGGCCGCCGGGGGTGCCCCGCGGCGAGCCGCCTATCCTGCGGACACTCCACAAGTGTCCGCAGGAAGGGGGTGATCGCGATGGCTCGACGCCTCACAGAGTTCAGCCACGGCGCCGGTTGAGGCTGCAAGCTCGCTCCAAGCGATCTCGCGCAAGTTGTGCGCGGCCTCACCCCTGATCCCCCGCCGGAGCTCCTCGTCGGTCTGGCCACCGGCGACGACGCGGCCGTGTGGCGCGTCGGCCGCGGCCGTGCCCTGGTGCTGACCGCCGACTTCATCACCCCGTTGGTGGACGACGCCCGCACCTGGGGCCGTATCGCGGCCACCAATTCGGTGTCGGATGTCTACGCCATGGGTGGGCGGCCCCTGTTGGCGCTGAACCTGGTGGCCTGGAACTCCGAGGAGCTGTCGAACGACCTCCTGACCGAGGTGCTCGCCGGCGGCGAGGACACGGCCCGAGCCTGCGGCTTCGTTGTGGGCGGGGGCCACACCGTGGACGACCCCGAGCCCAAGTACGGCATGGCCGTCGTGGGCGAGGTCAACCCGTCGCGGATGCTCACGAACTCGCGGCTGCGCCCCGGCAATGCGCTGGTGCTGACCAAGCCGCTCGGAACCGGGGTGATCGCCACCGCCATCAAGCATGGGGAGGCTCGGCCGGAGGTGGTGGACCGGGCTGTACGGGAAATGACCCGGTCCAACGAGGCGGCCGCGGCCGCCGCGATGCGCCACGGCGCCACCGCGGCCACCGACGTGACCGGCTTCGGCCTGCTGGGCCACGGCCTGCGCATGGCTCAGGAGTCCGGCGTGGACCTGGAGATCTCGGTCGGCGAGGTTCCCGTGATCGAGGGAGCCCGGGAGCTGGCCGCGTCGGGGATCGTGCCCGGAGGCACGGCCCGGAACCTCGACTGGGCCTCTCCGAACCTGGACACCGGCGGCGCGAGCGAGGTGGGGGTGACGCTGCTCGCCGACGCGCAGACATCAGGGGGTCTGCTGCTCGGCATGGTGAGCCACGACGCCGGCCTGGCCGCGGTGACCGAGCTTCGACTCTCGGGCCACGAGGCCGCCGTCATCGGCCGGGTCACCGAAGGCTCAGGCCAGATCCGCCTGCTCGGCTAGCGGCTGGCGAGCCGCAAGCGCCGGGGGCGGGGGTCAGTCGAGCAGGTCGGGCTGCTCCTGGACCATCTCGGTGTACAGGGGCTGGAACGTGAACCACATGGCCAGCCCGCTGCCGACCATCGAGTAGGTGTGCCGGGCGACGTCGTCGGGTATGTCGATCGGGTCGCCGGCGGCCTCGGCCAGCAGCTGCGACTGGCAGGCCCGGTCCATGGCCACGAAGGCGCCTGCGGCCGCGTCCACCGAGGCGCCCACGGTCAGCAGGCCGTGGTTCTGCAGGATGGCCGCCTTGCAGTCGCCCAGCGCGGCCGCGATGCGCTTGCCCTCGTCCAGCTCCATCACCACCCCGCTGTAGCCGTCGAACACCACGTGGTCGTCGTAGAAGGCGCACGCGTCCTGGGTCAGCGGGCGCAGCAGCCGTCCCAGCGTTGAGAACGACTTGCCGTGCATCGAGTGTGAGTGGGCCGCCGCCACCACGTCGGGCCGGGCCGCGTGTATCTGGGAGTGGATGGCGAACGCCGCGCCGTTCAGGAGGGCGCCCTCGCCGTCGATGATCGTCCCGTTCGAGTCCACCCGGATCAGGCTCGACGCACGGATGTGGGCGAACGGCACGCCCCAGGGGTTGACCCAGAAGGTCTCGGGATCCTCCGGGTCGCGCACGGTGACATGGCCGGCCGCGCCCACTGCGCCGTCCTCGAATCCGAGCTTGGCGAAGATGCGGTAGGTGGCGGCCAGGCGCTGCTTGCGGTGCCGGCGCTCCTCCTCCATCGTGTCGAAGGTGGGCAGGTACCACTCGGGCTCCGGGCCCGACCGGGGGTCGGTCTCGTGCTCAGCGGTCATGGCCGGATGGTAGCGCCGCCACCATCAGCGGTCGGCTCGCGGCTTGGCGACGGTCCTGGTGGCGAACACCCCTACGGCGGCGGCGACCATCATGGAGCTGCCGACGATGCCAAGCGTGACCGCTCCCGCGCTGTCGAGGAGCAGCCCGCCCAGCAGCGGCCCGCCGGCGCGGCCCGCGGCCATGAGCGCCTGAGCGTCGCCCACCCGCTCCTCGGGATAGCGCGACCGGCTGGCCAGCACATCGAACACGCCCGGTATCGCGGCCCAGAAGAAGAACCCCCACACCACGAGAGCACCGAGGAACAGCCACGGCCAGTCCGTGGTGGCGACCACGATCGCGCAAACCGCCGTGGCGACCATCCAAGGACTGGGGATCTTGCGGGTGGCCTTCAGCCGGGCGCCCGGAATAGCCACCACCGCGTTAAGGCTGAATCCCACCGCGACCGCGGTCACCGTCAGCCCCGGATCGCCGGTTCCCAGCACGACTGCATAGATGAACACCGCCGACCCGCCCAGGGTGAACAGGCCCAGGCAGGCCAGCAGCACCAGCGCGGCGGGAACCGCCCGGTGGCGCTTGCGGTCCCGGGGCAGCTCGTTGACCTCGCTGTGATAGCCGAACGCGAGCGGGATCAGTGAGACAACCGCGAGCATGGCGAACACGAGCCGCACGCCGCCGGCCTCCAGGAGGGCCGAGACCGCGGGCGCGGCGACCACCCCCACCACGGGGCCGGCGACGGCGACGTCTCCCATCCGACGATCGTCACCGAAGGCCTGCACCCAGCCGTACCAGGCCAGCAGGCCCAGCGCCACGCCGTTGACGAGGCGCAGCGGCACGAGCAGCGCGAACGCCGGAAGGGTTGCGGAGGCAAGGTTGGCAGCCGCCGCGGCCACCAGGGATCCCATGAACACCGGATCTCGGGGCTGCAGCCAGCGACCCGCTCCCCAGGAGCCGATGACGAATCCGCCCAGCTGGAACACCCCGATCAGCGACGCGGAGCCGAGGCTGATGCCGTAGTGGTCAGCGATCTCGGGCATCAGGAACGGCGTCGACACGAAGGCCAGCACGCTGAAGCCGACCGCCAGGAGGATGCCGGCCTTGACGGTGGGTCGCAGCAGGTAGACGAGGCGTACTGGACTCTGCACCAGCCGACGCTACTGGCGCGACTCGCCCGCCCAGCATGCCGAGAGGGCCCGCTCGGCCTCTGGGCACACTTGCCCGCGCCGATCCCCTACCCTCGCATTGATGGGAGTGGCGAGATGTTCGACTTGAGCGGACGCACGGCCCTGGTGACAGGCGCGGGACGCAACATCGGAGCGGGCATCGCCCGGGGTCTCGCCGATCACGGTGCCCGCGTGGTGGTCAACGACTACTTCTACGAGCGGGCTCGCGCCGTGGCGGCCGAGATCAGCGGGGCCGGCGGTCTCGCATCGCCCGCCGGCTTCGACGTGACCGAGCTGGACGGGGTCCTGGACGCGGTGGACGAGATCGGCCAGGTCGACATCCTCGTCAACAATGCTGGACTGGCCGGACCGACCGACATGAAGGCTGAGCAGTTCCGCGATATGGACCCGGCCGATTGGCAGGCTCCGGTCGACGTGAACCTGTTCGGGGTGATGAACTGCTGCCACGCGGTGCTCGACGGCATGTGCGAGAGGGGCTGGGGGCGCATCATCACCATCTCGTCGGCGGCGGGCAGCAGCGGTGTAGGAATCGGTGTCGCCCCCTACAGCGCCGGCAAGGGCGGCGGGATGGCGTTCACCCGCTCGCTGGCGTTGGAGGTGGCCCGTTCCGGCGTGACGGCCAACTCGCTGGCGCTGGGGCTGTTCGAGCGCAAGAACCGCGAGATCACCGAGCGTTTCGCTAGGGCCGTCCCGGTGGGCCGCACCGGCCGGCCCGCCGACGTGGCCGCCGCCTGCGTGTGGCTCGCATCCGAGGAGGCGGCCTGGGTCACCGCCCAGACAATCGGAATCAACGGCGGCTCGCTGACGAGTTGATACTCGCCACCGAAAGGGAGGGACCATGAGGCTCGAGGGCAAGGTTGCGCTGATCACGGGCACTGCCAGCGGGATCGGTAGGGCCAGCGCGCTGCGGTTCGCCGAGGAGGGGGCACGGATCGTGGCTGCCGACATCGCGGAGGCCAACCAGGAGACCGTCGAGCTGATCCGGGCCGGCGGGGGCGAGGCCACCGCGGTGCACGCCGACGTGTCCCACGACGCCGACATCGCCATGGCGGTGAAGACCGCCGAAGCGACCTACGGGCGCCTCGACATCGCCTTCAACAACGCCGGCATCATGATGGCCGACGACGCCGACGCCGTCGCCACCACCACCGAGACCATCGACAAGACCCTGGCGGTGAACCTCAAGGGCGTGCTCTACGGCTGCCGGCACCAGATACCGGCCATGCGCCGCGCAGGCGCTGGGTCCATCATCAACACCGCGTCCTTCGTGGCGTCCGTGGGGGCGGCTACGCCCCAGATCGCCTACACCGCGTCCAAGGGGGCCGTGCTGTCGCTGACGCGCGAATTGGCGGTCATCCACGCCCGCGAGAACATCCGGGTCAATGCTCTCTCGCCGGGGCCGCTCCGCACGGAGTTGCTCATGGCCTATCTCGACACCGACGAGAAGCGGCAGCGCCGACTCGTTCATGTGCCGATGGGACGCTTCGGCGAAGCCACCGAGATGGCCGCAGCCGCACTATTCCTCGCATCTGACGAGTCCTCTTACATGACCGGCGCCAATCTGCTGGTTGACGGAGGACTCACAGCCGCCTATGTAACGCCTGAGTAGACAATGGCCCGCGAAGTGTAGAGAACTACATTTCTCTGGTCTCTAGATTCTCACCATTCCCATGCTGCACATACTCACGAGAGTTTAGATACCACATACGGGACGCGTTTCTAAAGTTATGCGTCCTAGTTTGACTGTTCCGATTTGGCACTCAGTTCGGCCGCGATGGCACGGCGCTCGGACTCGTCGTCGTGCTTGAACGTCATGATGTCTGCGAGCAGGATCCTGCGCCGGTTTCCGACGCGACGGAACGGTATTCTGCGCTCGTCCAGGAGTTTGACCAGATAGGGCCTGGACACGTTGAGCAGGTCAGCCGCCTGCTGGGTCGTCAACTCCGCGTTGACGGGCGAGACCGCCACCGCGTTGCCGCTTGCGGTCTCCGCCAGCATGCGGGCAAGGAGTTTGAGGACGTCAATAGGCACGTCCATGGCCGCTTCGTCCTTACCAAGGACCATCGACAGCGACGCTGCCGTCGCCTCGGGATGTCGCGCTAGGAGCTGCTCGAGGGTGTCCGCCGCCTGGGCTGCCCGGTCCGAGAAGGCCTCGTCAGGAATCGCTAGACGGTGTTTCGAGGGCACGGTATTCGTCACAAGCCTCCCCTAGTGCTTTGGACATTAGCACGGCAGTCACCGCGCCTATGTCACTTCGTCCAACAAAACTCATGTCCACTCCAGTGTCGATCATTTCACACTGATCTTCGGTTTCCGTAACATGATTGGCACAGATCATCTCTTCGTAGTTCAAGGAATCATAGGCCGATTTGCCTGTCACTATCCACAACTGCATGGGCGGGTTTAGGTGAAGTCGGTGTCGAGAAGGCGCGAGCGCTCCGGGGGGAGATCGCGTCATCAACGACTCGCGTACGCCGGGCCTAGTGGTTGTGGCGCGGGATGCCGTGAGTGCGGGACGTGTCCTTGTACTTCAGCGCGGGACGCAGGACCATGCCCTCGTCCATCTGGGTGACCATCGAGCGCTGGATCTCCTGCCAAGGGGTCTGCGACTCGGGTACCGGATAGCCGCCACCGGCCTCGAGATCGGCGCGCCGGCGCTCGAGTTCAGCGTCGTCGATGAGTACGTCGGCGCGGCCGCGTCGCAGGTCGATGCGGACCCGGTCGCCGGTTCGCAGCAGCGCCAGTCCCCCGCCGGACGCGGCCTCCGGGCTGGCGTTGAGAATCGACGGCGAGCCGGAGGTCCCCGACTGGCGGCCGTCGCCGATGCACGGCAGCGAGTCCACCCCCCGAACGAGCAGCGCGGCTGGCGGCTGCATGTTCACCACCTCGGCCGCGCCGGGGTAACCGACTGGGCCCGCGCCCCGCACGATCAGCATGCAGTCCGCGTCGATGTCGAGGTCGGGATCGTCGATGCGGGCCCGGTAGTCCTCGGGGCCGTCGAAGACGATGGCCCGACCCTCGAACGCGTCGGGGTCGTCGGGATTCGACAGGTAGCGCCGGCGGAACTCATCGGAGATGACGCTGGTCTTCATGATGGCGCTGTCGAAGAGGTTGCCGGACAGGTGCACGAAGCCGGCGTCGGCCACCAGCGGCTCGTCGACGCTGCGGATCACGTCGGGGTCCGCGATACGGGCCCCTGCGCAGTTCTCGCCGATAGTGCGCCCATTGGCGGTCGGCGCGTCGGGATGGGGCAGCAGGCCGGCCCGGATCAGCTCGCCCACCACCGCGGGCACCCCTCCCGCATGGTGGTAGTCCTCCCCCAGGTACTCCCCCGCCGGCATGAGGTTCACCAGCAGCGGCACTGCGAGGCCGTACTTCTGCCAGTCGTCGTTGTCGAGCGGGACGCCGAGGTGCGCGGCGATGGCGTTGAGGTGGATCGGCGCGTTGGTCGATCCGCCGATGGCGGAGTTCACCACGATGGCGTTCTCGAACGCCGCCCGGGTCATGATGGCGGAGGGGCGCAGGTCCTCACGCACCATCTCCACGATCCGCAGCCCGGTGCGGTACGCCATCTGGGCCCGCTCCCGGTACGGCGCCGGGATGGCCGCCGATCCCGGCAGCTGCATGCCCAGCGCTTCGGCCAGCGAGTTCATGGTGGTGGCGGTGCCCATCGTCGAGCAGTAGCCCACCGACGGCGCAGACGAGGCCACCAGGTCGATGAACCCGGCCTTGTCGATCTCTCCCGCGGAGTAGAGCTTGCGGGCCTCCCACACGATCGTGCCCGAGCCGGTGCGGCGGCCCTCGTGCCAGCCGTTGAGCATCGGGCCCACCGACAGGGCGATGGCCGGCAGGTTGACGGTGGCCGCGGCCATCAGGCACGCCGGGGTGGTCTTGTCGCAGCCGATGGTCAGCACCACCCCGTCGAGGGGGTAGCCCTGCAGCACCTCCACCAGCCCGAGATAGGCCAGGTTGCGGTCCAGTGCCGCGGTGGGCCGCTTGGCGGTCTCCTGGATGGGATGCACGCCGAACTCGAACGCGATCCCGCCGGCCTCCCGAATGCCCTCGCGCACCCGCTTGGCCAGTTCCAGGTGGTGACGGTTGCACGGCGACAGGTCGGAGCCGGTCTGGGCGATCCCGATCTTGGGCTTGTCGGACTGGAGCTCTTCGCGGGTCAGTCCGAAGTTCACGTAGCGCTCGAGATACAGCGCCGACAGGTGCGGATCGCCATCGGAGCCGAACCAGGCCGCCGACCGCAGCTCGCGGTCGCTTCCGGATGAATCAGGAGCGACGACCATGGGGCCAGACTACTCGCCGGGCATCGAGCTTCTTTCTGCGGGCGCTGTGGCGCGCCCGGTACGCCCGCTGAGAAGATAGAGCGATGCAGGACCGCAGGATCGCGATGGTGACCGGCGCGGGCACTGGCCTGGGGAAGGCTGCCGCCCTGGCACTGGCCGGCGACGGCTGGCACGTGATCGCCGTCGGCAGGCGGGCGCATCTGCTGTCGGAGACCGCCGAGGAGTGCGATGGCACCGGCGGGTCGGGGTCAGCGATCGCCGCCGACGTCAGCGACCCGGCCTCGGTCGCGGCCCTGTTCGAGCAGGTGCGCGCCGAGCACGGTCGCCTCGACCTGCTGTTCAACAATGCGGGAACGGTGGCGCCGCCGGTGCCGATCGACCGGCTCGAGGTCGACGACTGGCAGCGTGTCGTGGACGTGAACCTCACCGGCTCGTTCCTGTGCGCCCGCGGCGCGTTCGGGTTGATGAAGACCCAGGAGCCGCCCGGCGGCCGGATCATCAACAACGGGTCGATCTCGGCCCAGGTGCCCAGGCCGAACAGCGCGCCCTACACGGCCACCAAGCACGCGATCACCGGGCTGACCAAGTCGCTGTCGCTCGATGGCCGACCCTTCGGCATCACCTGCGGCCAGATCGACATCGGCAACGCCCAGACACCCATGACGGCCCGGTTCGCTGAGGGCGTGCCCCAGGCCGACGGCAGCATCCGGCCCGAACCCACCTTCGACGCGGCCGACGCCGGCCGGGCTGTGGCCTACATGGCCAGCCTTCCCGCCGACACCAACGTCCTGACCATGACAGTCATGGCCAACGGCATGCCCCTGGTGGGCCGGGGCTGAATCTGGACCTTAGCGGATTTTAGACAAAGTCCAGAATCATTGCTATAGTGGTTGCGTGATCGAGGACGCCGAGCAGCTGCTCAGGGACAACGGCATCCAGGTGACCGCCCAGAGGCTGGCCGTGCTCGACGCCGTGTCGGCCCGCCCGCACGCCACCGCCGACGAGCTCGCGGACGACGTCCGGGCCAGCATCGGCGCCGTGTCGCGCCAGGCGGTCTTCGACGCTCTGGGCGTCCTGTCCGAGAAGGGCCTGATCCGGCGCATCCAGCCGGCCCGGTCGGCGGCCCGCTACGAGGACCGGGTCGACGACAACCATCACCACCTGGTGTGCCGCCACTGCGGCCGCATGGTCGACGTGGACTGCGCAGCCGGCTACCGGCCGTGCCTGGACGTCGTCGACGACTTCGGTTTCGCCATCGACGAGGCCGAGGTCATCTACTGGGGGATCTGCGGTGCCTGCCAGAAAGCGCCCGCAGTTGCCGGCCAGGACTCATTGGATCGAAATCACTAACCCCCCTACCTGCCAAGGAGCACAAATGACCACCGAAGACACCAGCACCACCGCCGAAGCCGCGCCCGCCGGAAGGTGCCCCGTGATGCACGAGGCGCCCGCGGTCATGGGCTCGCTGGCCAACCAGCACTGGTGGCCAGAGCAGCTCAACCTGCGGCCCCTCAACAAGAACTCGCCGCAGATCGACCCCATGGGCGACGGCTTCGACTACGCCGCCGAGTTCAGCCGACTCGACCTGGCCGCAGTGAAGGCCGACATCGCGGAGGTGCTGACCACCTCGCAGGACTGGTGGCCGGCCGACTTCGGCCACTACGGCCCGCTGATCATCCGGATGACGTGGCACAGCGCCGGCACCTACCGCATCCATGACGGGCGGGGCGGCGGCGGCTCGGGCACCCACCGCTTCGCGCCGCTCAACAGCTGGCCCGACAACGCCAACCTCGACAAGGCCC
>VYCW01000099.1:8601-79269 GCA_009843735.1 Acidimicrobiaceae bacterium | reverse complement strand
ATGGAGATCCGCCTGATGTTCCGCGAGATCGCCCGGCGCATGCCCGACATCCGCCCGGACGGCGAGCCCGACTACCTGCGCTCCAACTTCATCGCCGGCGTCAAGCACCTGCCGGTGGCCTACTCCCCGTCGCAGCCGTACAGCACCGTGGCGCTGCCGCGCCTCGGTTCGGCGGCCGGCGTCTCGGGCACGGTCGGCTACGGCGGTCACATGGAGCGCGGCGCCTCCTGACGCCGGGCGCCGAGACTTGACAGACCCATTAGGGGTAGTAGAACTCCCCGGAGATAGAACGGGCCGCGGAAGGAGAGCATTGTGGCCGTGTACTTCGTGATTGTGGATTCTGAGATCAACGACCCCGGAGGGCTCGAGAGCGTCTCGGACTCACTCGCCGAGATGGTCAGGGCTCACGGGGGGAGATACCTGATTCGAGGGGGGCCGCTCGAGGCGAAGGGCGGAGATCTGCCGCTGAAGCGCATGGCGGTGGTCGAGTTCGAGAGCATGGACCAAGTGACAGCTCTGTTCGAAGTGGATGCGTTCGTCGAACTGCGTGAACAGCGCAGCAGGCTGGCAGACACCAGCGCGTTCGTCGTCGAGGGTGTGTGACGGCCGAAAGGCTCGCATCCGCCTGATCTCCCCGGGTTGGCGGCCGTGGGTCTAGTCGAGGGCATCACCCACGAGCCCGACGACAAGTGCCCCCTCACCGTGTCGGTCAGCGTGGGGCTTCAGGGGCTCCTACTGGCCATCGCACCGACGGTGCTGACCATGTCGCTGTTCGCTCGGGCCGCTGGCCTCGGTGAGCGCTACCTGGCTTGGTCCGTCCTCGCGGCCATCCTGATCAGCGGCATTGCGACCGCTCTCCAGGCCGCCCGCCTCGGGCGGCTCGGGGGCGGCCACAACCTGGTCAGCGGCACTGCCTCCGGCTTCGTGGCCGTCGGACTCGTCGCGGTGAACGAGGCCGGGCTGGAGACGCTGACCACCCTGGTCGTCGTGTCCTCGGTCCTCCAGCTGGTCCTAGGGGGGTATCTCAGGCGGCTGCGCCGGATCATCACGCCGGTTGTCTCCGGTGTGGTGCTCATGCTGATCTCGGTTGGCATCATGCAGGTGGTCGTGGCGAGACTGGCGGCCTCTGAGGGCGCTCCCGCCCTGGCCGAGCCGGCCGTAGCCGCGGTGACGGTGGCCGGAGCCGCACTCCTGGGGCTGCGAGCCCGGGGCGTTCTCCGGCTGTGGTCGCCGATGGTCGGGGTTCTCGCCGGGTGTGCCGCAGCCGCAGCGTTCGGGCTCTACAGCGCTCAGCGGGTGGTGGACGCGCCGTGGATCGGCGTGCCCGAGCCCTGGTTTCCGGGGTTCGACTTGACGCCAGGCCGCCAGTTCTGGGCGCTCCTGCCGATGTTCCTCATCGTGTCGACCGCGACCGCGATCAAGTCGGTCGGCGGCAGCGTGGCCGTGCAGCGGGTCTCCTGGCGCGAGCCGAGGGTCACCGACTACCGGCTCGTGCAGGGAGCCGTCAGCGCCAACGGGGTATGCGGGGTGCTGTCGGGCATCGCGGGGACGCTGCCCACCTGGGGCTTCGAGGCTTCAAGTGTCTCACTCGCCAACTTCACCGGCGTCGCGGCGCGCCGGGTGGGATACGCCATCGGCATCATGCTCGTGGCCTTGACGTTCCTGCCGAAGGTCACGGCGCTGCTGCTGACGATTCCAGACCCCGTCATCAGTGCCTACCTGCTGGTGATCATGGGGATGCTCTTCGTGGAGGGCTTCCGTACGGTCCTCCAGGACGGCCTCGAGCCCCGCAAGGCCCTTATCGTCGGCGTGTCGCTCGCGGTCGGGATCGGGCTGCAGGGCGAGAACGCGGTCGCTGAGCTCATCGGCGGCACCTGGGGGACGCTGCTCGGCGACGGGCTGACCATGGGCACGCTCACCGCGGTCCTCCTGACGGCGTTCATCGAGGTGAGCAGCGCCCGGCGCAGGCGACTCGAACTCGAGCTGCACATGAATGCGCTGCCCGAGATCGACGAGTTCCTCGAGACGCTTGCGACGAGCATCGGTTGGGACGAGGCCTCGACGGGCCGTCTACGCTTCGTCGGAGAGGAGGCGCTGTCGAGCCTGCTGGAGATGAACGAGGATGAGGCGCCGCGACGCCTCGTGGTGGTGGCGCGACCGGGAGCCGGCCTCGTCGAACTGGAGTTCCTCGCCGGGTTGGCGGACGAGAACATCCAGGACCAGCTCGCCTATCTCAGCAACCAGACCGACGCGACGGAGCAGCGGGAGGTCTCTCTCCGCCTGCTGAGGCATTTTGCATCGGCGGTGCGGCACCGCAAGTACAGCGGCATCGACATAGTGACCGTGGAGGTCGAGGGCTCTCGCTAGCGCCCCGGCCGGGGCATTGGGACCTCTCAGCGGCTACCGACCGTAGCGGGCTCGGTAGCATCGCTGCGGTGGATACCGGATTGGACATCCAAGATTTCCGGCGCTGGGCCGACCGTGGCCTTCCGGGTTGAATTGACGGGCAGCACGCTCCGGATTGAACTCGACGGATGGGATCGCCTGGCCAACTTTCGTCGAGTCGTCGAAATCGACCGGTCCACCATCGCGAAGGCGGCTGTCGCCCCGCGTGGCGAGGTCGAGTCTTACATCGATCACCGCCAACTCGGAATTGGAACGCACGCCGGAGAGCGCTATCCGGGCAGACGTCGAGTGGGGACCCACCTCGGCCGGGGCGTGCTCGGAAAGCAGTTCTGGGCCACGGCCCGTGGCGCGTCGGAGCTGCCCCTGCTGGTGCTGGACCTGGTCGACCACGAATTCGCGAGGGCTGTGCTCGCAGTGAGCGACCCCGAGGTGATCGCAGCGCTGGTCGGCCCGGATTCTTAGCCGAACCGGGACCCCTGACGTCACGGCGGTCTAGGAGTAGGTAGCCGGCCTGGATTGCTTGGCCTTGTGCGTCTGACCGGCTGCGGTTTGGGGCGTGCCCATGAAGAACGTTGCTCCAACAGGTTGGCGAGTTCTTTTGGGTAATATTATGCTTTTTCAGGTTGTGTTGTCGTAGAGATTGGGTAGAGTTGTCCGCATGGAGCGAACAGGTGTTCTCAACGGGGCGGTCAGGCTCGGATGTGGCCGAGCCGGCAGGCGGGCTGAACGGCCATGCCGACCTCAGTCGAGCCAGCGTGTCGACGGGAGGCCAGACGGGAGTCGGGGTTGGTCCAGTGGGTCGCGGTCCTCCGACCGCCGGGAGCCGATGATGGCATGGCGGCTGATGGTGCCGAGAGGGAAGGGCGTGGTTGTCTGGGCTCGGCCTGAGGCGACCGTCGCCCTTCGCCAGCTTTGGCAACGTTACGGCCTCGACCATGACGGTCGGGGTCACTAAACCCTCAAGCCTCAGCCGCTACCGTCAATCCTGTAAGTGAGCCGCACTTCACTCCCCGTCGGGCGAGGCCCGCGGTGGTATGCGGAGCACCCGAAGCCTCGAGAAGAAGAGCCCGGAGACGACTGTGTCACCACAACAGCAACTGACTACCGCGACCCTCGACCCCGTCCGGGCCCGCCATGTCGAAGACGTTCCGGTGGCCGAGGAGATGAGCGACTCGTTCCTCGCCTACGCCCTGTCGGTCATCACGGCCCGAGCCATCCCCGACGTGCGGGACGGCCTCAAGCCGGTGCAGCGCCGGGTCCTCTACTCGATGCTCCAGATGGGCCTACGGCCCGGTACCCCGTACCGCAAGTCGGCCCGCGTGGTCGGCGACACCATGGGCCGCTACCACCCTCACGGCGACGCCGCCATCTACGACACCCTCGTGCGCATGGGCCAGGACTTCAGCCGCATGGTGACCCTGGTCGACCCGCAGGGCAACTTCGGCAGCCTTGACGACCCGCCCGCGGCGGCCCGCTACACCGAATGCCGCCTCAGTGAGGCCGCGATGGACATGGTCGGAGAACTCGACGAGGACACCGTCGACTTCCGGCCTACCTACGACGGCGAGGACACCGAGCCGGTCGTGCTACCGGCGGCGCTGCCCAACCTGCTGGTCAACGGCACGGCTGGCATCGCGGTCGGCATGGCCACAACCATGCTGCCCCACAACTTGGCTGAGGTTGGCGCAGCTATAGAGCTGGTAATGAGCAAGCAGCCGGGCGCCGCTGCCTCCGACGCAGGGTCGCCGGGAGCCGCCAAGCCGGCCCGGAGGCGCAAAGCGAGGCCGGCGACCGGCGAGCTCATGGAAGTCCTGCCCGGACCCGACTTCCCCGGTGGTGGCATTGTCGTCTCCGACGAGGGCCTGAAGGCTGCCTACGACACCGGCAGGGGATCGGTCAGGGTTCGGGCCCGGGCCAGCATCGAGGCCGTGACCCGGCGCCGCCAGGCGGTGATCGTCACCGAACTGCCCCACCTCGTGGGTCCCGAACGGGTGGTCTCCCGGATCACCGAACTAGTCGGGGCCGGCCGGCTGGACAGTGTCGCCGGCATCGCCGACCTGAGCGACATGGAGGGCCTGCGCCTGCAGATCGACCTGAAGCCGGGGGTGGATGCCAGCGGCGCGCTGTCCGAGCTCTACCGCCTCACCCCGCTGGAGGAGGCCGTGAGCGTCAACAACGTGGTGCTGGTCGACGGCGTGCCCACCACCGTCGGGCTCCGGGAGCTGTGCGAGCACTACGTCGCCCACCGCCTCGAGGTCGTGGTGCGCCGCACCCGCTTCCGGCTGCGGAGGGCGGGCGAGCGGCTCCACATCGTGGAGGGCCTGCTCGCCGCCCTCGACAACATTGACGAGGTAGTGGCGTTGATCCGAGCCTCCCAGGACGCGGCGGAGGCACGCGATGGGCTCATGGCGCGCTACGGACTCACCGACGTGCAGGCCAGCCACATTCTTGACATGGCGCTGCGGCGGCTCACGGCGCTGGAACGCCAGAAGCTCGACGATGAGGCCTCCCGGCTACGAGCCGACATCGGGGACTTCAAGGAGATCCTGTCCAGCCGGCGCCGCCAGCGCTCCATCGTGAGGAGCGAGCTTCGACGGATAGTCGAGGATCACGGACGGCCTAGGCGCAGCCGGATCGTCGCGGCTGAAGTCCTGGAGCGGGAGTCGGCCAGCGGCTCAGACGCTGGCGGTGCCTCGGCGGCCTCGTTCGATCCGGTCGAGGCGGGTCCCGACATTCCCTGCGTCGTGACGGTGTCGACGAGTGGCAACATCGGACGGGCGTCCATGAAGGGGCAGCGGCGAGCGTCGCCGGGTCGTCACGATTTGATCGCCGCCAGGGTCGTGGCCTCGACCGGGTCGCCGGTGGCCGCGGTCACTTCCACCGGGCGGGTGTTCGAGGTGCTCGGAGGCGAGATCGAGGAGACGTCTAACCGGGTGCGGGGCGCCGATGCCTCCACCGTCTTCGGCCTGGACGCCAAGGAGACGGTCCTGGCCCTCGTTGCCGGCGGGGACGAGAGGCTGGTAATGGTCACTGCCGGGGGCACCATCAAGCGGCTCGATGCCGAGGAGGTGCTGGGCTCGCCCGCTGGGTCGTCATTGATCGCGTTGGGGGCGAACGACCGGGTGGCCTGCGCCTTCACCGCGCCCGAGGACGCCGATGTCGTGATCGCGGCCAGCGACGGCCGGGCCCTGCGCCTGGAGGCGTCGTCGGTGCGGCTGCAGCGCCGGGCCGCGGCGGGAATGGCTGGCATCAAGCTGCGTGAGGGCTCCGTCCCGGTGGGTGCCGGCGCCGTCCTTGATGACGCCGCGCTGGTCGTCGCAACCAGCGCGGGCCCTGTCTCGGGCAACGGCAAGAGCGGGATCAAGGTCACGCCCTGCTCCGAGCTGCCGACGCAGGGCCGGGGCACCCAGGGCGTTCTGGTGGTCAAGCTGCTGCCCGTCGAGTCTGTGGTGGCCGCGGCGGTGGGCCCGGCCGAGGGCATGCTGGCTCTGATGGGACAGGACGACAATCCTCGCAAGGTCGATCCCCACCCTGTGCCGTTGCGAGTGGCCCCCACGGCGCGCTACCGCTCACCGCAGCGCAGCGATCGGCGCGTCCATGTTCTGGCGCCGGGGAGGTGGTGAGGAAGTGACCCCCCCGAACGGGCCGGCCGGAGCATCCACCGAGATGACCCTGCCGCTGACCTCGGGCGACGTCGCCGACCCGAACGCTGATGTTCAGCCCCGCTCCCGGGCTGGCTCGTCCAACGGAGCGGCCCGCCGCGACCGCGCCTCCAACGGCCGTCATCCCGACCGCTCCGCGAGCTCGGGCGACGCCAGCCCCCCCGCGGCGGCCAACACCGCAGACACCTACGACGCCGACTCCATCGAGACGCTCGAGGGTCTCGAGGCGGTCCGCAAGCGCCCGGCCATGTACATCGGGGGCAACGGCTCCGAGGGTCTCATGCACCTCGTGTGGGAGATCGTGGACAACGCCGTGGACGAGGCCGCCGCCGGCTTCGCCACCAAGGTGGGTGTGACGCTGCATCGCAACGGATCGGTCGAGGTGACCGACAACGGTCGCGGCATCCCCGTCAACAAACATCCCGAACGCGACGTGTCGGCCCTCGAAGTGGTGTTCACCGAACTGCACGCGGGCGGCAAATTCGGCGAAGGCGCCTACAAGGCTTCGGGCGGGCTGCACGGCGTGGGAGCGTCCGTCGTCAACGCCCTGTCGACCCGCCTCGACGTGGAGGTGCGCCGCGACGGGTACGTGCACGAGCTGAGCTTCTCGAACCAGGAGCCCGGCCATTTCGTCGCTGGCAGGTTCAGGGCCAGCAGCGACGTGCGGCCGGTGAACCGGCGAACCAAGGCGACGGGCACCACCGTTCGGTTCTGGCCGGACATGGCGCTGTTCTATCCCGAGGCGCGCATCGACGCCGATGAGGTGCGCCACCGGGTCCGCCAGATGTGCTTCCTGGTTCCCGGCCTGAAGATGACGGTGGACGACCGCCGCCCCGGCGCGGCAGGCGAGCCCTTCGTCTTCGTGAGCAGGGGCGGGCTCGGCGACATGGTGAGGGAGCGCTCCGAGAGCGCCGGGGAGGATGCCGTGAGCGGTGTGATCACCGCCAACGGCATCGAGACGTTCACCGAGAAGGTCCCCGTCGACGGCAAGATCACCGAGGTCGAACGGGAGTGCACCGTCGACATCGCGCTGCGCTGGATCGCGGGATACGACAGTGACGTGGTGTCATTCGTGAACACGATCCCCACCACTTCGGGCGGCACCCACCTCGCCGGGTTCGACAAGGCCCTCACCCGGGTGGTCAACGGCGTGCTGCTGAAGGACAACCGGAAGCTCGCCCGGCTGGCCCGCGATTCCCGCGGCGGCGCGGGAGCCAGGAACGGCAAGACCAACGCCACCAAGGACGACGTGCGTGAGGGCCTGGTCGCCGCAGTCAAGGTGACCTTCTCCGAGCCGCAGTTCCGGGGTCAGACCAAGCAGGAGTTGGGCACGCCCGCAGTCGAGGGCATCGTGGCCAGGGTCACCTACGAGCAGCTCAAGGAGTGGTTCGAGCCCGGCGGGGGACCCCGGACCCAGGTCAAGGCCATAAGCGACAAGGTGGCCGCCGCGGTGACGAACCGGGTCGCCTCCAAGCAGATGCTCGACACCAAGCGCAAGGCGGCCAGCCTCGGCTCAACCGGCATGCCCGACAAGCTGGCCGACTGCCGCATCCACGGTGACCGGGCCGAGTTGGTGCTGGTGGAGGGCGACTCGGCCGCCGGGCCGGCCAAGCGGGGCCGCGACTCGGAGTTCATGGCCATCCTGCCGCTGCGGGGCAAGATCGTGAACGCGGCCAAGGCGAGCCCTAAACAGGTGCTCGACAATGCTGAGGCGCAGGCCATCTTCACCGCCATGGGCGCGGGCGCAGGAGACGCCTTCGACATTGAGGCCGCCCGCTACGGCCGGATCGTCATCCTCTGTGACGCCGACGTCGACGGCAGCCACATCCGCTGCCTGCTGCTCACTCTGATCCACGGCTACATGCGGGAGATGCTCACCCAGGGCCGGGTCTTCTCGGCCCAGCCGCCCCTCTACACCGCCCGAGTGGGCGACCGGACCCTGCGGGCCTTCTCCGACGAGGAGCGGGACCGGATGACGGCCGAGCTGACACGAGGCAGGCGCAGCCGCGACAGCATCAAGTGGCAGCGCTTCAAAGGTCTCGGGGAGATGAACACCGACGAGCTGCGCCACTGCGCGCTGGATCCCGACACCCGGACCCTGCGCCGGCTCACCATGGCCGACGCTCAGCAGGCCGCGGCCGCGGCCGACATGTTCGAAGTCCTGATGGGCAACGACGTCGCCCAGCGCCGCGACTATCTGGTCGAGAACTCGTCTCTGGTGGACGAGGCGACGCTCGACATCTGAGCAGCCGTGCAGGCAGCACTCCCGGGTACCCGGCTACGTCCGGGCATCCGGGCCGGCGTCACACCGGTGAGCTAGAACTGAGGAATGCAGCTGGAGTTCGACCCGGGCGACATCCTCGACCCGGGCGCCACCGGTGCATTGGATGACGACGGCGCCCCCGCCCCGCCGCAGCGGCTGTCGCCGTCCGGGGCATCCACGTTCGAGCAGTGCCCCCGCCGGTGGAGGTTCCGCTACGTCGAGCGCCTTCCTGAGCCGCCCGGACTTGAGGCGCTGGTGGGAACGTTCGCCCACCGGGTGCTGGAACTGCTGATGCAGCGAGAGCCGTCGCGGCGCAGCCAGGACGAGGCCAAGGGCATCGCCAGAGCGGTGTGGCCCGAGCTGGCCGGCGGCGACGACTACCGGGACCTGGAGTTGAGCGACGACGAGGCTCGGGAGTTCCGATGGCGGGCCTGGCGCGCCATCGAGGGTCTGTGGCACTTGGAGGACCCGGCCGCCATCGAGGTGGAAGCGACCGAGGAGCAGGTGTCGGTGACGCTGGGCGATGTGCCGTTCAGGGGTGTGGTGGACCGTCTTGAGAGGGAGGACGACGGCCTCGTCGTCAGCGACTACAAGTCGGGGCGGGCTCCCACAGCTCGCCACGCACCCGAGCGCCTGCAGCAGGTGTTGCTCTACGCGGCGGCCGTCGCCGAGGAGACGGGCGAGCCACCGGTTAGAGCCCAGCTGCTGTACCTGGGCCAGCGGATCGTGGCTACCGCGGTGACGCCTGTCGAGATCAGCGGCGCGGTCGGTCGGCTGGAGTCGACTTGGAGTGCGATCGCGGACGCCTGTGACATCGACGACTTCCCGCCCCGGCCAGGCCCGCTCTGCGGCTACTGCGCCTACGCCGAGCACTGCCCGGAGGGTCAGGCCGAGAACCTCCGGCGGGCGCAACTGCGAGCCGCCGAGGACGAGTGCCTGGAGAGACTCGCGGGTTGAGACACAGCGCGCCCCGCGGGCCTCACCGCCTCAAGCGCCTCCACAACCACCAGAGGGTCACCAGCGCGGCTCCCGCGCCCAGCAGGGTGGAGATTCCTGCGGAGTACAGCAACCGGTCGCTCCAGGAGCCCGTCGGCACCGGTGCTGCGTCCGAGGCCGCGACGGCATCGGGTTCCGGTCTGGGCCGCGGCGGCGGGGCCACCTCGGTGTCGAGGATGGAATCGACGGCCGACGCCTCCCGGGGACCGGGCCGGTGCCGGGGCCGGTCACGCTGGGGGTCATAGGCCATCGGGGTCCTCCGGACGTTGCTCGCCGACCACACGATCGTAGATCTCGTCGAACTCGGTGCACGCCTCTGCTGCGCCCCGCCGGGGCGGAAGGGCGTGTATCGGCATCGAGCGGGCCGCCGCTTCGGTCACGGCTGCCCGCAGGCGCACAGGCGGCAGGACCAGCCGACCGTGGTCGGTGACCAGCTGCTCGTGCCAGTAGCGCGAGTCCCGGGTGCGGGCCAGGCGGTTGACGGCTACGCCCGCCACGGCGAGTCCGGCTGGCTTCCTGGTGTCGACGCGATCGATGGTTCGCAGGATCTCGCTGACGCCGTCGGAGGCCCACGCGCTCGGTTCGGTCACTACCAGGGCGGCGTCGGCCGCGAACAGCGCGTTGATGGTCAGGAGGCCGAGCGATGGGGGACAGTCGATCAGCACCAGACTCTGCTGTCCTGACAGGGCGACACGGAGCCTGTCCTGTGCGCCCACGGGGTCTGAGAGCATCTGGCGCTCACGCCCGGCCAATGCCGGCGTCGACGGTACGATCCGGGGTGGGAGGCCCTTGTCCTCGGGCCACCCCGACGGTTCGGCCAGGTTCTCCAGGATTCCCGGCCGGTCGGACTCCAGGGCCTCGTCCACGGTTGCGGCCGGCTCCCACACCCCCAACCCCGTGGTGGCGTTGCCCTGCGGATCCAAGTCGACCACAACGCTCGGGATCCGTCGCACCCATGCGGCCGATGCCAGTCCGAGAGCGGTGGTCGTCTTCCCGACGCCGCCCTTCTGGTTGACCAGAGCGATAACTGCCACATCCTGAACGGTAGCCACCCGCACACGCTCTAGGCGAGGCCGTGCGCCGGATCGCGCCGAAGTTCCCTCCAACGGAGCACACTTGCCTCATGGCTGCACGCAGTCGCGCATCAGTGACGCCTAGAGGCCGAGCGGGTAGGCGCCGTGATCCGGCCCATACGGGCGAGGCCGTGGCCCGAGCGGCCCGTGAGCGCAGCGAACAAGAGCGGGAGACACCCCGCCGCAACGCAACCGGTGCACACGTACCCGCGCGCGCTATCAGGCGAGCGGCAGCACGCTGGGTGCAGGACCTGCTCGCGGTCCGCAGCGCCTTCGGCGCCCTGGTGATGGCGGCTGTCGCGAGCCTGGTGGCCGGACTGATCCTCGCGTCCATCACTGGCACCCTCGAGAAGCTGCCGGGCCTGCTGCTTCTAGTGCCGGCTGCCATCGCGGTGAAGGGCAACATCTTCGGCGCGCTGGGCAGCCGGCTCGGCACGGCCATCCATGCCGGCACCTTCCGCTCCGGAGGCCGCGACTCGGTGATGATGCAGAACGCCATCGCGTCGGTGGGCCTCAGCCTGGTCCTCGGCGTTGTGCTGGCGGTGATGGCCAAGGGAACAGCCCTGGCCTTCAACGTCTCGCCGACGATGAGCCTGGCCGACTTCGTGGTGATCTCGGCGCTGGGGTGCCTGCTGGCCGCGTTCGTGGTCCTAGCCATCACCCTGGCCACCACGGCCGGCGCGGTTCGCTTCGGCTGGGACCTCGACAACGTCGTAGCTCCGATGGTGACGGTCGCTGGCGACGTGGTGACCCTGCCCTCGCTGGTGGTGGCGGCCGAGCTCGCCGGCGTGGACGTCCTCACGCCGTCGATCGCGTGGGCGCTCACCGCGATGGCGGTCGTCTCGGTGCTCTGGGGGCTGCGGAGCAGGCTGGACGAGCTACGGGCCATCATGCGGGAGTCGCTTCCGGTTCTGACCGTCGCCGGGCTACTCGACCTAGTGGCCGGGATAACGGTGGAGAAGCGGATCGACGACTTCCTCGAGTTCCCCGTCCTGCTCGTGCTGCTGCCGGGATACCTGGCCACCGCGGGCGCGCTCGGCGGCGTGCTGTCGAGCAGGCTGTCCACCAAGCTGCACCTCGGACTGGCGCGACCGTCAGCCTTGCCGTCGGGGGCCGCCCGAGTTGACCTCGCCACCACCTTTGCGCTGGCCATACCAGTGTTCGTGCTGCTCGGCCTGGTCGCCTCGATCGCGGGCGGTCTGAGCGGCCACGCCGGGCCGTCGCTCGGCGGGCTGGTGGGCGTGGCCCTGCTCGGGGGTCTGCTGGCCACGGTGCTGGTCGTGATCGTGGCCTACTACGGGACGCTCGCGGCGGTGCGGTTCGGGGTGGACCCCGACACGTACGGGATTCCCATGGTCACCTCATCGCTGGACCTGGTCGGTGCGTTCACCCTGATCGTGGCCGTCGTCGTGGTGGGCGTGGCATGACGGCCGCTGCGAAACCTATGATCTCGGGAGAGACCTGATGGAAGACAGACCTCGCAATCTGCGGGAGATGCTGGCGGAGGCCAAGGACACCTCCGAGTTGATGGTGGACCTCGCCTACGCGGCGCTGTACTTCGGTGATCCCGACATGGCCGACGAGGTGAGCGAGCTCGAGGAGCGCATGAGCGACCTCGTGCAGGACATGAGGGCGGTGTGCATCCTGGCGGTCCGCCATCCTCGCGACGCCGACGGCATGTCGTCGGTGCTCCAGGTGATCTCGGCCATCGAGCGCATCGCCAACGACGCGGTTGACATCGCCCGCATCGTGACCCACCGGGTAGGCATACCGCCCGAACTGGTGGCCGAGCTGAGCGCGGCCGAGGAGGTGTCGCACCGGGTGCTGGTGTCCGACGGCTCGCTGCTCGCGCACCGGCACCTGGCCGACCATGAGATGCCGGCCAAGATGGGTATGCGGGTGATGGCTGTGCGCCGCGAGCGGGAGTGGATCACCGATGTGGGCGGTGACACCGTGCTCGTGCCCGACGACGTGCTGTTCCTGCGGGGGTCGCCCGACGGGATCGTCGAACTGCGCACGCTGGCAGGGTCGCCCGAGTGGTCCCCTCCGGAGGAGCCGGCCGGGCCCCGAGTCTCAGACCTGCGGCGGGCCACCAACGTGCTTGTGGAGATGAAGGATCTCTCGGAGGTGGCCGTGGGTCTGGCCTACTCGGCGCTGGTGCTGCGAGACGAGAGCCTGGCCGCTGAGGTGCGCCACCTCGAGGACCGACTAGACGAGATGAAGGACCGTCTGGAGGAGTGGGTGCTCGGGGCGGCCAGGGAGCACGCCGACCAGCCGGGCCTGCGGGGCCTGCTGCACCTGTCTCAAGCCGCGGAGGATCTTGGCGATCAGGCCCAGCAAATGGTGTGGATCATTGAGCGCCAGGAGCAGATCCACCCGATACTGGCGGTGGCACTCGGCGACAGCGACGAGGTCGTCGTGCACGTACCGGTGGCTGAGGGCTCCGAGGCCGACGGCCGGACGCTGGGTGATCTCAGGCTGAACATCGAGCCCGGGTTCACGGTCCTGGCCATCCGGCGCGGCGGTCAGTACCGGTACCGGCCGGGCGGCATTGTCAGGCTCGAACCCGGTGACGCTCTGATCGCCAGCGGCCCGGACGAGGGGCGCGAGCGCCTGGCCGAGATCTGCGGTTGGCTGCTCACGGACCGGGACGACGACACGGCCATGGTCCTGGAGCCGCTGGCATCTGCGCCGGCCTCGTGAGTTGCGTGTAGGCAACCGGTCGGCTGTGGAGCGCTCGCGGCCGCTACGGGGATAGCTTCACCGGCGATGGCAACTCCAGCGGAACGGCTCTGTCTCCTAACCGTCCACGCTCATCCGGACGACGAGGCGTCGAAGGGTGCGCCCACGATCGCTCGCTACCACGCCGAGGGAATCCGGACCGTGCTCGTGTGCTGCACCGGCGGAGAGGAGGGCGAGATCCTCAACCCGACGCTGGACGATCCCTCCATGGCCGACAAGCTGGCCGAGATAAGGGCGGCAGAGCTGGCCCGGGCTGCGGAGGTGATCGGCTACGAAGAGGTCGAGATGCTCGGCTATCGCGACTCGGGCATGGAGGGGTCGGAGGCCAACAACCATCCCGACTGCTTCGCCCGGGCCGACCTTGAGGAGGCGGTGGCCCGGCTAGTGGCGGTGATACGCCGTCACCGGCCCCACGTCATCGTGACCTATCCGGAGGATCAGGGCGGGTACATGCATCCGGACCACATTCGGGTGCACGATGTCTCCCTGCCCGCCTACGAGCGGGCCGGCGACCCGGCGTACCGTCCCGACCTGGGTGAGCCCTGGGCGCCGGCCAAGCTCTACTACACCTTGTGGTCGCGCAAGCGCATCGAGGAGCGCCACCAGGCGTTCCAGGATCTCGGCCTGGAATCGCCGTACAACGAGTGGTGGTTCAAGCGACCGTCCACCGACGACAAGATCACGACTCAAGTTCCCGTGGACGGGTTCATCGACGCCCGCATCGAGGGACTGCTGGCCCACGCCACCCAGATCGACCCGGAGTCGACGTTCTGGTTCGGGCTGCCCGCCGAGGTCGAGCGGTCGATCCATCCATACGACGACTATGTGCTGGCCCGGGGGCCGCGTCCGGCGACGCTGCCCGAGCGCGACTTGTTCGAGGGGCTGCGGCCGGAGCCGGCCGGCGACGCCGGCTGACGTGGCTCCGGAGCCTCTCGACGATGGGTGGCTGGAGGCAGTCGCCGTCGCCCTGGAGGCTGTCGATGCCTCTGGCGCGGCCGACGGGGTGGCCCAGGTCACGGTGAGCGGCGCACCCGGGGGCGGGGTCGCCTTCCACGCGGTTGTCGAGGCCGGGCGGGTGAGCCTGTCGACGGGGCGGCACTCGCAGCCCGACTTGGTCGCCGGATGGACTTACCCGGACTTCGTGCAGGCGTGGCGGGGCGAGCTGTCAGTGGAGGCGGCCTATATGACGGGCCGGATGAAGCTCGAGGGCGACCAGGTGCTGTTGTTCGACGGATGGCGCCCGTTGCTGCGATCGAAGGCGCTGAGGGAGGCTCTGGCCGCGCTCCGGTAGTCCCCGTCAGGTGCGGTGCCGGGCCCTCCTCTGCGCGCTGCGCAGAGCGAGGTATCCGACCGCGACCGCGCCGGATCGCTCGATCAGGTCGGCCATCTCGCGGGACAGGGCCAGCGCCAGGTCGTCGACCCGGCCGCTCGCGGAAGGATCGATGGCGTGGATCTCGGGCTCGTCGAGCGCCGGGCACAGTGACAGTTCGGTGACCCCGGGCGCCAGGCCGGCCAGTTGCTCGAAGACATGGTCCCTGGCGTCTCCTCGAACGAGCCGGAAGTGGTCGGGGAAGACGATGCCCTCGGACTGGGCCAGCGATCGGAACGGGAATCCGGCGTTGGCCTCGGCCTCGGGGCCTTCGAGACGCACCGGCAGGTCGAATGACACCGCGAGGTCCATCAGCACGTCGAAGAACTCCGGGCGCTGCTGCAGGGCGGCCATGTGAGTGGTGAGGTGGGTCACGTCGAATCCCCACAACACGGCCCGCTCGAGCTGGGCGCGACATTCGCGCCGGACCTCGTCGAGGTCTGCATGGTCCCACAGGTCCTGCAGAGTCCGGGGGAAACCTCCGTCGCCGTCGAGGAGGCTCGGGGCGTTGGTGATCGGCCCCCACCGGAAGCAGTCGAGCTCGGAGTTGAGCGTCAGGTGGACCCCGAGGTCCTCGCCCCGGTAGAGCTCGGCCGCGTGGCGGGCCCACACCCCTGGCATCACGATCGTGCCGGTCGTGGCCGCGCCCTCCCGCAACGCCTGGTAGCCGGCGGCGGTGGAGGAGTGGGTGGTGCCGATGCGGTCCGCGCTGACGATCACGAGCTTGGCGTCAGGGGGGTGTCCGAGGCGCTCTACCAGCGATTCCACGGCCTTGACCGTATCTGACTGGGGGGCCGCATCTCACCCGAAGCCCCGCCGTCAAGGAGCCGGCCTCAGCCCAGCGGAACGTCGGGGCCGCCGCAGTGGCCCCACAAGCCGCGGCCGGCTGCGGCCGCGTCCGCCTCAGCCCGAGCAAGAACGCTGGCGTAATGGTCGTTGGGCGGGTAGTTCAGCACCGCGGCGTAGCCGGCTGCCACGAGTTCCAGGTTGACGAAGAGGCCGTCGCGGGATCGCACCACGTAGCCGAGGAGACGCTGGTAGACATCCCGGGCCTCAACGTCGCGCACCAGGGTGATCTCGGTGCCCTCGGGGAGCACGGCCTCAAGATGCAACGACGCCTCCTTGCCGAAACACTGCACCGGGCGGGTGGGCGCCACCGACTCGGGGGCGTCGATACCGATGAGGCGCACCGTCTCCTGACGGTCCCCTACCAGTACGTCGATGGTGTCTCCGTCCACAACCCGCTCGACGGTGGCGTTGGGAGCCCACTGGTGCTCGTCGTCCGTGCCGACCGACACCTCGCCGCCAATCGTGGCTACTACTGGTGGGGTGCTGCATGAACTGACGAGCACCAGCACGAGCACTCCCGCCCAACGGCGCCAATGCAGCGATCCACAGTTGCTCCCCATAAGGCATGCTCCTCCGCGACCCATATGTGGGGTATATGGGGCACTCGCTTCGGCTGAAGGTGGCATCCGGCAGGTTCACGGCCGGTGCGATTGGGGCTCGCGCCCGGAGTCAGGCTGCGGCGGGGAGGTCGCCGCCGTCGACGGTATCGACCTCTATGGGAGTGCGTGCGGCCTGCAGGGCTCTGCGGGCCCGGGCCACGCCGCGCCGGCCGATCTCGCATGTGGCGGAGTCAAGTTGCCAGGTCTGCTGAGAATCGGGCTGGCCGGGGGTGGCGATGTCTATGAGAACCAGTTGATCGGACATGTACACATGATGGCCAGGGGGTGTGACATCCTGTCCGTATGAGCCAGGCCCCTGCCCAGAGATACGGCATCACGGTCCCGTTCATGGGCCCCCTGCACGCCCAGCGCCCGCTCTTCGAAGAGCTCGTCGACCTGGGCTATACCGACGTCTGGTCGGCGGAAGCGAACGGCTTCGACGGCTTCACCACACTTGCTCTCGCCTCGGTGTGGGCACCGTTCCTGCGGCTCGGTACGGCGGTGGTGCCCGCCAACACACGCGGTCCGGCCCTCATGGCCCAATCGGCTGCGTCGCTGGCCTCGGCCGCGCCGGGACGCTTCGTCCTCGGCATCGGCACATCCTCCGAGGTAATTGTCAGCCACTGGAACGCGGTCCCCTTCGATCGGCCCTACCAGCGGGTGCGGGACACGGTCCGCTTCCTGCGGGCGGCGCTGAGCGGTGAGAAGGTCACCGAAAACTACGACACCTTCTCGGTGCGGGGATTCCGGCTTGGGGTTCCGGTAAACGAGCCGGTGCCGATCTTCGTGGCCGCCCTGCGGGAGCGGATGCTGCGCCTCGCGGCCCGCGAGAGCGACGGCGCCATCATCAACTGGCTGTCGGCATCCGACGCAGTAGGGGTCTGCGGAATCGTGAGGGAGGAGAGCCCGACGGCAGAGATCGTGGCCCGCATCTTCGTGCTGCCCACGTCCGACCGGCAGGCGGCCCTGGCCGCGGGGCGGCGGCTGCTGGCCGCCTACATCAATGTGCCGGTCTACCGGGCCTTCCACGCCTGGCTCGGACGGACTGATGCCCTTGGCGAGCACTGGGACCAGTGGGACGCGGGCGACCGGAGGGGCTCGCTGGAGAAGATCCCCGAACACGTGGTGGACGAGCTGCTGGTCCACGGATCGCCCGACGAGTGCCGCCGGCACATCCAGCGCTTCATCGACAGCGGGGTGACCTGCCCGGCCCCGATGGTGCTGCCGGCCGAGGGTGTCGACGCCTTCGATGTTGTGAGGGCTCTGGCCCCCTCCGCTCCCTGAGAGGCCGAGCCGGTAAACGAGCGAATCCGGCTCGTACGGGCGAGGCCGTGGCCCGAGCGGCCGGTGAGCGAAGCGAACGAGAGCGGGAGATACCCCGCTGCAACGTGACCCGGTTGCGGCTACCCGCGCACCCGCTGAGGGTCCCCTAACCGTCCTCGGAGCCCAGCAGGCGTCTCTGCATCCTGCGCATGCCGTCCAACCAGCGCTGCCGGTCACCGGCCCGGCGCAGTTCGTAGGTGGCCACCTCGGGGTGCGGCAGTATCAGGAACCGGTCCTCGCGCAGCGCTTCGAGGGTCACCGTGGCCACCTCCTCGGGCTCGATCAGCCCGAGCGCCTTCACCTGGTCGACGGCCACCGCGCCCTCGTTCTCGGTCATCGGCGTGCGCACACCCTGGGGGCACAGGCACGAGACCCTCACGCCGTCGTCACCGTGGGTGATCGCGATCCACTCGGCCAGCCCCACGGCAGCATGCTTGGTGACCGCGTAGGAGGCGGTCCCGAAGTTCGTCAGCAGCCCCGCGGCCGAGGCGGTCACGAGCAGATGGCCCGATCCTCGCTCCACCCATCGCGGAACGAGATGCCGGCAGGCGATCACGTGGGCCATCACGTTCACGTCCCAGACCTGGTTCCACTCGTCGTCGGGCCGCTCGACCCCACCGAGGCGGGAGATGCCGGCATTGCCGCACCACAGCTCGATCGGACCGAGGCTCGATTCGACCTGTTCGATCAGCGAGACGACGGCGTCCTCGTCGGTGACGTCGATGCCGGCCGCGAACCCGCCTGTCCCGCCGGGCCCGGCCTCCGCCGCGATCTCACCCGCAACGGCCTCCGCTCCGGATCCGTCGACATCAGCCACCACCACCACGCTGCCGGCCTCGAGCGCGAGTGCCCTGGCCAGAGATCGCCCGATGCCGCTGGCGGCACCGGTGACGACCGCGACCGCACCTTGGAGTTGCACGAAGCCGATCCTAGTTATTGTCCCGAGCGTGACGCCGCGGCGCAGCCGGCGTCGCCCGAGCCCACGCGGCCTCAGCGCAGCAGCCGGCGGGCCGTAGCGCCGAGCACCGCGCCGACGGCCATGCCCGCGGTCACGTCGCTGGCGTGATGGATACGCACGTGGATCCGGCTGAGCGCCACGACCAGGGCCAGGGCGTAATACGCGGGGGCCCAGGGGCTGCGGCGCGACAGCAGCGAGGCGGCCACCATGGCCGCGCTGGCGTGGCCGCTGGGGAAGCTGCTGGTGAGCGGTTGGCGCAGCGAATGGGGCCGCGGCCCCTTGAACACCGGTCTGCGGCGCCCGAAGATCGTCTTGATGATGCCGTTGACCAGCGCAGCCTCCCCCAGCAGCGCCACGCCCAGCTGCCAGGCGGGGCGGGCGTCCCGGCGCACCACGGCCTGTGCCGCCCCCAGCGCGTACCAGAGCATCGAGTGGTTGGCCGCCTCCGATGCCGAGTACATGAGACGGTCGAGCGCGGGCCTGTCCCTGAGCCGGCGGTCCCACCACTCGTCGATGGCCTGGTCGATGCTGTCGATCCTCTCGTCGCCGGATCCCATGGTCACTCGTCAGGAATGGTCGTGGCAGGGGTGCTGCCGGTGTCGTCGCCGCTGCTGGTCTCGCCGCTCGGGGAGTTGTCGCTGCCGGTGGTTTCGCCGCTCTGGGACCCGTCGCCGCTGCCGGCGGGCTCGAGCTGGTCGCTCCCGCCCCCGCCGGCCCCCTCGTACTCGCTTCCCTCTGGAGGGATGGTCGACTCCGGCGCGATGGTCGTTGTGGTGGTGGTTGTTGTTGTGACCGACGGGGTTCCGTCACAGTTGAGGCCCTCGGGGCGGTATAGGGCCCGCACCGTGTCGGTCTCGCTCCGCCCGTCCTCGAGCCAGGTCCGGGTGCGCTCGGTGACCACTCGGGTACACGACGTTCCCCGGGGCTCGGACCACTGGTTGGTCTGGTCGGCCAGAACCCAGGGTGTCGAGTAGAGCCGCACCGTGATCGAGCTGTCGCCGGTGGTGGGCCACAACATGACCCCGTAGGGCGTGTTGTTCTCGACTATCAGGTCGGGGGCCGGGTACGAGACGGTGGCCTCGCGCCCGTAGGGGTAGCGGCTGAGATAGATCGAGTGGCTCTGGTAGTCGATGAAGTCGAGTCCCGCGAAGAAGGCGGCGTTGAACAGCGTGGTCGCGTACTGCGAGATTCCTCCGCCCACCGAGTCCACGAACACGCCGTCGAGGATCATCGCGGCCGGGACGAACCCGTTGGCGACCGTGCGGGGCCCGACGTACTCGTTGACCGAGAAGCGCTGGCCCGGCTCGATGACCACGCCGCGGGTCAACTCCGAGATGCGGGCGATGTTGATTATCCGGTCCTGGCCTGGTGTGAAGGGGGTGGTGAACTCGGCGACCAGGTGGGTGATTCCCATCGACTCGGCCCACTCCCGCCCCCGGGGATGGGGTGCGGGGGCGGCTGGCAGCATCACCGGGTCCCGATCCTCCATCAACCCGGCCAGCAGCACCTCGGCTGCGGTCTCGTGACAGCACCTGAACCCGGGCACGCCGTCGGAGATGGTGACGCTGCCGGCCTCGTCGAGGCCGAGAGTGGCCGGTATCCCCTCGGCGCCGATGCCCACGAAGAGGCTGGCGAGGGTGCCTGCGATCCTCGAGTCGAGAGCCAGCTGCGTGTCGTGCTGCTCGCCTTCGAGAACCATGAAGTGGCGCAGCTGCAGTTCGCCGATGCTGAACGTCTCGGCGGTCCCCTCGAGCTGGAGCGTCACCCCGCCCGCGGTGATGTCGTTGGCCCGCACCGCCAAGGCCGTGGCCAGAGCCACCGCGATCGGATCGGCCGGCTCCATGCCGCCGATCGGTACCTCGACCGCAACCCTGCCGCCCACGTTCCGGAGCACGGCCGCCTCCAGCCGCTGCGCCAGCAGATCCATGTCGGGCACCGGCACGTCGGTGCTCAACACCGGCCGGAAGGCTCCATCGACGAGCTCGATCCGGGGGGTCTCGGGGTCGGTGTAGGGGTCGACGGTGCTGGCCAGCGTTCCCAAGTCGGTCGTGACCGCGAGATCCACATCCCGGCTGGCGAACAGGTCGTAGAGCCATGCCGCCGGCCGCACCACTGGCGGGGGAGGGTTGTCGGCCTCGGCGAGGGTCCGCTCCGCATCCACGGAGATTCCTAGTTCGGCGGCGGTCACGGTGATGGTCTGATCCAGGAACTGCAGCTCGACGGTGGTCTCGGCGACCTCTTGGACGACTGGTTCGAGCGCGGTGACTGCCTCCTCGGGCTCCAGCCCCCCGATGTCCACCCCGGCCACGACCGCGCCCTCACGGATCTCGGAGTCTTGGCCCGACTCGTACACCTGCCACCCGACGATCAGCGCGGCTAGGAGCACCGCGAGCCCGACGATGACCTGCCACAGCCGCGAGTACCGGACATCGGGCCGCCGCAGCCGTCTCAGCACGATGCGAGGGTACTCGCACCCGGTGACGCCACCGGACTTCCGTCCAAGAGGCCGAGCGAGTAGATGGAGCAATGCGATCCATACGGCGCGAGGCCGTGGCCCGAGCGGCCCGTGAGCGAAGCGAACAAGAGCGGGAATGACCACTCTGCGCCGCGAGGGACTGCCGATCAATCCCCGCTCGTAGTAGGCCGCGAGGGTCAGAACAAACGGAGTTCCGGGGACTCGATGCCGCGCAGTTCGTCGTAGTCCACCTCAACGCAGTCGATGGCGCGGTCGGCCGCGAGCACCCTGGCCTGGGGCTTGATGGTCCGGGCCACGAACACGCCCCGGACCGGCGCCAGGCTCGGGTCGGAGTTCAGGTAGTGCAGGTACCGGGTCAGCTGCTCCACGCCGTCGATCTCGCCGTTGCGCTTCACCTCTACCGCCACCGCGTTGCCGGAGGCGTCGCGGCACAGCAGGTCCACGGGGCCGATGGCGGTAGGAAACTCGCGGCGCACCAGGATGAAGCCGTCCTCGATGGCGTCCGGATTCTCTGCGAGGAGCGCTTGCATCTGCGCCTCGACGCCGTCCTTCCGCAGACCGGGATCGGTGCCCATCTCGTGGGTGCTGTCGTGGAGGATCTCCTCGATCCTGATGACGAGAGAGTCGCTGCGGCCGGGCGCGGTGACGCTCCAAACGCCGGCCGCCTCGTCGATCACCAGCCGGTTCGGGGCGTTCATCCAGTTGAGCGGCTTGTAGGCGCCACCGTCGGCGTGGACGGCCACGCAGCCGTCGGCCTTGACCATGATGAGGCGGACGGCCGGGGGCAGGGGGGCCTGCAGGCGGCCGTCGTAGTCGACGGTGCAGCGGGCGATCACGAGCCGCACCGCCAGCAAACTAGCGCGCCCGCCCCGCTGACCTGCGGCGCCGGCCCGGGTGGCATACTCGCCCGATGGATCTTGCCGGCCGGACGGCCCTCGTGACCGGGGGAGCCAAGCGGGTCGGTCGGGGCATCACCCTGACCCTGGCCCGGGCCGGGGCCAACGTGGTGATCAACTACAACACCTCGGCCGACGAGGCTCGCCGCACCGCAGCCGATGCCGAGGCACTGGGCGTGCAGGCCTTGCCGGTAGCGGCCGATGTCACCGACGACGGCCAGGTCCAGGCCATGGTGGCGGCCGCGACCGACCGTTTCGGCACCATCGACGTGCTGGTCAACAATGCGTCCACCTTCGCCTTCGGAGAGTTCCCGACCGACGATCTGACCGTGTGGCACCGGTCGATCGACACTCTCGTCCACGGCCCCTTCTACTGCGCCAACCGGGTGGCTCCGGTCATGCTGGCCAACGGCTCCGGAGTGATCGTCAGCATCGGTGATCTGAGCGCGTTCGAGCCCTGGCCGGGGTTCGCCGGCCACTCGGTGGGCAAGGGGGCGATCATCTCCCTGACCCGCCAGCTGGCCCTGGATCTGGCCCCCGCCATCAGGGTCAACGCGGTGGTCCCGGGCCCGGCACTGCGCCCCGCCGACTACGACGACGCCACCTACCAGCGGGTGGCCGACGAGACTCTCGTGGGGCGGTGGGGCACCCCCGTTGAGATGGGCCAGGCGGTCCAGTTCCTGATCGAGGCCGACTACATAACGGGCGAGGTTCTCACCGTGGACGGCGGCCAGCGCTACGGGCACCGCAAGCACGCCCACGGCTGATCGGGCCGCTGACGCCTGTACCGGAGCATGGTCGCCGCCGGGGTCCACATCGTGCCGCTGATGTCGTCGGGCGACGTCATCGCGGTGGCCGCCGAGGCGGAGCGGCTCGGATACGACTACTGCCTGGTGGCCGACGAGGGGTTCCATCCCGACGTCTATGCCTGCCTGGGCGCCATCGCCCGGGCCACAGAACGGATCACCCTGGGCGTGTTGACCAACGGCTATACCCGCCATCCGGCCGTGACCGCCGCGGCCGCGGCCACCGTCAACGAGCTGTCGGGCGGGCGGCTCGTGGTCGTCCTACTGGCCGGAGGGTCGATGGTGCTGAGCCCGATGGGGATCGAGCGAGCCCGCCCGGCCCGAGTGGTGGCCGACACCCTGGAGGTGCTCAAGGGGCTGTGGTCGGGCCGGGAGGTGAGCTGGAGGGGCCGGACGTGCTCCCTCGACCGGGCCCAGCTCGGCATGGGGCCTCAGCCCATCCCGATCTGGATCGCGAGCCGGGGCCCGCGCCTGCTCGAGCTGGCCGGGCAGCAGGCCGACGGCGTCGTTCTCACCGTCAAGCCCGACCTCGGAGCGGCCCTGAGCCTCGTGAAGGCAGCGGCCGCGGGCCGGCCCGAGCCGAGCCGCTTCTACCTAGGACGGATCTGCTACACGCCCGAATTGCTGGAAGGTCAGCGCCGCACCCTGTCGTTCGTGCTGATGGACTCGCCCCGGCGGGTGCTGGAGTCTCTAGGCCTGGCTCCCGACGAGATCGCGGTGGTGGAGCACGCCGCGGCCAGCAACCAGCCCGGGCTCGTGGACGGGCTGGTGACCGGCGACCTGCTCCGGCGATACCAGGTGTCGGGAACCGCCGAGGAGTGCCGGATCGAGGTGGAGCGGCTGTCGCGTGCCCACGGCCTGTCGGGCGTGCTGATCGACGCCCTGTCGTCCGAACTCGACGAGAACCTCGCGGTGCTGGCCGACTCGCTGCCCATCATCGCCGGGGCGCGGCCCTAGATTCTTCCTATGGCCTCACGGCATCTCGACCGCATATTCGGCGCCGACGGGCGGGCGGTGATCATCGCCCTGGACCACGGGCTCATCGACGGACCCTGCTCCGGCTTCGAGCGGCCCGGCGACACCATCGCGGCGGTGGTGGCGGGCGGTCCCGACGCCATCCTGACGTCCTACGGGATCGCCGCGAGGTTCGCGGCCGAGCTGGAGGGGGTCGGGCTCATTCTCCGAAGTGACGGTTCGGAGAGCAACCTCGGCACGCCCAGCAGCGGTTCGGTCGGGCAGTTCTTCGGGGTCGAGGACGCGCTCCGGGTCGGAGCCGACGCCTTGGCGGTCACCGCCCTGCCCGGCTCCCCCGCGGAGGCGGCCACCCTGCGCACCCTGGCCCGCACCATCGGCGAGGCCCATCGATCGGACCTGCCGGTGATGGCCGAGATGGTGCCCGGCGGCTTCGACTCACCTCCGGAGCTTCGCGGCCCTGACGCGGTGGCCTTCGCTGCCCGGCTGGGAGCCGAGTTGGGGGCCGACTTCATCAAGGCCCCCTACTGCGAGGACTTCGTCCGGGTCACCTCTTCGACCTTCGCGCCGGTGGTGATCCTGGGAGGCTCCAAGGGGTCGGAGGCCGCCGCCCTGGCCAGCATCTCCGACGCGGTCGATGCGGGCGGGGCCGGCGTGGCCATGGGTCGGAACGTGTTCCAGAGCGAGAACCCCACGGCCATGACCCGGGCGGTGGCCGCGGTCGTGCACGACGGCGCAAGCGTCGAGGACGCCCTCACGATTCTCGGAGGGTGATCCGGTGAGTGCGGCTGGGTCCGGCCGAGCCTCCGGCGGCGACTCCACCGCTGAGGTTGTCCTGGGACTGGATGCGGGCACCACCTCGGCCAAGGCCCTCGCCGTACACCGGACGGGCCGGATCCTGGCCACCGCCAGATCGGATCCGATCGCCACCCGCTCGACACCAGAGGGAGGCAGCGAGCAGGATCCCGGCGAGATCTGGCGAGCGTTGGCAGCCGCGAGCCGATCCGCAGCAGGGGCTCTCGACCCCGGTGTCGGGGTGGCTGCGCTGGCCGTGGCCGCCCAGAGCGGCTCGGTGATCCCGGTGCCGTCCGGCGGCCGTCCAGAGCGGGCCATCACCTGGATGGACACCCGATCCCGGGCTGTGGTGGAGAGTTGGCCCAGCGACGCGGCCGAGCGGATCAGGGCTGTCAGCGGCTGGGCACCCGCGCCGGGGGCCGGCCTGCCGACCATCGCCTGGCTGCAGGCGGCCGGTTCAGACCCGAGCGCCGAGGGGAGTCCGGGCCCCGTGGACCGGTGGGCCTCGGTGGACGACTACCTCATGTCCTGCCTGACCGGGCAGTGGGCCACCAACCCGTCCAACGCCTCCGGGATGCAGTTGATGGATGTCGCAACCCGCAGCTGGAGCCCGGAGTTGTGCCGGGTCGCCGGCATCGAACAGAGCGCGCTGTCGTCGATCCGGGAGTCCGGCACGGTTGCAGGAGCGCTGACAGGCGAGGCCGCGGCCGCGCTGGGCCTGGAGGCCGGCACCCCGGTCGTCGTCGGCGGCCACGACCAGGCCTGCGCGGCTCTGGGGCTTGGTGTGGCCGACCCCGGCGACCTGTTCCTGTCGGCCGGTACCTCGTGGGTGTTGACCCTGGTGACCGGACACGCCGACGTCGCCGCCCTGCCCGCCGGTCTGAACCTCAGCCCCCACGTGGTGCCCGGGCGCTGGACCGCGTCGCGGAATCTCGGCGGTCTGGGGGCGATGCTGGCCGACACATCCCTGGCAGGTATGGCAACCGCGTTCAAGACCTGTGCGCTCAATGTGCGCCGGGCTCTCGACGGCGCCGGCGAGGTAGCAGGCGGCGGCGAGTTGGTCATGGTGGGAGGCGGAACCCGGTTCGACGAACTCGTCGAGGTGATTGCCGCCACCATCGACCGGCCGGTGGTTTCGCGGTCCGATGCCAGTCTGGCGGCCGTTGGCGCGGCCCGGCTGGCCGGGGCGGCCCTAGGGTGGGCGCCTTTAGGAGGGGCAGCGTGACCAGACCGATAGTCGCCATCACCATCGGGCAGTCCCACTACGGTCGGATGTTCAGCGCCGCGGCTCTCCAGGACCTCGCGGCCGCGGCCGAGATCGTGCACCATGCTGGCAACGAGCCGGCCGGCAAGCAGGACCTGATGGCCGTTCTGTCCGGGGCCGACGCCTGCATCACCGGCTGGGGAGTGGCCCAACTCGACGCCGACGTGGTGGCGGCCGCGCCCCAGCTGGGACACATGGCTCACATGGGCGGCAGCGTGAAGCGCTTCGTGTCCGACGCGGTGTGGGCCCGCGGCATAAGGGTCACCAGCGCGTCCATCACGCTGGCCCGGGATGTGGCCGAGACCACCCTCGGGTTGATGATCGTGGGCCGCAAACGGATCTGGCCTCTCGGCAACCACGTACGCGACGGCGGATGGCGGGACAGCGCGGTGTGGGACCGGTGGGACGCCCGGGAGCTGCACCGCTCGACGGTGGGCCTTGTCGGCGCGGGCAATGTCGGCCGCCACGTGATCGAGCTGCTCGCTCCGTTCTCGGTGACGATCCTGGTCGCCGATCCGTACCTCAGTGACGACGACGCCGCATCGCTCGGAGTGGAGAAGGTCGATCTCGCGGGCCTGATGGAACGCAGCGATGTCGTGTCCATCCACGCCCCGGAGACCGCCCAGACCCGGCACATGATCGGTGCCGCCGAGTTGAGCCGTCTAGGTGATGGCGCCGTGCTGATCAACACCGCCCGGGGCGGCATCATCGACGAGACGGCTCTGGTCGACGAGCTGGCCACCGGCCGCATCTTCGCCTTCCTCGACGTGACCGACCCCGAGCCACCGGCTCCCGACAGCCCGCTGCGGCGCCTGGAGAACGTGGTGGTGACGCCTCACATCGCGGGCTGCATCGACAACTGCCACCGCATGGGGGAGATGGCCACCGAGGAGGTCTGCCGCTACCTGGCCGGTCAGCCGGCCATCAACGAGATCCGGCCCGACATGTTCGACCGGATCGCCTGAGACTGGTCGGCGTCCCTGCCCGTCAGCTGAGCACGAGGCCGCCGTCGACCTCGATGGCCTGTCCGGTGAGGTAGCGGGCGTCCTCGCTGGCCAGGAAGGCCACCACCCCGGCGATCTCCTCCGGCCGCGCCAGCCGCTTGAGGGCGGTGTCGTTGGCCCGCATGTCCAGCCACTCCTTCGCGGTCATGCCCAGCGTGGCCCCGATCTCGGTGGCCACCTTGCGGACCATGTCGGTGAGGGTGTTGCCCGCACACACCGCGTTGACGGTGATGCCGTGGGGGCCCAGCTCCATGGCGGCCGAGCGGGTGATCCCCACCACCCCGCTCTTGGTGCCCGAGTACTCGGCGGAGTAGGGCCAACTCGTCTTGGCCGCCATGGACGCGATGTTGATGATGGAGCCCCGGCCCTGAGTCGTCATAACGGGCGCGGCCAGGCTGTTCGAGACGAGGACCCCGGTCAGGTTGACGGCCACGATGTCCTCCCACCGGTCGAGAGGAATCTCGGACAGGGGTCCGCCGACGTAGATGCCGGCACAGGCGACGAGCACGTCGATGCGCCCCCAGGCCGAAATCACCCGGTCGAAGGCGGCTTGCTGGTCGTGGCTGGACCGCACATCGCAGGGCAGCGCCAGCGCCTCGACCCCCTCGGCCCGGGCCGCGGCGGCGGTGGCCTCGTTGTCGGCGTCGTTGATGTCGAGACAGGCGATCCAGGCCCCTTCGGCGGCGAACCGCCGCGCCGTGGCCGCCCCGATCCCGGTGGCCGCGCCGGTGATCACCACCACCTGGTTCTCGAACCGTCTCATCGGGCGACCCTACCAACGCGGCCACCGAGCGCTGGCCGTCGGGCACCGGTCATGCGGCTGCCAGTGCCGCCAGGACCGGTCCGGCCAGTTCGGGACGGCAGATGACCAGGTCGGGCAGATAGGGGTCGGGCTGGTTGTAGCGCAGGTCGGAGCCGTCGAGGCGGCTCACCGCGCATCCGGCCGCGGCGGCCACCGCCGCGGGCGCGCAGGAGTCCCATTCGTATTGGCCGCCGGCGTGGACATAGAGGTCGGCCTCGCCCCGGACCACGGCCATCGCCTTGGCCCCGGCTGAGCCCAGCGGCGCCACCTCGGCGCCTAGTGCGGCGGCCACAATGTCGGCCTGCTCAGGCGGGCGGGAACGCGACACCACCAGCCGGGGCG
Organism: Acidimicrobiaceae bacterium; assembly: GCA_009843735.1. Classification (GTDB taxonomy): domain Bacteria; phylum Actinomycetota; class Acidimicrobiia; order Acidimicrobiales; family Aldehydirespiratoraceae; genus Aldehydirespirator. Next base: position 51,672 of record VYCW01000099.1, on the reverse strand, counting down.
GCCCGGGCCGGGCCTCGGGAAGCCGGGGAGGGTCAGCCGTCGAGAGGGTGAGCCCCAGAGCGGGCAGGGCCACCGCGCCGGCCACCGGGCGTTCGGCGACGACCAGCGCCACATGCACGGCCCAGTCGGTGCGACCCGGCTCGGAGTACTCGCGGGTGCCGTCGAGCGGGTCGACGATCCACACCCGCTCGGCGTCGAGCCGGGAGGTGTCGTCGGCGCCCTCTTCCGACAGCACGGCGTCGGCCGGCCGGGTCGCGGCCAGCTCGGTGACTAGCAGCTCGTGAGCCTGGCGGTCGCCCTCGGCCCGCACTACCGCGGCGGGTGCGCCGTCGGCGGCCAGCCGCGCCCGCAGCTCGACCAGCAGCTCGCCGGCGCGGCGGGCTAGGTCGGCCGCCAGACGGTGGTCGTCGGCGGGACGACGCTCAGCGCTCAACGACCTGGGGGCGGTGGGTGGCCGTCATCGAACGGAAGGTCGGAGCACTGGTGTCAGGCCAGCACCGCGGCTTCGAGAAGGTCCTGCTGCTCCTGCGCGTGGACGGTGGGGCTGCCGCCGGCCGGGCTGCCCGACTCGGGACGGCTGACCCGGCGGATCTCGTAGTCGTCCCCGTGGGCCTCGTAGAGCCGTCCCTTGATCCCGTTCCAGGCGCCCATGTTCTCGGGCTCCTCCTGCAGCCAGACGATCTCGGTGGCATTGGGGTACCGGCGAAGCTCGTAGTCCACCGCTCCGTACGGCCACGGGAAGAGTTGCTCCACCCGGCACACCGCGAGGGGGGCGTTGCGCTCGTCGCGCAGCTCCATGGCTGCGTAGCCCACTTTGCCGCTGCAGAAGACGACTCTGGTGACCGCCTCCGCATCGAGGGTGCCCGCTTCGGCTGCGGGGTCGCCCAGCACCTCCTCGAAGGTTCCCGACGACAGGTGGTCGACCTTGGTCCGGGCGGCCTTGGACCGCAGCAGCGACTTGGGCGTGAACACGATCATGGGCTTGCGGACCCGGTGGATCATCTGCCGGCGCAGCAGATGGAAGTACTGCCCCGCGGTAGTGGGCTGGCAGACGTGCATGTTGTCCTCTGCGGCCAGCGTCAGGAAGCGCTCGATACGGGCCGATGAGTGCTCTGGGCCCTGGCCCTCCATGCCGTGGGGCAGCAGGAGGACGATCCCGCAGTGCTGGTCCCATTTGTCCTCGGCCGCCACCAGGAACTGGTCGATGATGATCTGGGCGCCGTTGGCGAAGTCGCCGAACTGGGCCTCCCACATGACCAGCGCTTCCGGCTTGGCCACCGCGTAGCCGTACTCGAAGCCCAGCGCGGCGTACTCCGACAGCAGCGAGTCGTAGATCCACAGGTCGGCCTCGCGGGCGCACACGGTCGACAGGGGCACGTACTCGTCGCCGGTCACATAGTCCACCAGGGTGGAGTGCCGGTGCGAGAAGGTCCCCCGGCGGCTGTCCTGGCCGCTGAGCCGGACGGGAGTGCCCTCCATGAGCAGCGATCCGAAGGCCATCGCCTCGCCCACGCCCCAGTCGAACTCGCCGCTGCGGAACATCTTGTTGCGCTGCTCGAACTGCCGGGCCAGCTTGGGATGCACGGTGAAGCCCTCGGGCACGGTGTTGAGGGCCTCGTAGATCCGTTCGACGGTTACCGAGTCGATGGCCGTGCGGACGTGGGGCATCACCCCCATCGGCTCGGGCGGACGCCGGGCGCGGATGTTGTGGCCGGGCGCGGCGTCGCGGGTCTCGTCCAGAGCGGCCTGGAGCTGGTCGCGAAACTCGGCCAGGGAGGCGTCGGCGTCCTCGGCGCTTATGTCGCCCCGCTTCAGCAGCGACTCCCGGTACTGGGTGCGCACCGTGGGCTTGGCATTGATGCGGCGGTACATCTCCGGCAGCGTGTAGCTGGGGTCGTCGCCCTCGTTGTGCCCGTGGCGCCGGTAGCAGATCATGTCGATCACGACGTCCTTGTTGAACCGCTGCCGGTATGCGAAGGCCAGGCGGGCGGCCCGAACGCAGGCTTCGGGGTCGTCGCCGTTCACATGGAAGATCGGCGCGCCCACCATCTTGGCCACGTCGGTGGAGTACTGGGTGGAGCGGGCCGCGTCCGGGGTGGTGGTGAACCCGAGCTGGTTGTCGATGACCAGATGGATCGTGCCGCCGACCCGGTAGCCCCTGATCAAGCTCAGGTTGAACGTCTCGGCCACCACGCCCTGGCCCGCGAATGCAGCGTCGCCGTGGATCAGCAACGGCATCACCGGGTAGGGGCCGTAGGTACTGTCGGGCGGGATGTTGTCCATCCGGGCCCGGGCCATGCCCACGACCACCGGATCGACCGCCTCGAGGTGGGAGGGGTTGGCAGCCATCTCGACCAGCAGGTGCTTGCCCGACGGGCTCTCGTAGGCACCGATCTGGCCCAGATGGTACTTGACGTCGCCGCTGCCCTGGATCTGGTCTTCGGTGATGGCCCCCTCGAACTCCTTGAAGAGCTCGTGGTAGCTCTTGCCCACGAGGTTGACGAGCACGTTGAGCCGGCCCCGGTGGGCCATCCCCATAACCACCTCCGCCAGGGGCTCGTCGGCCGCGCAGGTCAGCACCGCGTCCAGCAGCGGGATGGTCGACTCGGCCCCCTCCAGGCCGAAGCGCTTCTGGCCCACGTACTTGGTCCCGAGGAAGCTGCTTAGGGCCTCGGCCGCGTTGAGCTGGCTGAGGATGTGGCGCTGGTCCGCACCGGAGAGGGTGGTGTCGGTGCCCTCGATCTGCTCCTGGATCCACCTCTTCTCCTCGGGCTCCTGTATGTGCATGTACTCCACGCCGACGGTTCGGCAGTAGGCGTCGCGCAGCACTCCCAGCAAGTCGCCGAGCTTCATCCGGCGGGTCCCGCCCACGGTGGCGTATATCCCGGTCTCGCTGCCGGTCAGGAACTCCCGGTCCAGGTCCCAGATGGTCAGCCCGTAGGTGGCCGGGTCAAGCTCGGCGTGCATCTGGGGAGCCTCGTCCCGCAGCGGGTTGAGGTCGGCGATCAGATGGCCCCGCACCCGGTACTGGTTGATGAGCTGGTTGACCTTGGCCTGCTTCTCGAGCATGGCCGCCTCGCGGTCGACCGGGTTGAAGTCGCGCCGCCATTGAACCGCCGAGTACGGGATGTGCAGCGCCCGGAACGCGCCGTCGTAGAAGTCGTCGGCGCCCAGCAGCAGGTCGTGGACCCTCTGCAGGAACAGTCCCGACTCCGCGCCCTGGATCACGCGGTGGTCGTAGGTGCTGCTGATCGTCACCAGCTTGCTCACGCCGAGATCGGCCAGCAGCGACGGGTCGGCCGCTTCGTACTCGGTGGGGAAGGCCAGCGCTCCGACCCCGACGATGGTTCCCTGCCCGGTCATCAACCGGGGCACGGACTGCTGCGTGCCGATCGTGCCCGGGTTGGTGATGGTGACGGTCACGCCCCGCATGTCGTCCGCGGTCAGGCGGTTCTCGCGGATCTTGGCGATCTGCTCGTCGTAGCGGTCCACGAAGCCGGCGAAGTCGAGAGTGTCGGCGTCGCGGATGCACGGCACCATCAACGAGCGGGTGCCGTCGTCGCGGGCGATGTCGACCGCGATTCCGAGGCCGATGTGATCGGGTCGCACGATCCTGGGCTTGCCCGCGGCGTCGGTGACGTAGATGTTGTTCATCGCCGGGACGGTGTCGGTGATGGCTCGCACCACGGCGTAGCCGATGAAATGGGTGAACGAGATCTTGCGAACCATCTTCCGGCCGAGGTGGCCGTTCATGATCTTGCGGTTGACCTCGAGGAGCTTGGCCGGCACCTCGCGGAAGCTGGTGGCCGTGGGTACGGCCAGGCTGGCCTCCATGTTGGAGACGATCCGGGCCCCGACCCCCTTTATCGGCTCGCCGATGGGAGCATCGTCGCCGTCGGGCTGAGCCTTCGGGGAGCGCGGCCGTCGCTGCCGGCCGGCATCGGGCGGAGCCGCTTCCGCCGCTGGGGTCCGCGGCGGGGCCGCGGCCGCAGCCGGTGGTGGGGTCGCGCTCTCGGCCGGTGCGCCGGGCGCGGTCACGTCGGTGGCGGTGGTGTCGATGGTGGTACGGGACGCGGCGGCCGGGGCCGGAGGACCGGCCTTGCCGGCGGGCGAATCCGGCGTCTCGCCCTCGAACAGGGCTCGCCAGGCCTCGTCCACCGAAGCGGGGTCGGCCGCCCAGAGGTCGCGCATCTCGTCGACGACCCAAGCATTGGCGCCCAGGTCGTCGCTCGGCTCGGTGCGGATCGAGTCGGTCATGGCGACAATGCTAGTTGTCGGCGCGTATAGGGTCGCCGTGTGCGGGTCGTCACCTGGAACGTCAACTCCCTCAAGGCGCGGCTGGACCGGGTGCAGCGCTGGATCGAGGCCTTCTCGCCCGACGTGATGTGCCTCCAGGAGACCAAGCTGGCCGACGACGCCTTCCCGACGCTGGCCTTCCAATCGCTCGGCTACGACTGCTTCCACAACGGTGAGGGCCGCTGGAACGGCGTGGCCGTGTTGAGCAGGGTGGGACTCACCGATCCGGTGGCCGGGTTCGGCGACGGCATCGACCCGGACCCCGACGCCCGGCTGGCATGGGCCACCTGCGGGGGCGTGCGGGTGGCGTCGTGCTACGTGCCCAACGGCCGGGCCTTGGACCACGACCACTACCACTACAAACTCGACTGGCTCCAGCGCCTGCGGGCCTCGCTGGAGGTCCAGGCCGATCCCGGCGCCCCCGCGCTGGTGTGCGGCGACTTCAACATCGCCCCCGAAGACCGGGACGTGTACGACCCCGCCGCCTTCACCGACAGCACTCACACCAGCGCGGCCGAGAGGGAGCGCCTGGCCGGCCTGCTCGAGTGGGGACTGGTCGACCTGTTCCGCGAGCACTACCCCGACGATGGGCTGTTCACGTGGTGGGACTACCGGGGCGGCGACTTCCACAAGCGCAAGGGCATGCGCATCGACCTCGCGCTGGCGACCCGCCCGGTTGCCGACGCGGCCGGCTTCGTGCTCATCGACCGCAACGAGCGCAAGGGTCCCAAGTACGACCCGCCCAGCGACCACGCGCCCATGTACGTCGACCTGGACGAGGGCGCCTTGCCATGCTGACCCCGCTCGACGAGCACGCCCTGCTCGTCTTCTGGACGCAGCTGCTGGTGCTGGTCGTGGCGGCTCGGGCGGTGGGATACGCCATGCGGAGGGTCGGGCTGCCGTCGGTAGTCGGCCAGCTGGCTGCCGGCGTCGTCCTCGGGCCCTCGGTGTTCGGAGCGGTGTGGCCGAGCGGGTTCGAGTGGTTCATCCCCCAGGAGGAGATCTCCTCGGGCGCGCTGTTCGCGGTGACTTGGATCGGGGTGGCGCTGCTGCTGGTCACGGCCGGGTTCGAGACCGACCTGGCACTGATACGGCGCTTGGGGCGCGCCGCCGCGCTGGTCACCGGATTCAGCCTCCTCGTGCCGCTGGCGGGAGGCCTCGCGACCGGTCTCCTGCTGCCGGCGGATTTCGTTGGCGGGGGTGCCGACCGCACCGTGTTCGCGCTGTTCGTGGCGCTGGCGCTGTCGGTGTCGGCCCTGGCCGTGATCGCCCGGATCCTGTCGGAGCTCGGGCTGATGAGGCGCGACTTCGGCCAGATCACGGTGGCCGCCGGGATGGCCAACGACGTGGTCGGCTGGGTGATGCTGGCCGTGTTCACGGGCTTCGCCACCGCAGGCCAGGTGTCGGTGACCGGAACGCTGCGGACGGTGATCGGCCTGGCCGCGTTCCTGGCGCTGGCCATGACTCTCGGCCAGCGCGCCGTCGACGCCGGCCTGCGGCGCGTCAGGCGCGACGGCCCCAACCTGCACGGCGCGCTCGGCGTCGCGGTGTTCACGATGCTCGCCTTCGGCGTGGCCACCCAGGCGCTGGGCATCGAGGCGGTGCTCGGGGCTTTCGTGGCCGGGGTGGTGCTGAACCGGTCGCGCTTCCAGCAGCACGAGGTCGTCCATCACATCGAGTCGCTCACCAACGCCTTCCTCGCCCCGGTGTTCTTCGCCATGGCCGGACTGCGGGTTGACCTCTCCCTGCTCGGCGAGGGCGATGCACTGGCATGGGCGGGCGTTGTGATGGTGGTGGCCATCGTGGCCAAGTTCGCCGGTGCCTTCGTGGGCGCGCGACTGGCCGGGCAGTCTCAGCGGGCTGCGGTGGCCCTGGGGGCAGGCCTGAACGCCAGGGGTGCCTTGGAGATCGTCATCGCCTCGGTGGGGCTGTCGCTGGGCGTGTTCAGCGAGACGGCCTACACCGTCATCGTGATCGTGCCCCTCGTGACCTCGGTGTTTGCCGCCGTCAGTCTGCGCCTGGCGGTGCGGGACTGGATGGGGTCTCCCGCGGAGCGTGAGCGCCTCGAGCGCGAGGAGGCGCTGAGCCGGAACCTGGTGGTGCGCTCGTCGCGGCTGCTTCTCGCCTCGCGAGCCGAACCGGCGTCCATCGCGGCCGCGCAGCTCATGCACTTCGCCTGGCCGGTGCAGGTGCCCGCCACCGTGATCTCAGTGGCGCCCGAGAGCCTCGGTGACGGCTCCTACCACTCCGACGGCGCGACCAGGGGCCAGTGGCCCGACATCACCATCGTCCGCAACGTGCTCGACGGGCGGGAGGTCGATCATCGCCAAGTGAGGGCCTCCAGTGCAGCCGGCGCAGTTGTCGCGGCAGCCATCGTGGCCGAGGCCCGCCTCGGCTACGGGGCGATCTGCGTCGGGGTGGCCGGCCGCCACGAGGGCCAGCTCTATTCGCCCCTGGTCGACGAGCTCCTGCTGCATTCGCCGCTGCCGGTGGTGATCGTCAGGCGGGCCGAGGGTCTTGAGACTCCGCTGCCCGGCGCCTTCACCCGGGCCATCGTGCCCGTCACCGGCACGCGGTCATCGAGGGCCGCTCAGGAGGTGGCCTTCGGGGTAAGCAGCCAGTTGGGCACCGAGGTGGTGCTGACCCACGTCGTGCAACGGCAGTGGCCGGAGCTGCGGATGCTGCCCAAGCGGCTGACCAGCAGCAGGCTGGCGACCCGCGTGCTCGGCGAAGCCCACCCCGAAGCGGCTCGACCGGTGGTCGATGCGCTCGTGGACGCCGCCAGGGCACGGGGGGCGGAGATGGGGGTCGAGGCCCGCACGCTGGTGCAGTCGGGCTCGTCGACGGCGTCGACGCTGGTGTCGGTGGCCGAGGAGCAGGAGGCAGACCTCGTGGTCCTGGGAGCGTCGCTGCGCAACGTTGACGGTCGCCCCTTCCTCGGCCACACCGTCGAGACGGTTCTGGAGCGCTGTACCGCCAACGTGGCGGTAGTGGCCATGCCCCGCGCCGAGACCGGCTAGTCCGAGCCCATCTTCGCCCTGCGGGCCCGGGCCACGCCCTCCAGGTTCCGGGTCCTCCGCGATTCGATGTCGTCGGAGCGCCGCGAGCTGCCGATCATCTCCAGCCACGGGGAAGGCTCGCGGTCGACGCGGTCGCCTCCGAGGTCACGCCGGTCGCACCACAGGACGTGCAGTTCCTGCTCGGCCCGGGTGACGGCCACGTGCAGCAGGCGGCGCTCCTCGGCCTGGGCCGCGGCGGTGCGGGCGTGGGCGATCGGGACGTACCCGTCCTCCATGCCGACGAGATGGACTACGGGCCACTCCAGTCCCTTGGCTGCATGGAAGGTCATGAGGTCGACGCCGTCGGAGGGCGCGGCGGCGCGGTCGTCGGCCCGCAGCGCGGTGCGGAAGGCAGCGACGGTGGAGTCGGGATCCAGCGTCAGATGGTCGTTGGCGAACTCCAGGAAGGCTTCGACCGTTGCTCGCGCCTCGGGTGTGTCCTCGACAGGCCCGCCGGCCACCGGAGTGGCCGCGAACTCTGGGTCGCGCCCCTCCCGGTCGATACCGGCAACGCAGGAGGCAAGGCTCGCGTCGGCGGGCCACGCCCCGAGCAGGGCCGCGACTTCCGGCTTGCGGATCAGGCTGCGCTCACTCGGGGCGGCCACCGGGATGCCGTGGCGCAGCAGCGCCCGCCGCAGCGGCTCGAGCTGGGCGTTGGTCCGGGCCAGCACTGCCTGGCGGCGCCACCGCGAGCCGGGACGGTGGCGGTGCCGCACGGCCCTGGCCAGCACCGAGGCCTCGTCGGAGCCGTCGCAGACGGTGACAGTGGGCTCGTCGCCCGGCGGCCGCACCGCGGGCTGCGGTGAGCGGCCCAGCAGCCGTCCGGCCGCGGCCATCACCTCCGGCGTCGACCGGAAGTTGGTGCGCATGTGCAGCACCGCGCAGCCGGGCAGGTGCTCGCCGACGGCGTCGATCAGGCCGGGATCGGCCCCGTTCCAGCCGTAGATGGCCTGGTCCGGGTCGCCGACCACCACGAGCGTCGAGTCCGGTCCCAGCCAGGAGCGCAGCAGGGCGAACTGCAGCGGGTTGATGTCCTGGAACTCGTCGACGAGCACGTGCTTGTGCAGCCAGCGGTGAGCCGCCGCATGCTTGGGCTCGGTGGCCATCAGCTCCAGGGAGCGGGAGAGCACGTCGTCGAAGTCGAACACCCGTCGCCTGCGCTTGGCCGACTCGTAGTCCGCGTAGAGCTGGGCGAAGCGGTCGGCTCGGCCCCACGGTGGGCGCCTGCCCGCGGCCCGTGCCTCGGCCGTGTACTCCTCCGGGATGACGAGACGGGCCCGGCACCAGCCGATCTCGTTGACGATGTCGGTTACCGCGGCGCGGTCGGCCTTGGGCCGCAACTCGGCGATGAGCCCACCGGGGTTCTCCAGGATCCGGGGCGGCCGGCGGCCCGCGTCGGCCGCGTGGCGACGGAGTTGGGCCAGCGCGACCGCGTGGAACGTCCCGGCCCGCACCTCGTCGTTGAGGCCGAGCCTGCGCAGGCGGGCCCGCAGTTCCCGGGCCGCCCGCCTGGTGAATGTCACCGCGAGGGTGCGCCGGGGATCGGCGCTGCCCTGGCTGGCCTGCCAGGCGATTCGCCGGGTCAGGACCCGGGTCTTGCCCGAGCCGGCGCCGGCAATGATGCACATCGGCGATGCCCGGGTCGTCACCGCGTCGCTCTGCTCAACGGTCAAGCCGGCCAGCAGCGGATGTACGGAGTCGGCCACCACCCGACCCTAGAGCCGGGCCGCGCCTGCGGCGAGCGGTTGGCCCTGGCAGCGGTTCGGTACTGTCTGGGGCGGTGTTCATGATCGACGAGGTGCGCTTCGAGCGGCTAGTGGGGGAGGCTCTCGACTCGCTGCCGCTGGAACTGGGCGAGATGATGGAGAACGTCGCCGTGGTCGTGGAGGACGTCCACGGCGACGAGGACCTCCTCGGCCTGTACGAGGGCGTGCCTCTGACCGAGCGGGGCGACTACGGCGGCATGGCCATGCCCGATCGGGTAACCGTCTACCGGCTGCCGATCTGCGCGATCTGCGACAGCGAGGAGGAGCTCCTCGATCAGATAACTGTCACGGTCGTCCACGAGGTGGCCCACCACTTCGGCATCGACGACGACACGCTGGAGGATCTCGGCTGGGACTGACGTTCGCGGCCACCGGCAGTCGGCGGTGCGGATCAGTCGAGACGAGGGAAGCGGCTGCGTGGACCCGCCTCGGCCCAGTCCATGTGGGTGCGGACGTACTCGTCGGCCGCGTCGCGGACCGGGCTGTAGTCCCACGAGAGCGACGTATCAGACTCGACAGCGGCGTGCAGCACTCGACGGGAGCGCTGCGAGTGGAGCACGCGCTCACGGATCTCGGTGCTGTCCCAGCGCTGGGCCGTCTCGGCTGCGAAGGCGGCGGCCAGGTCGGCGGAGTCGGGATCGTCCGCCAGGTCGGTGCGTTCAGCGGGATCGGCGACGACGTCGTAGAGCAAGGGAGGATCGGTGTCGCAGTGGATGTACTTGTGGCGGCCCCGGCGGATCATGAAGATCGGGTGGGAGGTCATCTCGGCCATGTACTCGCCGGTGGTCTCGTCGACCGGGTCCGTACCGCCGGTCGCGAGCTCCCAGAGGCTGCGTCCGGCGACGGGGGCACCGAGCTTGGGCCGGGCTCCACCGGAGGTGGCGATGTCCAGCAGGGTGGGCAGCAGGTCGAGGTGTGAGCACACGTTGGCCACCGAGCGGTTGGCAATGCCGGGCCCGGCCATGATCAGCGGCACCCGGGCCGACCGCTCGAAGAACGACATCTTGAAGAACGTTCCCCGATCACCCAGCATGTCGCCGTGGTCGCTGGTGGCGATGATCACGGTGTCGTCGATGCGCCCGGTCTCGTCCAAGACCTGCACGAGGCGGCCCACCCATGAGTCGAAGTAGCTCGTGTTGGCGTAGTAGCCGTGGCGGGCGTTACGGCACTGGTCGGTGCTATAGCCGACGGTATCGGCCTCGATGCCCCGACGGATCCGCCGGGTGTGGGGGTCCAACGCGTGGTCGGGCATCGGTTCGGGCAAGTCGATGTCGTCGTGGTCGTAGAGGCTCCACCACTCGGGCCGGGCCACGTAGGGGTCGTGGGGATGGATGAACGACGCCACCAGGAAGAAGGGCCGCTCGTCGGGGTCCCGGGCCAAGTCGTACAGGCGGCGCACGGCTGCGAACCCGACCTCCTCGTCGTAGTCGATCTGGTAGGTGGCTAGCGCCTGGCCCGCCTCCGAGAGGCTGTCCATATTGTGGTACCACTTGTCGATCCTGGCGTCGGACTCGTCCCAGTTGGGGGTCCAGGCGAAGTCGGCCGGGTAGATGTCGGTGGTGAGGCGCTCGTCGAACCCGTGCAGTTGGTCGGGCCCCACGAAATGCATCTTCCCTGAAAGGATGGTGCGGTAGCCGGCGAGCAGCAGTCCGTGAGCGAGAGTTGGTACCGACGCCGGGAACTCGGCGGCGTTGTCCCATGCCCCGATGGCGGAGACCGGCTGGCCCGACAGCATCGAGAGGCGGGCCGGCGCGCACAGCGGCGAGTGGCAGTAGGCGGCGTCGAAACGGGTGCCCCTCTCGGCCAGCGCCTCCAGCGCCGGCGTCTGCACCAGAGGGTGGCCGTATGCGCCCGTGAAGTGGGGCGCCAGTTGATCGGCCATGACGACCAGGATGTTGGGCCCGCTCATGGGCAGACGCTAATGGCGGCGTGTCCCCGGGGCGAGCGAGGGTCCGCGGCCGGCCCCGCACGGGTGTGTACGTTGCGGCTGCTTCGCCTGCCCGAAGGATTGGAAGTCCACTCGTGAACATCGCTACCCGTGCAATGGCCGCCGCGGTCCTGCTTGCGTCGCTCACCGTGCCGTCAACCGCTCTGGCCCAAGACGAAGAACCCTCCGACCGGCAAGCGCTGATGGAACTCTTCGCGGCCACCGGCGGGGACGGCTGGGATCGAAGCGACAACTGGGGCTCGAGCCTGCCCCTTGCCCGGTGGTACGGCGTCGACGCCGACAGCACGGGCCGGGTGGTGGGCCTCGTGCTGCCCTCCAACGGACTCTTCGGACAGCTCCCGGCCTCCATCGGCACTCTCGCCGCCCTGGAGCACCTGGACCTGGGCGACAATGACCTGTACGGAGAGATCCCCGCCGAGACCGGCGATCTGGCCAACCTGAGGCACCTGGACCTCCGGAGCAACCGGCTTGACCGCCCGATCCCGGCCGAGATAGGCGGCCTCGCCGATCTGGAGGTGCTGGATCTCAAGCACAATGTGATGTTCGGGGCCATCCCCGCAGAGATCGGTGCCCTCGCCAGCCTCAGGGTCCTCGACCTGCGAGGCAACGGTTTCTCCCGCGCGTTGCCAGACTCGGTCGGCGACCTCGCCAGCCTGACCCGCCTGATGCTCAGCGACAACCGGCTGTCCGGCGCGATTCCGGCCGGGATGGGGCGGCTGGAGAACCTCGTCTGGCTGGACCTGAGCCGCAACTCGCTGTCGGGCGAGATTCCCCCCGAGATTGGCGGTCTGGCCAACCTGACCTGGCTCGATCTCAACTCCAACAGCCTTTCGGGCCCGATCCCGGCCGAACTCGGCCGCCTGTCCCGGCTCAAGACGCTGAGCCTGTGGCGCAACGGTCTCACCGGGGAGATACCCCCCGAGTTGGGCGACCTCGCCTCGCTGGAGGATCTGAGCGTCGGCCTCAACGACCTGTCCGGCACGATCCCGCCCGAGTTGGGAAGGCTGACCGGGCTTCAGCGGCTGCGGCTCGGTTACAACCAGTTGTCGGGGCCCATTCCCGCCGAGCTCGGCCGGCTGGGCCGGCTGCGGTACCTATGGCTCGATTACAACGAGCTGTCCGGGCCCATACCCGCTGAGATCGGCGACCTGCGCCTTCTCCGAGACCTGTGGCTTCAAGGCAACCGGCTGTCAGGCCCCATTCCCGCTGAACTCGGCCAGCTTCGGCCGCTGCGGAGCCTGTACCTCCACGACAACCGGCTCTCCGGCGACATCCCGGCATCGGTCGGCGACCTGGTCCATCTGGAGCGGCTGCGCCTCGACGGCAACGATCTGTCCGGACAGATTCCCCCGACTCTGGGCAGCCTCGCCAATCTGGAGCACCTCAGCCTCGCCGGCAACTGGCTCCACGGCCAGATCCCTGAGCAACTGGCGAACCTCAGCGACTTGCAGCACTTGGACCTGAGCGACAACGAGCTGTCAGGGTTGATCCCCGACGGAATCGGCCGTCTGAAGAGGCTCGAAGAGCTCGACCTGCGCAGCAACTCGCTCACTGGCGCGATCCCCACGGGGATCGGCGAACTGGGCAAGCTCAAGCGGCTGAGGCTTCAGAACAACCTGCTGTCGGGCCTGATCCCGGAGGCCATCGGCGACCTGGATGCCCTCGAGGTGCTCGACCTGAGAAGCAATCGGCTGTCGCAGGCCATCCCCGACAGCATCGGAGGCCTCTCGAACCTGGTCCAACTGAGGCTCGGCGACAATCTGCTGAACGGGGAGATCCCAGAGTCGTTGGCCGACCTCAGCCAGCTCGAGTGGCTGGACCTCAGCCGCAACTCGCTGTCGGGCCCGATCCCGCCGGAGCTCGGGGACCTCGCCGGCCTCGAGGCGATGTACTTCAGCTTCAACTTCCTCGACGGTGAGATCCCCGAAGAACTCGGACAGCTCGCCAACCTCAGGATCCTCAGGCTCCGCTGGAACGAGCTCTCGGGCGAGATCCCGGCCGAGCTGGGCAACCTGGCAAGCCTCAAGCAGTTGAACCTGTGGCACAACCAGCTCACCGGCGAGATCCCGGCTGAGCTCGGCCGGCTCACCAACCTCACCCGGCTCGACCTCGACGACAACATGCTGTCGGGCCCGATCCCGACGGAGCTCGGCGACCTAACGCTGTTGACCGAGTTGTGGCTCAGGGGCAACGACCTGTCCGGCCCCATCCCGCCACACCTCGGCAACCTGACCAGACTCCGGCGGCTCTACCTCGACGGCAACCAGCTCACCGGTGAGATCCCGGCACATCTGGGGAACCTGGCCAGCATCAAGCGGCTGTGGCTGCACGACAACCAGCTGACGGGCGAGATCCGAGCTGAGCTGGGCGAGCTGACCGGCCTTGAGCAGATCATCCTGGGCGGCACCAACTCCCTGACCGGGTGCCTCCCTGCGGCCTGGGAGGCGCTCGAAACCCTGGCCGACGATCTCGACACGCTGGGTCTGGAGTTCTGCGAGGCTCCCTAGCTCGACCCTCGCGCGCGGTTCCAGGTGATCGACACGTTCAGGAAGAAGTTGGTGAGCGTGGCCACGGCCAGGCCGATGCCGTTGTTGACGGCGGCGGCCACATCGGCGTTCGTCGAAGATGTGGGAAAGCCGTTGCGGTGCAGCAACTGGAACACGGCCAGCTGCACGAAGACCCCCACGATCGACACGGCCTGGAACAGCAGCAGCCCGCCCAGCAGCCCCCACCGGCGGTAGCGGCGGTCGTAGAAGGTGAAGAAGTTGTTGGCCAGGAAGTTGGTGATGATGCTGGCCTGGATTCCCAGCAGAGCCGAGATGTAGATCGGGTTCAGGTCGGGCGTGATGCTGAGGCTGACGGTGGGAAGGCCGGCCAGTTCGCCGAGGCCGTACACCGCCAGGCTCACGGCCACCCCGCTCGCGCCGACCAGGCAGTACTTCACGAACAGCGGCGACACGACCCGGCCTAACCGGAGGACCAGCGCGCTGACGAGATCGTCGAGCAGCACCGCGGTTGACAGCTTGGTCTCGCCCCCGCCCCGGGGCCGGAAGTCGTAGCCGACCTCGGTGACGGAGAGATCCTTCCTGCTGGCGAGGAAGGCCCACAGGATCTTGTACTCCCGTAGCCCTCGGCTGATCCTCGGAGCGGTCCGCTCGTAGAGGCCCCTGCTGACGACGAAGAAGCCGCTGAGCGGGTCGCTGGTGCGGCGCAGGCGCGGCAGCAGCCGCTCCACCAGCGCGGTGCCGGCCGCGGTCAGCCAATGACGCAGCCTGGACCGGTCGCCGAAGGACCCGCTCTCGCCGGTGCGGCTTCCCACGCAGACGTCGGCTTCGCCGTCCAGCACGGCCCCGACCATCGCCGGCAGCGCCGCCTCGTCGTGCTGGAGGTCGCCGTCCATCACCGCGAGGGCGTCGCCCTCGGCCGCGGCCATGCCGTCGAGGACCGCCGTGGCTAGCCCCCGCTCGCCGATCCGCCGGATTACCCGCACGGCCGGATCGCCCTCGCTGTGGCGGCGGGCCACCTGCCAGGTGCCGTCGGGGCTGTCGTCGTCGACGACGATGATCTCGTGGGACTGGTCGCTGAGGGCGCGCCGTAGCCGGTCGATGACCTCGACGATGTTGTCGGCCTCGTTATAGGTCGGGATGATCACCGAGATCCGCACGACTGCGACGCTAGAGGCCGCGGGCTCCGATGCCTTGACCTGGCTCCGTACCGAACACCGGCATATAGTTCCCGGTGACAACCGACCGGGGAGCTCGGGGCAGCCGGGCTGAGAGGGCATCCACGCGATCGCAGCGGTGTCGACCCGCCGACCTGATCTGGGTAATGCCAGCGGAGGAAGACCCATGGATCAACCATCTGCCCAAGTCCCGGCCCACTCCGGCGCGTCGCGCCACAGAGCCCGCGGGCTCGCCAGAGCCGTCGCCGCGGCGGCAGCCGTCCTGGCCGTGGTTGCGGCGGCGTGCAGCGGTGACCGCTCCGAGGACTCCGGGGACCTCTCCGGCACCACCGTGACGCTGCTAACCCACGACTCGTTCTACCTGTCGCCGGAGACGTTCGAGGCGTTCACCCTCCAGACCGGCATCGAGGTGGACCATCTGGCCTCCGGCGATGCCGGAGCGCTCGTGGCCCAGGCGTGCCTCACCGCCGGCGAACCGCTGGGTGACGTGCTCTTCGGGATCGACAACACCTTCCTGCAGCGGGGACTCGACTGCGACATGTTCGAGCCCTACCAGTCGCCCAACCTCGCAGCAGTGCCCGACCACTTCGAGTTCGACGGAGAGCACCGGGTCACGCCCGTCGACTTCGGCGACGTGTGCCTCAACTACTGGGTCGACGCCTTCGACGGCTCGCCGCCCCCGCCGTCGTCGCTCGACGACCTGATCGACCCCGCCTACGCAGGAATGCTCGTAGTCCAGAGCCCGGAGACCTCGTCGCCGGGGCTGGCCTTCCTGCTGGCCACCATCGCCCGCTACGGCGACGGCTGGGAGGACTACTGGGCCGGGTTGCGAGACAACGGCGTGGCCGTCACCGCCGGGTGGGAGGACGCCTACTACGGCGAGTTCACCGCCGGCGGGGGCGATCGCCCGATCGTGGTCTCGTACGCGTCCAGCCCGCCCGCCGAGGTCATCTACGCCGATCCGCCCGTCGACGAGCCGCCCACCGGCGTGGTCACGGCCAGCTGCTACCGCCAGATCGAGTTCGCGGGCGTGCTCGCGGGAGCGGGCAACCCCGGAGGCGCCCAGGCGCTGATCGACTTCATGCTCACCGAGACGTTCCAGAACGATGTCCCGCTCAACATGTTCGTGTTCCCCGTGCTCGAATCGGCCACCCTCCCGCCGGAGTTCGTGGCCCACGCCCAGATAGCGGACGATCCGTTCATGCTCGACCCGGCCGAGGTCGAGGCCCAACGGAACGCCTGGACCGACCGCTGGGTGGAGATCGTCCTGCGGTGACCCTCTTCGCCTAGCGCCTGAGCCCCCGCCCCATGCCCGTCGCGACCCGCCTCGCCAGGGGCGTCGCCGGCGTGCTTCCGGTCGCGGCGGTCGGGGGATTCATGGCGCTGTTCTTCGTGTGGCCCATTGGCGGTGTGATCGCCCGGGGCCTGAGCGGGACCGGCCCGGCCGCGGTGCTGGGCGACGTGCTCGGCTCGGCGGCGCAGCGCTCGGTCATCTGGTTCACGGTCTGGCAGGCGGCCGTCTCGACAGTTCTCACCGTGGCCGTGGCCCTGCCCGCCGCGGGGGCCATGGCTCGCCTGAACTTCCGGGGGCAGCGGCTACTGCGGGCGCTGGCGACCGTGCCGTTCGTGCTGCCCACCGTGGTGGTGGCGGCCGCCTTCGAGGGTCTCTTCGACCGGTTCGGCCTGGCCGGCGGCGGAGCTGTCAGCCTTCGCCACACGGTCTGGGCCATCCTGATGGCCCACGTCTTCTTCAACTACGCGGTGGTGCTGCGAACCGTGGGCGCCCACTGGTCCGCCCTCGACGCCAGGGTGGAGGATCAGGCGAGGGTGCTCGGGGCGTCGCGGCTCGAGGTCTTCCGCCGTGTGGTACTGCCCCGGCTGACGCCGTCGATCGCGGCGGCCTCGGCCATCGTGTTCCTGTTCTCGTTCACTTCGTTCGGGGTCGTGCTGGTGCTGGGAGGCCCCACCCGGGCCACCATCGAGACCGAGATCTACCGGTACGCCGTGGTCCGGCTCGACCTGGCCACCGCGGCGGCGCTGGCGGTGGTGCAGTTGGTGGCGGTGATCGCGCTCGTGGTCGTGTCCAACGCCCTCGAGCGCCGCCGGGCCGTCGCCGAGCCGGTCTCGTCGCCCGCCGCCGCGCCCCGGCGCCGGGGCCCGGGCCTGGTCGCCAACCTGGCCCTCATGGCGGTGATCCTGGGGTTGCCGGTTGCTGTGCTGGTGGAGCGCTCCCTGTCCGCCGGCCGCAGCGGCGGCTACACGCTGCGCAACTACACGGCCATGGCCGAGCGCATCAACCTGCTGCCCGACACCGCCCTGGCGGCGCTGGGGAACTCGCTCATGTTCGCGGTGCCGGCCGCGGCCCTGGCCCTGGCGGTGGGCGGAGCGGCCACCCTGGCAATAGTGCGCGCCGGCCGCGGGGGCAGCCGCCCGATCGGACGGGCCTTCGACATCGGCCTGACCCTCCCACTGGGTACCTCCGCGGTCACGGTCGGTCTCGGGTTCCTGCTCGTTCTCAACCGTGGACCGATCGACATCCGCACTTCCGTCCTCGTCGTTCCCATCGCCCACGCCGTGGTGGGGATCCCGTTCGTGGTGCGCACGCTGGTGCCGATGCTGCGGACGGTGAACCCCCGCATCCGGGAGGCCGCGGCCGTGCTCGGCGCCTCTCCCCGCCGGGTCCGCCGCGAGGTGGACCTGCGAGTGGCGGCGCGCGGCACCGCTGTCGGGGCCGGCTTCGCCTTCGCAGTGTCGCTGGGGGAGTTCGGGGCTACATCGTTCATCCCCCGCCGGCCCGAGACTCTCACCGCCCCGCTGGCCCTGTTCCGGCTGCTGGGCACGCCGGGGGAGACGCTCCGCGGCCAGGCCATGGCGCTGGCGGTGGCCCTCATGGCCCTCACCGCTGTGGCAGTCTTCGTCATGGACCTGTGGGGCGACGCCCGCCGGGGAGTGTTCTGAGAGGCCGAGCGGATTGGAGCGACCATGGCGGTTTCTGTGAGGCACCTAGCGAGGCCGTGGCCCGAGCGGCCCGTGAGCGCAGCGAACAAGAGCGGGAACCTCTAGATGCTGACGGTTAGCGGTGCGACGGTCGCCTTCGGAAGGGTGACAGCCCTCGACCGCATCGACCTGCAGGTCGCTACCGGCGAGGTCGTGGCCATCCTCGGACCGAGCGGCTGCGGGAAGAGCACGCTGCTGAGGGCGGTGGCCGGCCTTCAACCCCTGGACGCCGGGGAGGTCTGCTGGGACGGCGAGGACCTGGCCGGCCTGCCGGTGCACCGCCGCGACTTCGGGCTGATGTTCCAGGAGCACGCGCTGTTCTCCCACCGCGACGTGGCCGCCAATGTCGCCTTCGGCCTGCGGATGCAGAAGATGGAGGCCCCCGTCCGGCGTCAGCGGGTCCGGGAAGTGCTGGGGTTGGTGGGACTGGCCGGTTTCGAGGAGCGCCAGATCGCCACCCTGTCGGGCGGCGAGGCCCAACGGGTGGCTCTGGCCCGCTCGCTGGCGCCGGAGCCCCGCCTGCTGATGCTCGACGAGCCTCTCGGCTCGCTCGACCGGCCTCGCCGCGACGAGCTCACCGAGGAGCTCAGGACCCTGCTCCGCCGCGTCGGCGTGACCGTGCTGCACGTGACCCACGACCACGACGAGGCCTTCGCGGTGGCCGACCGGGTGGCGGTAATGCAGTCCGGTCGCATCGCCAGGATCGGAACACCCGCCGACATCTGGCACGACCCCCGCCGGGCCGGGGTGGCCCGGTTCTTGGGACATGCCAACGTTGTGACCGTCGGCGAGGGCGGCGCGGTGCCCTGGGGTCGCGTGCCGGCGCCGGCAGGCCCGGCCGTCGTGCGCGCCGACGCGTTCAGCCGCGTCGACGACTCGGTTCCGGGGGACGACCCGGTTGTTACCGGGACCGTGGCCGACGTCCGCTTCCGCGGTGACCGCTTCGAGTTGAGGTTGCGCACCGACCCAGGGGACTTCGAACTGCTGGTGAGGGACCCCCATCCCGCCGCCACCGGCGACCGGCTCAGCTACGCCATCGACCCCGCCAAGATCGCCGGCCTCAGCTCCTAGCGGAATACTCAGGCGAGCTGCCGGGTCCGGGCCATTCGGGCCGTGAACCAGGCCCCGACGGCTGCGGCCACCAGCAGCAGCGCGGCGATGCCGGAGTAATGGCTGAGCGACTGGAAGCCGAGCCATTCCACGAACGCACCCGACGACATCCCGCCCACCGCTCCTCCGGTGATCATCACGAAGTCCGCGCCGCCCTGGACCTCCACCCGCTGGTGCACCGGGAACGAGTTAGTCAGCAGCGCGCTGCCCGCGATCAGTCCGCAGCTCCAGCCGATGCCGATCAGGGTCAGGCCGCTGAACAGCCCGGCGCTGTGCTCGGGGTCGGTGTGCCCCGCCAGCTCCGCGCCCACGAACAGGATCAGACCGCCCAGGATGATGACGGTGTGAGTCCCCAGACGGTCCACCAGCCACCCCACCACCGGTGAGAAGGCGTACATCCCGATGATGTGCAGCGAGACGACCTGGCCGATCACGGCGATGTCCTGATCCCCGCTGGTCATGTGCAGCGGTGTGGCCGTCATGACGGCCACCATCACCATCTGGCCTACCAGCATGGCCAGGAGGGCGAGCCTGGCCGCAGGCACAGCCGCGATCCGCCGGATGACGGTCACGGGCGACGCCGGGCGGGGCGCCTCCGAGCCGATCGTGCCGAGGACCTCGAGCGGGTCGGGGCGCATCCATGTGTGCGTGATCGTGAGTCCGGCCACGAACATCGCAGTGCCCAGCACATAGGGGCCGGACAGCTCCGGTAGGCCGATGAAGCCCGCGAAGTCGGCGACCGGCCCCAGAGCGATCGTCGGTCCCGCGGCCGCGCCGAAGGTGGAAGCCCACACCAGCATTCCGATGGAGCGGGCCAGGCGATCGTCGGGGGCAAGATCGGCCACCGCGTAGCGGGCGGCCAGGTTGGTGGCCTGGCCTGCTCCGACCCCGATCATTCCCAGCACCACCAGCGGATACAGGTTCAGCACGGCTGCCAGCACGGCGGCCACCGCCCCCGCTGCACCGATCGCCCATCCCGCGACCAGGCCCCTCCGCCGGCCCAGGCGGGCCATGCGCCGGGACAGGGGGACTGCGGCGACCATGCTGCCGATCGACATCGAGCCCGCGGCCAGGGTGGCGAGTATCACGCTGCCGGTGATGTCCTCGGCGAGAACGGCTGAGCCCGCGAACGACGCTCCCATGGCCGCGGTTGTCGGGACGACGGCGCCCATCGCCACCGCGGTGGTGCGGCGCTGGACCGCGGCGCGGTTGTAGGCCTGTGAGGAAGTCTCAGCCGTCACGGGTTCGTCTTGCGATGCAGGTCACTGACCGACGCTATCGCCCGGAGGGACCGCGGGATAGCTTGGCGGAGGCATGGACCTCGGATTCATCGGGCTGGGCAACATCGGCGGGCCCTGCGCCCGGCATCTCGTCGAGGCCGGGCACCGGGTGACCGTCTTCGACATCGACGGGGGCGCAGTCGACCGGATGGTCCAGCTCGGCGCCGGAGCCGCGGGATCGACGGCAGGCGTGGCTGCGGCGAGCGAGGCCGTGTTCCTGTCGCTGCCGACTCCCGAGGCCTCCGAGGCCGTCGTGGCCGGCGACGGTGGCCTGCTGGCCGCAAGCCGCCCCGGCCTGGTCGTGGTGGACCTCTCGACCAACTCGGTGGGGATGGCCAGAATGCTGTTCGAGCGGTGCCGCCAGGCCGAGGTCGACTACATCGACTGCCCGGTGTCGGGGGGAGCGTGGGGGGCCGATCGCGGCGATCTGGCCCTGATGCCGTCGGGCGACGAGGCCGCCTTCGCCCGGGTGCGCGACGCGCTGGTGTGCTTCGGCAAGGACAGCACCGAGTGGCTCGGGCCCTGCGGCACCGGCACCCTGGTGAAGCTGATCAACAATCAAGTGTTCCTGGTCGCCACCCAGGTGTTCGGTGAGGGATACCTGCTCGCGGCCAAGGCGGGGCTCGACATCGGCTCGTTCCTCGCCGTGCTGCGAGCCAGCTCCGCGGGCCTGTACATGCCCCTGGCCGACATGATCGTCAAGCGCCAGTGGGAGTCGTCCAACTACGACCTGTCACTGGCTGAGAAGGACCTCAGGCTCGCTCTTGAGTCTGCTGAGGAGATAGGCACCCCGCTGCCGCTGACCGAGGCGGCCCATCGGGTGTTGGCCCGTTCGCTCGAGGAAGGGCTGGGCGACAAGTTCTTCATCGGCGCGATGGAGACGCTGGAGGCCGAAGCGGGCTTCGTCGCTCCGGTCCCTCCGGACATGAACAAGTCGTGAGCGTCGCACCCAGCATCCCTGACCTCAGCAGCTACGAGACGTTCGTGAGCGGCTTCCCCCACAGCGCCTTCGTGCAACTGCGCCAGCACGCGCCGGTGTGGTGGCACGAGCCGACGGAGCGCACTCCCGACGGCGAGGGCTTCTGGTGTGTCAGCACCCATGAGCTGGTTGTCGAGGTCTTCCGCAATCCCCGGACCTACTCGTCGCACACCGGCGGCGACCGGCCCCACGGCGGCACCATGATCAACGACATGGAGATGAGCGGGAAGCTGCTCAACATGATGGACGACCCCCGCCACCAGCGCATCCGGCGGCTCGTTAGCAAGGGGTTCACCCCCAAGCGGATCGCGCGCCTGAGGGGCGAGCTCGAGGCCATCAGCGAGCGCACGCTCGACTCGGTGGCGCCCGGCCCGGGGGAGAGGGGGACGTGCGACCTGGTGGTCGATGTGGCCGCCGAGTTGCCGCTTCAGGCCATCTGCCTGCTGCTGGGCGCGCCCGGCGAGGACCGCCACTCGCTGTGCGAATGGGTGGACGTCACCTCGTCGGATTTCAGCGACGAGGTCCCGCGGTCGGCACGGGCCGAGGCCAGCGTCAACCTCTTCCAGTACGGTCAGCGCCTGATCGCGGCCCGCACCGCGGAGCCCCGCGACGACCTGCTGTCGGTGGTGATCCACGCCGAGATGCCCGACCAGGAGCCGCCCCGCCTCGACGGGACCGAGGTGGCGATGTTCTGGAGCCTGCTGTTCACCGCGGGGGCCGAGACCACCCGCAAGGCGATAGCCACCGGCGTGTGGGAGCTCTCGAAGCGGCCGGAGCAGATGGAGGCCCTCAGAGCCGATCGGGCGCTCATGCCGGCCGCCGTCGAGGAGATCGTCCGCTGGACTACACCGTCGGTGTACAAGCGCCGCACCGCCACCACCGACACCGTCCTCGGCGGGCACCGGATCCGGGCCGGCGAGAAGGTGGTCGTGTGGGAGATGTCGGCCAACCGGGACGGCGCCGTGTTCGAGGAGCCGTTCGAGTTCCGCATCGATCGCAGTCCCAATCCTCACGTCGGGTTCGGGCACGGGCCGCATTTCTGTCTGGGCGCAAACCTCGCCCGGCTGGAGATCGATGTGATGCTCAACGCAATCCTGGACCGCTGGCACGGAATCGAGACCACCGGAGAGCCGACCTGGACCCGCACCAACCGGCTCTCGGGACTTCGGACACTGCCGATCGCATTCACCGACCGCGCCGCCGCCGTGGTCTAGACATCGGCTCATGCAAACGGCTCGCAACGGCGAGATCGAGATCGTCTACGAGACCTTCGGAAGCGACCTCGATCCGCCCCTGATCCTGCTCCACGGCCTCGGCTCGAGCATGCTCGTGTGGCCGGAGGACATGTGCGCGGGCTTCGTCGACCGGGGCTTCTTCGTGCTGCGGATGGACCACCGCGACTCCGGTCTCTCCACCGTGCTGCCCGACGGCGCCCGCTACACCCTTGAGGACATGGCCGGCGATGTCATGGCGGTGCTCGACGCTGCCGGCTGCCGTCGGGCCGTCGTCTGCGGGTACTCGCTGGGAGGCATGGTCGCCCAGGCTGCGGCCGCGGCTTTCGGCGACCGGGTGGCCGGCCTCGTGTCGATCTCGTCGCACACCGGCGATCCCGGCGTCGGTGATCCCACTCCTGAGGCGCTTGCCGCCCTGACCGCGCCACCCGCCGCGACCATCGACGCCCAGATCGAGGCCGACCTGGCCGGCTACCGCGTCTGGTCCAACCCGGAGTGGCGCAACGAGGAGGCCGAGCGCCAGTACCTGGAGCGCAGCTACCGGCGGGCGTGGCACCCGGGGGCGTCGCAGCGCCAGTTCAAGGCCGCGGCCCGCAGCGGCAGCCGGGCCGGGGCGCTGGGCGGGCTCGACGTGCCGGCGCTGGTGGTCCACGGCGGCATCGACACGCTGATCGGCCCCGACGCGGGCCGGCGGACCGCGGAGGTGATCCCGGGCGCGCAGTACCTGGAGATCGAGGGCATGGGCCACGAGCTGCCGCCCCAGGTGTGGGCCCCCATCATCAGCGCCGTGACCGCGTTGTCGGCCCGCGTCTCCTGGTGAGCGCCTCTCACGGCGCCCCCGGACGCTCGCAGGCCCGCCCGTACACTGTCTCGCCGGAGAGGCCGAGCGGATAGGGGACGGCATGGGACCGCTGACGGGAATACGGGTCATCGAGATCGCGGGCATCGGACCGGGTCCGTTCTGCGCCATGATGCTGGCCGACATGGGCGCCGATGTGGTCCGGGTCGACCGGGCCTCGGCGGTGCGCGGCGGCGACCCCGACCACCCGCCGCGGGACCTGCTCAACCGGGGAAGGCGCTCGGTCGGCGTGGACCTCAAGTCTCCCGAGGGGGTCGAGGTCGTGATGTCGCTGGTCGAGGGAGCCGACGCCCTGCTGGAGGGATTCCGGCCCGGTGTGGCCGAGCGGCTCGGGATCGGGCCCCAGGACTGCCTGAACCGCAACCCTCGCCTGGTCTACGGCCGGATGACCGGGTGGGGCCAGGAGGGCCCCTACGCCTCATCCGCGGGCCACGACCTGAACTACATCGCGCTGGCCGGCGCGTTGCACGGCATCGGCCGCCAGGGCGAAGCCCCGGTGCCGCCGCTCAACCTCGTCGGCGACTTCGGGGGCGGCGGCATGTACCTAGCCTTCGGAATGGTGTGCGCCCTGCTGGAGGCCCGAGACTCGGGCCGGGGCCAGGTGGTGGACGCGGCCATGGTCGACGGGGCGGCCTCGCTGATGACGGCCTTCTACGGGATGGCCGGCTCGGGATTCTGGTCCGAGGAGCGGGGCACCAACATGCTCGACACCGGCGCCCACTTCTACAACGTGTACGAGACCGCCGACGGGCGCTACGTCTCGCTGGGACCGATCGAGCCCCAGTTCTATGCGGAGCTGCGGGAGCGGCTCGGGCTGCACGGTCCCGAATGGGACAACCAGATGGATCGCACCCGCTGGCCCGAACTGAAGGAGCAGCTGGCGGCGGTGGTCCGCCAGCGAACCCGCGACGAGTGGTGCGACCTGCTGGAGGGGACGGACACCTGCTTCGCCCCGGTCCTGTCGCTGGCCGAGGCGCCCGAGCACGCCCACAACCAGGAGCGGGGAACGTTCACTGAGGTGGCCGGGGTGGTCCAGCCGACCGCGGCTCCCCGGTACAGCCGAACGCCCGGGGCGATCCGGCGCCCCCCGCCCCACGCTGGCCAGCACACCGACGAGCTGCTGAGTGAGCTGGGCCTCGAAGCGGACGCGATCGACGCCCTGCGTGAGGTTGGAGCTGTCGCCTGATGGCGACGGCCGTCTTCTTCCACGCCCACCCAGACGACGAGGCCCTCTCCACCGGCGGGACGATGCTGCTGGCCTCCCGGGCCGGCCACCGGGTGGTGCTGGTTTGCGCCACCGACGGATCGCGGGGTGAGACGCCGGGCCTGGACGGCTCGGAGTCGCCGACCGCCGAAGAGCTCGCGGCCATCCGGGCGGTTGAGCTTCAGGCCGCGGCCGACCTGCTTGGCGTGCACCGGCTTGTGATGCTCGGCTACGGCGACTCGGGCATGCGGGACGACCCCGCCAATGAGGATCCCAACTGCTTCTGGCAGGCCGACCTCGAGGAGGCCGCCGGGCGCCTGGCCGCGATCCTGACGCAGGAGCAGGCCGACTTGATCACCTGCTACGACTCCAACGGCACGTACGGGCACCCCGACCACGTGATGGTCCACCGGGTGGGGGTGCGGGCGGCCGAACTGGCCGGCGTCGGGTTGGTCTACGAGGCGACGCTGCACCGCGACCACTTCCGTGACTCGATGAAGGAGCTCATGCGGCTGGCCGCGGAGGCCGGCTTCGATCTCTCCGGCGACCAGGACCAGTCAGAGTTCGAAGCCGAGCTCGACGAGGGCTCCATCGGAGTGGAGGGCGCTCGAGTCACCCACTACATCGATGTGAGTGCGACCCTCGACTGCAAGCGGGCCGCTTTCCGGGCCCACGCCTCCCAGATCCCCTCCGACTCGTTCATGGTGTCGCTCCCGGATGAGGCCTTCGAGCTGGCCTTCGGCACCGAGTGGTTCATCCGGCGGGGCCAGTCCGCCGCCGACCCTCCGGCCACCGACCTGTTCGCGGCGCTCGAGGCGCGGTCAGACCCTGCGCCCGAATCGTGAGCGTCGTGGAGCCCGCTTCCGCGGTGGGCGGAGTCCACGACTGGTTCTCCTGGGTTGTGGTCGTGTCCAACGCGCTGGTCGGGCTGTGGGCGCTGGGGGCCCACCGGCGCCCCCGGCTGAGGGGCCGCGCCCTGTGGGTGTCCACCGCGGTGGCGCAGGCAACCGTGTTCGTCCAGGCCGGGCTCGGAACGTGGCTCATGGCCGCGGAGGGGCGCGACGCCGGTGACCTTCACGCCCTGTACGGGTTCTCGACGCTGGTCGCGGTCGGTATTGCCTACAGCTACCGCCACCAGCTCCGCGACCGTGTCTGCCTGCTGTACGGCTGCACCGGGCTGTTCCTGATGGGTCTCGGAATCCGGGCGATGATCCTGGACTCCTTCGGCTGAGTCGGGCTCGCCGGCCGGGCAGCGGGCCGGTCATGCCCATCCGCGGCGCGGCCGGTCGTGTCGGCTACAAACGCAGGGGTCGGCCCGCGTGAGCGTTGGAGCATGTGGCCGGTTACCGTCCGCACGCCGAAAGCGCCGGATTGAGCATGTCTATGACCACCATTGTCACCGCTGCCGATGTAGCTGCAGACCTCTACGCCGACCTCGGGCTCACGAGCGTCGACCTTCGCTACGGCCTGTCCCAGGACGAGTTGTTCACGGCCGCCATCGAGGGCGATCTGGGTCGGGTGCGCCCCGGCGGGCCCGACAACGAGCACAAGGCCCACGGCACCGTCCTGGGCTCCGACGGCCCGCTCATCTTCTACTCGGATCCGTCCTGCACGGGCCGTCCGGTGCACGACACCTTCTGCGTGGACCGCCCGTCGATCAGTGACGAGGTGTGGTGGAAGGACGGCTTCGCTCGCTTCGAGGCGGCCGCGTTCGACCCGCTGGTGGAACGGGTCGCAGCTCACCTGAACGAGCGGCGGGCCCGGCTCTACGTGACCGACGTGTACTGCGGTGCCGACCCCGACTTCGCCGAGCCCTGCCGGTTCGTGGGCGAGTACGCCACCCACGCCTACTTCTGCAACATCATGCTGCCGGCTCGCCTCAACGGCACCGAGAAGCACCGGGAGCACGGATGGACGCTGCTCAACGTGCCGTCGTTCCGCTGCAGCCCCGACCGTGACGGCACCCTCGCGCAGCGGGCGGTGATCATCGACATGGAGCGCCGCCTGGCTCTGGTGCTGGGGCGGGCCGACTACTGCGGCGTCAACAAGAAGACCATGTTCACGGTGATGAACTTCGTGAAGCCCGGCAAGGGGCAGCTCTCCATGCACTGCTCAGCCAACGTCGGCTCCGGCGGGGACAGTGCCATCCTCTTCGGGCTGTCGGGCACGGGCAAGACCACCCTGTCGGCCGATCCCGACCGCGATCTCATCGGCGACGACGAGCACATCTGGACCGACGCCGGGATCGCCAACTACGAGGCCGGCTGCTACGCCAAGCTGATCGACCTCGACAAGCAGGCCGAGCCGGTCATCGCCGCGGCTCTGTCGATGAAGGGAACGCTGATCGAGAACGTCCCGCCCCTCTACGGCCGGAACCTGGCTGACACCCATCCCCAGGATCTGGATCTGCGGGACCGGTCGATCACTGAGAACACCCGCTTCGCCTACCCGCTGGAGTGCAATCCCCACGTTGCCCCCGGCCATCAGGGGCCGCACCCGACGACCATCGTTCTGCTCACCGCCGACGCCTTCGGGGTGCTGCCGCCGGTGGCGATCCTCGACCCTGAGGAGGTGATGTACCACTTCGTCATGGGGTTCACCGCCAAGCTGGCCGGCACCGAGGTGGACGTCACCGAGCCCGCGGCCACGTTCTCGCCTTGCTTCGGGGCGCCATTTATGGCCCGCAAGCCCGACGTCTACGCCCGGCTGCTCAAGCAGCGCATGCACGAGCACCAGGCCCGCTGCGTGCTGCTGAACACCGGCTGGTCGGGCGGCGCCTACGGCTCCGGCAAGCGCATGTCGCTGTCCGTGACTCGCCGGCTCCTCGACGCCGCCCTGTCGGGGGAGTTCGACGACGTCGACACCCGCATCCATCCCATCTTGGGGCTGAGAATGCCCGTGTCGTGCGAGGGCGTGGACGACGGGATCCTCGATCCGGGCAGCACGTGGGAGGTTCCGGACGCCTACGACGCGGCGGCGCGCCGGCTCCGGGACATGTTCCGGGCCAACTACCGCGAGCAGGGATACGCCCAGATGGGGATAGCCGCCGCGATGTGACGACCCGGCCGGCGGGCCGGTTGCCAGGAGGCTGGGCTAGAGCGTGGGTGTTCCCATGTCGACCTCCGAGCCCAGACGCAGCCGGGTGGCCCTGCCGTCGCCGTCGAGATCGAACTGCACTCGCTGGCCCTGGCGCAGCATCCGGAAGACCGAGCCCTCCAGAGCGTCGTCGGCGAGGTCCACATCGGCGAGGTCGGCCTCGTTGACCAGAACACCGTCACCGGTCAAGGGGTCGTAGCTCTTGATGACGCCCTGCACGGCGTCCAAGGGTATCGCAGGCTTCCAGTCGCACTGCCGCGGGTGGGTATCATCGGCGCCATGGCACCGCTCACTCTCGACGCGGCCGTGCTGCGCCGCGTCATCGTCGGCTTTCACGATGCCCTGTCGGAGCATCGCGAGGTCATCGACAACCTGAACGTGTACCCGGTCCCCGACGGCGACACCGGCACTAACATGACCCTCACGATCCGGTCCGTGACCGAGGGGCTCGACGGCGTCGACGACCAGCTGGAGCCGCTGTGCCAGGCCGTCGCCCATGGGGCGCTCATGGGGGCCCGGGGCAACTCCGGGGTCATCCTGGCCCAGATCCTCAGGGGCTTCTCCGGCGTGCTCCGGGACGCGGCCTCCGCCGGCCAGGACCCCGACGCCCCGGTCGTGGCCCGGGCGCTGACCGCGGCCAGCGAGGGCGCCTACACCGCGGTGGCCCGCCCCGTGGAGGGCACGATCCTCACCGTCATACGGGAGGCGTCGGACTCGGCCCGGGCTGCGGCCGAGGCCGGAGGAGGACTGGTGGAGGTTCTCGACGCGGCCCGCGACCAGGGATACGACGCCCTCGACCGCACCCCCGAGATGCTGGCCGTCCTGGCCGAGGCTGGCGTGGTCGACGCTGGCGGGGCCGGATTGCTGCTGCTGCTCGACGCCTGCCTGACCGAGCTGGACGGCCGGCCCATGCCCGTCCCGCCCGAGGCTGCCGCCGGCCCCGCGCCGATCACTTCGGCCGGCGCGGCGACCGACGTCGAGGAGTCCTCCATCGCCGATCTCCGCTACGAGGTGATGTTCCTGCTCGACGCGCCCGACTCCTCGGTGGACGGGTTCAAGCAGGCCTGGACCGAGGTCGGAGACTCCATCGTGGTGGTGGGCGGCGACGGCATCTGGAACTGCCACATCCACACCGACGACATCGGGGCCGCCATCGAAGCCGGGATCGCGGTCGGGCGACCCCACCGGATCCAGGTCACCGACCTGCTCGACCAGGCCGCCGAGCACTCGGAGTCGTTCCTGGAGCCCGCCGGGGCCGCCGACGAGGGCGGATCGTCGCTGGCGCCGGCGGCGATTACCGAGGCCGACCGCTGCTCGGTGGTGGCGGTCGGCGCCGGTGAGGGGGTGGAGGCCATCCTGACATCGATGGGGGTGAGTCGCGTCGTCGCCGGTGGGCAGTCGATGAACCCCTCCACCGCCGAGCTGCTGGCTGCCGTCGACTCGCTGCCCAGCGGGCATGTGGTGGTGCTGCCCAACAACAAGAACATCATCCCGGTGGCCGAGCAGGTCGACGGCGAGACTGAGCGCACGGTCGGCGTCGTGCCCACCCGCAGCGTTGTCGAGGGCATCTCCAGCCTGATGGCCTTCTCGGTGGACGCCACCGCGGCCGACAACGTCGCCGGGATGGCCGAGGCCGCCGCCGCGGTGACCGCGGCCGAGGTCACCCAGGCGGTGCGGGACGCCACCAGCTCGGCCGGGCCCATCAGCACCGGGGACTGGCTCGGCATCGGCCCCGACGGGATCATGGCCGTCGAGTCCGATCCTGCCGCGGCCGCGACCGTGCTGCTCAGTGCCATCATCGACGATGATCACGAACTCCTCACCGTGCTCACCGGCGCCGACTCCGATGAGGCCGCCACCGAAGCGATCGTGGCGCATGTCGGTGAGAATCACCCTGACGTGGAGGTCGACGTGACCGAAGGCGGCCAGCCCCTGTACCCCTACTATTTCGGTCTGGAGTGATGCCGGCCGGCGATCCGCCCCTAACCCTTCGGGACCTCCACGACATCGACATCACCCGTCTGCGAAATGTGGGCCGCAAGCGGGCCTCCTCGCTCACTGAGATGGAGATCAACTCGGTGCTGGACCTACTGCAGCACTACCCGCGTCGCTACATCGACCGCACCAAGCAGGCCCGCATCGCGGAGCTCGCCCAAGGCGAGGAGGTCTTCGTGGAGGGCTGTGTGCAGCGAAGCTCGTCGAGGCGCATCAAGCAGCGCCGCACACTGGTCGAAGTGGTCATCTCCGACGAGACCGGCCGGCTCAAGCTCACCTTCTTCAATCAGCCCTGGCAGGAGAACAGCCTGCAACCGGGCCGCCACGTAGTCGTCCACGGTCGTCCGACGCTGTATCGGGGCGCGCTCCAGATGACGAACCCGGTGGTTGATCTGGTCGGGGACCGCACCGGTCGCTTCTTTCCCGTGTACCCGCAATCGGAGAAGGCGAGCGTGAGCACATGGGAGATCGCCAAGTTCGTCGAGCAGGCCCTCAACCGCTGCCAGGATCGCGGGATTGCCGATCCTGTTCCTACGGCCGTACTTCTGAGGTTCGACTTCGTGGGCCGGCACACCGCGCTCGACGGGATCCACCGGCCCGACTCGATGGCAGAATCGGGCGAGGCTCGGCGTCGCCTGATGTTCGACGAGCTCCTACGGGTGCAGCTCGAGCTGGTCAGGCGCAAGCGCCGGCTCGAGCGGAATACGGCCGGCCTGTCCCATGCCACCGGGGGCGAGTTGGTCGATCGGTTCCTGTCCCGCCTGCCGTTCCCCCTTACCGTCGCCCAGCAGCGAGTCATCGACGAGATCACCGGCGACCTGGCCCAGCCGTACCCCATGCACCGGCTCATGCAGGGCGACGTGGGCGCGGGCAAGACGGTGGTGGCCCTGTGCGCGCTGCTGACCGCGGTGCAGGGTGGCTTCCAAGGGGCTTTGATGGCGCCCACAGAGGTGCTGGCCGAACAGCACTTCGACACGATGCTCACGCTCCTCGACGACCTGACAGTGCCCGACGAGAGGCGGCTGGGAGGGGAGCGGCCCCTCAAGGTCGAGCTGCTGTCGGGGAGCCGGGGCGCAGCCGACCGGCGCCGGACCCACGCGGGGCTCGCCACCGGCGACGTCGACATCGTGGTCG
This sequence comes from Acidimicrobiaceae bacterium, assembly GCA_009843735.1. Classification (GTDB taxonomy): domain Bacteria; phylum Actinomycetota; class Acidimicrobiia; order Acidimicrobiales; family Aldehydirespiratoraceae; genus Aldehydirespirator. The sequence goes on along the minus strand of VYCW01000099.1, from coordinate 21,035 downwards.
GCACCCACGCGCTGATCTCCGAGGGCCTCGAGTACCGGAGCCTAGGCGTGGTGGTGATCGACGAGCAGCACCGCTTCGGGGTCGAGCAACGGGCGGTGCTGCGGGATCGTGGGCCCGGCTCGGTGCTGCCCGACCTGCTGGTGATGACGGCCACGCCCATTCCCCGCACCGCGGCCATGACTGTCTACGGCGACCTGGACGTGTCGGTGCTCGACGAGCTGCCGGAGGGCCGCTTGCCGGTGGTCACCTCCTGGGCGCGCGGCCCGTTGGAGGAGGCCCAGGTCTGGGCGGAGGTTCGGGCTGCCGTCTCCGAAGGCCGCCAGGCCTATGTGGTGTGTCCTGTCATCGAGGAGTCCGAGGTCCTCGATGTTCGCTCGGTCATCGAGACGCACGAGGGCCTGACCGGCGACGGCGGCGAGCTTGCGGGCCTGCGGGTCGGTCTCCTTCACGGACGGGTCTCTTCCGCGGAGAAGGAGGCGACCATGGAGTTGTTCCGGTCCGGCCGCCTGGACGTGCTGGTGGCCACAACCGTCATCGAGGTCGGCGTGGACGTGCCCAACGCGACCGTCATGGTCATTGTCGACGCGGGCCGGTTCGGCATAGCGCAGCTCCACCAGTTGCGGGGTCGGGTGGGCCGCTCCCACCTCGCGTCCAGCTGCCACCTGCTGGGCGAGGCCGTCACTGCGGACGCCGCGGCCCGGCTGGAGGCGGTGGTGGCCTCCAACGACGGCTTCGAGCTGGCCGAGGCCGACCTCGATCTGCGGGGCGAGGGCACCATCATGGGTGAGCGCCAGAAGGGTCGCAACGACCTGCGGCTGGCCTCGCTGCGCCGGGACAAGGAGTGGGTGGCCATAGCCCGCGACGTCGCCATCGAGATGCTCGACGCCGACCCCGACCTGCAAGGCCACCGGGATCTGGCCGACGAGATCGAACTGCTGCTCGGCGACACCGACGCCGAGTACCTGCTGAAGAGTTAGACGGCGCTTGTGAGCATTCGCGTCGTGGCGGGAACGGCCAAGGGCCGGCGGCTGGCGTCGCCTCCCACCGACGCCAGCCGACCCACGCCGAACCGGGTGCGCGAGGCTGTGTTCAACTCGCTCTACTCGCTCAACGCCGTCGAGGGGGCGCGGGTGCTCGACCTGTTCGCCGGGACCGGCGCTATGGGCATCGAGGCGCTGAGTCGGGGCGCGGCCGAGGCGGTGTTCGTCGAGAACGACCCGGCTGTGGCCGGCTTGCTGCGGGACAACCTGGAACTCACCCGTCTGGCCGACCGGGCCGCCGTCATGGTCGTCGACGCGGACGCCGCCCTCATCCGGCTGGCTCGCGGCCCTCGCTTCGATGTGGCCCTCGTGGACCCGCCCTACGCCTTCGATGACTGGCCCGACCTGCTGTCGCGGGTTCCGGCCGAACTGGTCGTGGCCGAGTCGGATCGCCCCGTCGACGTGGGGCCCGGCTTCGCCATCCACCATCACAAGCGTCACGGCGGTACCGTGGTGACGTTCGCACAAGCTGCCCAGAGGCCGAGCGGATAGGGAGCCATCAGTGACCCGTGTGCTGTACCCCGGATCCTTCGACCCGATCCACTACGGCCATCTCGAAATCATCGAGACCATCTCCGGACTGTTCGACGAGGTCGTCGTCGCGGCCATGCGGAATCCCCAGAAGGGGGAGGGCATGTTCAGCCTCGACGAGCGCGAGCAGATGATCAAGGAGTGCTGCGCTCACCTCCCCAACGTCTCGGTCGCGATGTTCTCCAACCTGGTCGTCAGTCTGGCCCGCGACCTCGACGCCGACTTCATCGTGAAGGGGCTGCGGGCAGTGTCGGACTTCGAGAACGAACTGCAGATGGCGCAGATGAACCACGCACTCGCGGGCGTGCAGACGGTCTTCATCCCGTCGGCCAGCAAGCGGTCGTTCGTCGCCTCGAAGCTGATCCGCGAGGTTGTTCGCCTCGGCGGGGATGTGTCGTCGATGGTGCCCGCGCCGGTGCGTGAGCGGCTGGTGAGCCGTCTTGAGCAGGAGAGATGAGCTCCGCCGGAAGTCCCGTCCCGCAGTCCGGCTCCGGCCAGGCCGAGAGTTCCTCGGAGGCCCGCCGGCTGGCCGTCGAGCAGCTGCTGGGGCAGGCCATCCGCATCGTGGAGCGGTCGCGGCCCATGCCGTTCTCCACCTCGGTGATGATCAATGGTGAGGAGCTGCTGGGGATCCTCCAGAGGGCGTTCACAGCACTCCCCGAGGAGTTGCGGGCCGCTCGCTGGATGCTCAAGGAACGTGACGACATGCGTCTGCGCACCCAGCGGGAAGGCGAGGAGATAATCGCCGCAGCCCGGGCCCGGGCCGAGCAGATGGTGCAGCGCAGCGAGGTGGTCAAGGCCGCGGAGCTGCGGGCCCGGCGCACATTGTCGGAGGCCGAGGAGCGGGCCGGCCGCATGAAGCTGGAGACCGAGGACTGGTGCGACCAGCGCCTGGCCACCTTCGAGGCGATGCTGCACAAGACCCTCAACACGGTGACGACGGGACGCCAGCGGCTGCAGGACACCCAGTTGCCCAGGCCCGAGGCGCCCGCACCGAGACCTCCAGTCGACGACGACGTGTTCGATCAGGACGTGGGCTGAATCAGAAGCCGTGGCCAACAAGCTGATCGTCGACTGCGTCCGGCTCCAGGGTGTCTCGGTCGACCGCATTCCGCTCCGGCGGCGATGGGTGCTCGACGACGCCGGCGTGCACGGCGCCCATGTCGTGGACGGAGCGATCGACCTCGATCTGGAGGTGACCGCCGCCGGCAGCTCATTCGTTGCCGCCGGTCGGGTCACGGGCGAGTGGGCGGCCGAGTGCCGCCGGTGCCTCGAGGAGGTGCGCGGCCCGATCGACACCGCATTGCGGGAGGTGTTCGAGTGGGAGCCCACCGATGGTGAGACCTGGCCGATCGTCGATCAGCGCATTGACGTGGGTCCTGCCGTGCGTGAGACCGCGATCCTGGCCCTGCCGCTGGCGCCGCTGTGCTCGCTGGACTGCGCGGGTCCGGTGCCGGACCGTTTCCCGACCGGTCCGGCCGCCGCACAGCCCGACGACGCCGACGTGTAGGGCGGTCAGCTCGCCGGTAGGATCGCAGGCCGCAATCGTGCCGGTCTCGCGTCGAAGGTCGAAGAACCCATGGCTGTTCCCAAGAAGAAGACCTCCAAGGCCAAGGGCCGCAGCCGGCGGGCCTCTGCATGGCGCATCCGCCCGGGCGGGCGCAGCGCCTGCAACCGGTGCGGAGCGGTCAAGCGACCCCACCGCGTGTGCGGCAACTGCGGCTGGTACCGCGACCGGCAGGCCATAGACGTCGAATAGCTCGATCGAGGCCCCGGGGTTCATCGCCCGGATCGTCTATGGAACCTTTGTCGACGTTGAACGGTCTGAACGAGACATGGAACCGGTAGCCGTTGACGCGATGGGGGGCGACCGGGCCCCCGCCGAGATTGTGGCCGGGGCCCGGCGCGCCGCGGACGAGCTCGGGATCCCGGTGGTGCTGGTGGGGCGACCGGACGAGATCGGCGACACCGGCGGGCTGGAGGTGATCGAAGCCTCCGAGGTGATTCCCATGGACGCCGAGCCGGGCTCGAGCGTCCGCACGATGAAGGACTCGTCGCTGGTGAGGGCGGCTGAGGCTGTCCGCGACGGGCGGGCCTCGGCCATGGTGTCCGCCGGGAACACGGGTGCTGCGATGGGCTCGGCGCTGTTGCGCATGGGGCGGATTCGGGGAATCACCCGTCCCGCTATCGCAACGCCGATCCCCACTCCCGGGTCCAGCCCCACAACGATGCTCGACTCGGGCGCCAACGCCGAGTGCCGTCCCGAATGGCTCGTGCAGTTCGCCCGGATGGGCTCCGTCTATGCCCGCGACCGCTTCGGCATCGAGCGCCCCCGCGTCGGCCTGCTGTCGATCGGCGAGGAGGCCGGCAAGGGCAACGACTTCACCAAGGCGGTGTTCAAGCGGCTCGCCGACGGCGGCTGGGCCAGAGATGTCGGTGCGGAGTGGGTCGGCAACGTCGAGGGTCGCGACATCATGACGCCCGACATCGACGTGGTGGTGACCGACGGGTTCACCGGGAACGTGACCCTCAAGGCCCTCGAGGGTGCTCTGCGGGCGCTGTTCGGCCGGATGCTGGTGGCCATCGACACCGACGACATCTCGCGGGAGGCGGGACAGATGCTGGCCCCCGCCCTCGACGAGATGGCGCGGGAGCTTCACCCCGATGGAGTCGGGGGGGCGCTGCTGCTCGGAGTACGGGGCGTTTGCGTGATCTCTCACGGTGCCAGCAGCGCGGCTGCAATCATGAACGCCATAGGGGTGGCCCGCGAGATGGTCGCCGCGGGCATGGTGGAACACATCGCGGCCGTCGCCCGCCGATAGCCCCACATCCATCCGGGGTGGCCTCCTCGGACGCGCCGGTAGGGTTGTCGGACTGCATCGATCGATATCCCCGCACGGAGGCGCCGATGCCCGCAGAGACACATGTGGAGCACTCGCCCATGGGACGAGACGAGGTTCTGGCGCTCATTCGCGACCGGCTCGCGGACATCCTCGAGATAGAGCCCTCGGACATCGCTGAGGGAGCCTCCTTCGCCGACGACCTCGACGCCGACTCGTTGGCGCTGATCGAGCTCGTCGAGGGCATCGAGGAGGAGTTGGCCGAGCGCGCCGTCGGCTTCCGCATCGAGGACGAGGACCTGGAGGACCTGCGGTCGGTGCGCGACGCCGTCGACTACGTCGTGGCGAAGCTCGGTTGACGGTCCAGACCGCCCCGGCGGGCGCCTCGGTGCTCATGGACCGGCTGGGTCATCGATTCAACGACCCTGCCCTGCTGGAGTTGGCCCTGACGCACCGATCCTGGTGTGCGGAGCACTCCGGGTCCTCCTCGAACGAGCGGCTGGAGTTCCTGGGTGACGCCGTGCTGAGCCTGGTCGTGACCGGGAGGCTGTACGAGCGCTTCGGGGACTGGGCCGAGGGCGATCTGGCCAAGGCCCGCGCCTCGCTCGTGAACTCGGCCACCCTGGCCGAGGTCGGCCGGTCGGTGGGGCTGGGCGAGCAGTTGCGCCTCGGCCGGGGGGAGCACGTCTCCGGTGGCCGGGCCAAGCCGTCGATCCTGGCCGACGCGGTGGAGGCCGTAATCGGTGCGGTCTATCTCGATGGGGGCATCGGCGCGGCAGACGACGCGGTCGGACGGCTGCTCGGCGACCGGCTGGACGCAGTGGCGAGCTCTCCCGGGCACGCCGACTTCAAGACCAGGCTGCAGGAGCTGGCTGCCCGCCTCGGTCTGGATCCCCCCTCCTACGAAGTGACCACCAGCGGCCCGGCGCACCATCGTCGGTTCCGCGCCGAGGTGTGGGCCGGCGACGAGGCCGGAGTGGGCGCGGGCAGCACGAAGAAGGACGCCGAGCAGCGGGCGGCCGAGGTCGCCTACGCCTCCCTCACGGCCAAGTTCCCGTCATGATTCTCGAATCCCGTTCACCAGTCGAGGTCCGACCATGAGCTCCTCCCGCGCCCACACTCTCGACTTCGAGCTTCCCGAGGTGGAGACCATCAGGCGGGACCTCGAGCGGGAGATAATCGGCCGCAAGGTCAAGGCGGCCGAGGCCGCCAGCATGAAGTGCCTGCGCCGTTACCACACCCGCAAGGCGTTCACGTCCCAGCTGGAGGGAGCGAAGATCGTCGACGTCAGGCGGGTGGGCCTGTATCTCGTGATCGAGCTAAGCACGGAGCAGCTGCTGGTGCTGTCGCTGGGCTCGTCGGGCTCACCCCGCCGCAACGCCAACAAGAACCCCAGGGTCGCCGGCACCGAGGTCGTGATCTCGTTCACGCAGTACGGCCAGCTTCGCTTCGTCGACACCGAGGGAACCGGGCAACTGTTCGTGGTGTCCGACGACGACCTCGACGCGGCCGTGCCGGAGTTGGCCGGCTACGGCCTCGACCCCGTTGCCACCCCCATCTCCTGGACCGAGATGGGTCGGATGCTGCTGCAGCGAAGCGACAAGCTCAAGGCTCTGCTGACCGACGACACGTTCGTGGTGGGCGTCGGCGACATCTACGCCGACGAGATCCTCTTCGAGGCCGGGCTGCGCTACGACCGGGTGTGCAGCACGCTGTCCACCCAGGAGATCCGGCGCCTGCACCGGTCGCTGGTCGGCACGATGCACGACGCCGTGAAGTACCGCGGCACCTCGGTTCCGGACCGCCCGTTCGTGGATCCGTTCGGTCAGCCGGGCGGCTACGCCACCCATCTGAAGGTGTGGGGCCGTCACGGAGATCTGAGCGAACGCTCCAGGACCCCGATCAAGCGCATCCGGTTCCGGGGCGTCTGGACCTACTACTGCGACACCCAGGTCTGACCTGAGACGACCGGAGCCAGCGGGCGGCCGGCTCCGCCGGGGGATGCTCGGAGTCGACAGCGGCCCCAACTAGCGTCGCGGGCGTGTATCTGAAGACCCTGACTCTGAAGGGCTTCAAGTCCTTCGCCGAGTCGGCCACCATACGGCTGGAGCCCGGCGTGACCGTGGTCGTCGGCCCCAACGGCAGCGGCAAGTCCAATGTCGTGGACGCGGTGGCCTGGGTCCTCGGCGCTCAAGCACCGAGCGCGGTCCGGTCCGCCCGGATGGACGACGTGATCTTCGCGGGCACCGACCGGAAGCCGCCCCTGGGTAGGGCCGAGGTGTCGCTGACGATCGACAACTCCGACGGCATGCTCGCGTCGGCGGCCAGCGAGGTGCGCATAACCCGCACGCTGTTCCGCGACGGCGAGTCGAGCTACTCGCTGAACGGCACCCCCTGCCGGCTCCTCGACGTCGTCGAGCTGCTCTCCGACACCGGGGTCGGACGCCAGCAGCACATGATCGTGTCCCAGACCCAGGTCGACGCCGTGCTCAGCGCTCGCCCTGTCGATCGACGGGCTGTGGTCGAGGAAGCGGCCGGCGTTCTCAAGTACCGCAAGAGGCGGGAGCGGGCCGAGCGCCGCCTGCTGGGCACCGACGGCGACCTTACCCGCGTCAGCGACCTCACCTCGGAGGTCCGGCGACGGCTGAGGCCCCTGGAGAAGCAGGCTGAGGCGGCCCGGCGCCATGCCGATTTGCTGTCGGAGCTGGAGGCCCTGCGGGTGTACCTGGCCGGTCAGGAGATCGCCGAGCTGCGGAAGCGGCTGCGCGCCCACAAGGATGTGGGGGAGGCCCGGGCTGCCGAGAAGGCCCAGTTGCAGGCCGAGCTCGCGGAGGTCGGTGCAGGCGTGGCCGAGAACGAGCAGCGGTTGGCCCGCCACGGCTTGGATGACCATTCTGAGCGGCTGGCCCGCCTAGAGGGGCTGCGAGCCCGGGCGGGCGGGCTGGCTGCGGTGGCGGCCGAGCGTCAGCGCGGCCTCGAGCGGGAGCGGGCCGTCCTCACCGATCACGATCTGGTCGCCGCACTGAGAGACGAGATGGACCGGTCCCGCCGGGAGCTTCAGGACGTCGCCTCGGCGGACGCCGCCGCGGCCGGCGACCGGAGCCGGCTGGCGCAGATGCAGGAGCGACTGGAGGCGGACCGGAGCGCGTTCGATGCTGAGTGGGGGGACGCCGGATCGCTCGGCGCCGAAGAGGTGAGCGAAGCGGCCGCGGCCCGGGGTGAGCTGTCGGCGCTGCGGTCGGCGACCACCCTCAACGAGTCGGAGCGGAGCCGTCTGGCTAAACGCCTGCAGGACTCCGAGGACCGCATGGCGGATCTGGCTGGTCGAGCCGATCAGCGCCGTCTCGAGCTCGGGCGGAGCGAGTCCGAGATCGCCGGCCTGCGCGGCGAGCACGCGGAGGCCGACCGCGCTCACGAGGCGGCCGCCGCCGCGCTGGAGGCCGCGGTCCAGGCCAGCACCTCGGCCGAGGGGGATCTCCGGCACTGGACGGCGAGGCGCGAGGCGCTGGCCATGGCCCTCGAGGAGTCCGCGGGCCCGGTGCCGGATGAGGTGCTGGACGCGTCCGGAGGTGCTCTCGGCCTGCTCGGCGACCTCGTGGAGGTCGACGAGGGCCTGGAGGCCGCGTTCGCGGCCGCCGTCGGCGACACCATCAGCGCGGTGGTGGTGCGCGATGTGGCCGCCGCCCGCCGCGTGCTCGACAGCCTGGAGGCCAACGACGCCGGAGCGGCCGTGATCGCGCTGGAGGCCATCGGCGGGGCCGCCGAGCCGCCGGCCGCCACCGCGATCACCGCGGGCTCCGGTGGGACCCGCTCGGAGCCCCTTAGGGGCCGGGTCCGCGCCTCCGATCCCGACGTGGCGAGGCTGCTCGACCTGCTGCTCGCCGGCGTCGTGCTGGTGGAGGGTGACTGGCGTTGCGCGGCCGACGTCTGGACGGGTGCCTCCGATCTGGTGGCCGTGACCGCGGCCGGTGACCGGCTGAGCGGCCGGGGCTGGAGGCTGGGCGTGCACTCCGCGGCCGGCCTGGGCCCCGCATTGACCGAGGCCGCCGAGAAGGCCGGAGCGGCCCTGGACGCCTGCGAGCGGGCCGGAGCGGCCTGCGAGCAGGCCCGGGCAGAGCTGGCGGAGAGGAGGGACCGCGCCGATGAGCTCGGCCGGCGCCTGGCCGCGGCCGAGGCGGGGGCCGCATCGGCGACCGAGGCCATCAGCCGCCTCGACGCCGAGCGGCGCGACCTCGACAACTCCATCAGCGAACTGCGGGACCATCTCGCGGAGACCTCCCGCCGCTTCGATGAGTCGGTGGCCCGCACCGCCGAGATCGAGTCCCGCCTTCCCGGATTGGAGGCGGCCGAGGCCATGGCCCGGCAGAGCAGCCGCCAGGCGTCGGAGGCTCGCAGCGAACTAGACCGGCGCGCCCTCCAGCTGGCGGAGAGGGTCGCCGAGCGAGGCGCTACCGACGCCGGGCTCCAGCAGCGGAGGCAGATGCTCGAGTCTCGCCTCGGTGAGTTGCAGGAGCGTTTGGACCGTCATGACGCGTCCCTGGCGGCTGCGACGGGCCGCCTGGCCGCACTGGAGCGCGAGTCCAGGGTGCTGGAGACGCTCGGACGAGCGGTGCAGGCGCGAGCCGCCGCGGTGGAGGCAGGCCTCACGGAGATCCGCCAGATCCGCCGCGAGCACTCCGAGGTGGCTCGGGCACTGGCGGCCGAGCTCGACGACCTGCGCCGGCGGTCAGCCGACGCCGACCGTCGTTACGAGGCCCTGCGGGCCGCTGAGGGGCGACGCGACATAGAGGAGGCCGAGGTCCGGACCCAGCTTCAGGGAGCCGTCGAGCGGCTGCGGGACACCTACGGCCTCTCTCCCGCCGACGCCGCGGAGGTGACCCTGCCCGCGCTGGAGGAGGGGATCGAGCCCCAGCAGCGGGCCGACCACTTGGCCGCGGAGCTGGACATCATGGGTCCGGTCAATCCTCTGGCCCTGGCCGAGTACGACGAGCTGTACGAGCGCCACGAGCTTCTCAAGGGTCAGCTGGACGACATCCGCGCCGCCCGGCGGGACCTCAACCGGGTTATCCGCTCGATCGACAGCGAGATCAAGACCGTGTTCGGCTCGGCCTTCGCCGATGTGGCCGCCAACTTCGAGGTGCTGTTCGAGTCGCTGTTCCCGGGAGGCGAGGGACGGCTGGCCCTCACCGACCCCGACGACCTGCTCAACACCGGCATTGAGATCTCGGCCAAGCCATCGGGAAAGAACGTGAAGCGCCTGTCGCTGCTCTCGGGCGGCGAGCGGTCGCTGGCCGCCTTGGCCTTCCTGTTCGCGGTGTTCCGCAGCCGACCCTCGCCGTTCTACGTGATGGACGAGGTGGAGGCCGCTCTGGACGACGTGAACCTGCACCGCTTCCTGAAGCTCGTGGACGAGTTCCGCTCCGACGCCCAGCTGGTGATCGTCACCCACCAGAAGCGGACCATGGAGGCTGCCGACTGCCTGCAGGGGGTGTCGATGAAGCCGGGCGGATCCTCGATGGTGGTCTCGGAACGAGTCTCGGACGCCGCCTGAGGGGCCTCGGTAGCCTCCTTCTCACGAGTCTCTCACTTCGGCTGCCTAGCCTTCGAGTGCCATGAGCAGCGCCGATCCGACCGACGGACGCGGTGCTGAACGCGCGCCTGAGCCGCTTTCCCGGCCTCTGTCCGGTAGCCCGCTGCCGCCCCCGCCACCGCCCCGACGGCGCCCCACCGCGGTCGTCAGGCCCGCCGCCGGTTCCGACGGTGTCAGGCCAACGCCGGCCCCAGCCCGCCGCGGGCCGGGTTTCCGGGTGTTGGCCGCACTGGTTCTCGTCGGCTTGATCGGCACGATGGTGACGTTGACCGGTTGGGTCATCTCAGAGGGCTTGCTCCAGGACCAGCCCGCCCCCTCGATCAGGCTGGCCTCGCCCGAGGAGGCCGCGGTCGCCGACGGACCGGCTCCCGCGGACACCACCGCCCCCGACGGGAGGGATGCCGGCGCCGAGGGTGCTCGAGCGAGCGAGGTCCGGTCATCGGAGGAGGTGGCTCCGGAGTCCCCAGCCGATGCCTCCCCGGCGCCGCTCCCGTCGCCGACTGATCCCCTGTACCCGGCGCCCGCGGTCGGCGAGGAGCCGGTGGTAGCGGTGGCCGAGGCCCTCGGCCCCTCGGTGGTGCTGGTGGAAATCGAGTCCTCGTCCGAGTTCGGGTTCGGCTTGGGCTCCGGCATCGTGTGGGACGCCGATAACGGCTACATCGTGACCAACCAGCACGTTGTCGAGGGTGCCTCCAGCGTCAACATTGTCCTCTCGGACGGCGTCAGCGTCGAGGGCGAGATCGTCGGGGGGTCAACCGCCCACGATGTGGCTGTGGTTCGGGTCGACCCCGAGGGACTGGACCTTATGGCGGCCCGGTTCGCACCGGCCTCGTCGGTGAGGGTGGGCCAGCTCGCGGTGGCCATCGGCAGCCCTCTCGGGCTGACGGGCACGGTCACCGCCGGCATCGTGAGCGCGGTCCGAATCCAGGTCCAGGGCGGGGCCGATCCTGAATCGCCGGTGCCTATCGAGATGATCCAGACCGACGCGGCCATCAACCGCGGCAACTCTGGGGGCGCTCTGGCCGACTGGCAGGGCCGGGTCATCGGGATGAACACCATGATCCAGACCACTTCGGGGGGAAATATCGGGCTCGGGTTCGCCGTTCCCAGCGACACCGTGGAGCTGATCGCCACTCGCATCGTGAGCGGGGAGTCGCTGGAACTCGGGTACCTGGGCATCAGCGGCCAGGCGGCCGGGGACGGGGACGTCGGGGTGGTCGTGATGGAGGTCGTGCCCGAGTCGCCGGCCGAAGAGGCGGGACTGATGGAAGGCGATGTCATCGTTAGCATCGACTCCGAGCCCATGTACGACATCTTTGAACTCTCAGCCGCGGTGAAGCTGCGCTTGCCGGGCGAGACCGTCGAGCTGACCGTCAGGCGAGGCGGCGACATCTACATCGCCACCGCCGTTCTGGACGCCATCGAATGACGCCGGCTGTCGTCGTCCTGCTGGCCGCCGTGGCCGCCGCCGTGCTGGTGGCGGTTGTCGTCGTAGTGGCACGCCGGCGCCGCCGGTCGCAGGCCGACGCTGGTGGCGGCGGGGCCGTTGGCCAGCTCGCCGACAGGCTGATCGACCGGGTGGCCGAGCGCGACCCTGGAGCCGCGGCCGAGGCCAGTCCCTCGCTGCGCGACCGGCTGGGCAAGGCCAGGACCGCGCTGGCGGGCTCGCTGGCCTCGGCGCTTGAGAAGCCGTCGGTCTCCGAGGACTCCTGGACCGAGGTCACCGAGGCCCTGATCCGGGCCGACGTCGGTCTGTCGGTCAGCTCGGAGATCGTGGGCGCGGCCAGGGCCCGGGTCGCCACCGGAAGCGACGAGCCCGCGCAGGCGGTGGCCGCGCTCCAGGCCGAGCTGCGAGAGCGTCTCAGCGGCTTCGACCGCTCCCTGGCCCGGCGGGATGACGGCCGGCGCCCTTCGGTGTGGCTCTTCGTGGGCGTGAACGGCACCGGAAAGACCACCACCATCGGCAAGCTGGCCAAACGCGAGAGCGACCGCGGCGCCCTGGTGGTGCTGGCCGCGGGTGACACGTTCCGGGCCGCGGCCGCCGATCAGCTCGCCATGTGGGCGGAGCGCTCGTCGGCCCACATCGTGCGGGGCGCGGAGGGGGCCGACCCCGCGTCGGTGGTGTTCGACGCGGTGGAGTCGGCCGCCGCCCGGAGAGCCGACCTGGTTCTCGCCGACACCGCCGGAAGGTTCCACACCTCCCAGAACCTCATGTCGGAGCTCCAGAAGGTGAGGCGGGTGGCCGAGAAGGGGTCCGGCGTCGTCACCGAGACTCTCCTGGTGCTGGATGCCACCACCGGCCAGAACGGCCTGGCCCAGGCCCGGCAGTTCACCGAGGCGGTCAACGTCACCGGCGTGGTGCTCACCAAGCTGGACGGCTCGGCCAAGGGCGGGATCGTGGTCTCGGTGCAGACCGAGCTGGGGGTGCCGGTG